>NZ_CP014263.1:4772500-5072500 GCF_001988955.1 Spirosoma montaniterrae | reverse complement strand
CGGCGATTACCCGGAATCGTACACAACGAAATTATTCGAGTACATGGCTCTCGGCCTGCCCGTTGTCACGTCCGATTTTCCGCTCTACCGCGAGGTGGTCGAACGGCACGGTTGCGGTTTCTGTGTATCGCCCAACGACCCGGTAGCGATTGCCGATGCCTTACTCTATTTTATTCAGAACGAACAGGTGGCCCGTGACATGGGGCAACGTGGTCGGCAAGCGGTTGAAACAATGTACAATTGGGAAACGGAGTCGAAGCAATTTTTGAGTTTTTACAGGCAAGTATTACCCTAAAATAAAATTTATTAAAGCCATTATAGTATTGTTCCAATGTATGATACCATGATTTCCCGGAAGGGTTTAACTTTCGGCACTTATTGAGCCGATTGTCTAACCGGCTCAAGCGATTGACCTGATGTACATCCATGCAGTAAGCCACTATTTGCCAACGGCAGTAGTTGGCAATGAACACTTTACCCGGCTCAATGGCCTGTCGAGCGACTGGATTATCGAGCGAACCGGCATAGTTGAACGGCGGAAAGCCGCGCCCGGCGAAAATACCAACACGATGACGCTCGACGTTATCCGCCGATTGCAGGCAAAAGTCAATCTCGCCGACATTGATTTGATTGTTGGTGCCACGTATACGCCCTACGATACCATTGTTTCGCTGGCTCACGAAGCCCAGCATTTCCTGGAGATTGCCGACATTCCGGTAGTATCGGTTTCAACGGCCTGTTCGTCGCTGCTGAACGCTATTGAAGTGGTTGAGGGTTATTTCGCGCTCAATAAAGCCAGCCGGGCGTTGGTGATTGTGTCTGAGCATAATACGGCTTACAACAACGATGAAGATACCGTTTCGGGACATTTATGGGGCGATGGGGCTGCGGCCTTGTTGATTACCAAAGAACGCCAAAGCGAGGGTGACTTTTACATACGGGCGTTGCTCACCGGCGGAGCGGCACACACAGCCAAAGCTACTACTGCCGTAGTGATGAAACCGAACGAAGGCGGAGTGTTAATGCCTTTTGGTCGCGATGTATTTATCAACGCCTGCCAGTATATGCCCAAAGCCAGTCAACAGATACTTGACCGCTGCGGCCTGACCCTCGCCGACATTGATTATGTACTGCCTCATCAGGCTAATCTGCGCATCTCGCGCAACGTCATGAACACCCTCGGCCTGCCCGAAGAAAAGTTGATCTCGAATATTCAGCGGCTTGGCAATACGGGTTGTGCCGGTTGTGCAATTGCCCTCTCCGAACGCTGGGACGAATTTCAGTCAGGCCAGCGCATCGTTGTCACCGTTTTCGGGGGCGGCTACTCGTATGGAGCGATGGTAATAGAAAAGTTATAGGGTTGTAAAGTTGTAGGGTTGTAAAGTTGGCTCCGCCGGTATAATGCGTCAGCCAACTTTACAACCCTACAACTTTACAACCCTATAACTTCCTTACTGCGCTTCGGCCCGCCATGTATTGTTACGGCTATTGATGTCGGGTAATTTCTGGTCGGGGTCAACAACAACCGATTTCAGGGGTGAGGTCGATGGGTGTTTAAATGTCCAGGTGCCGCCCCGCTGCCATACCTCAACCGGTAGGCTGACGCGGCTTTTCTTACCGTTGCTCTCCGTTACTTCGACCACAGCGGGCATGGCAAATTTTTCGAGGTTATCAATCGAAATCAGCGCGCCTTTTTCGGCATTACCATCTACGTATTTCACCTCTCTGACGCCCTGATCTAATTTCCAGGTCTCGTAGAAGAAGCCGCGCCAGAACCAGCCGAGGTCTTCGCCCGCGCCATCTTCCATGCTTCGGAAGAAATCGTAAGGAGTGGGGTGCTTAAAGGCCCATCGGTTAACATACTGCTTAAACGCAAAATCGAACCGCTCCGGGCCAAGCACTGACTCACGCAACAGTTTCAGACCCATACCAGGTTTATAGTAGGCCAGAATACCCAGTACGCGCGATTGCTGCACGTCGGGAATGGTCATCACGGGTTCGGTTGGGAAAAACAGTGCTGGAGCAATGTCGTGCATCGTACCGCGTTCGCGGTCATATTCGCCGTTGTTGAAGTTCGCGGTAGACAAGGTGTTGATAAATGTATTGAACCCTTCGTCCATCCACGGAAACTTCCGCTCGTTATTGCCCACAATCATCGGGAACCAGTTATGCCCAAACTCGTGGTCGGTTACGCCCCAGAGGGCCTCCTTCTTGTCTTTGTGGTCGCAGAACACTATACCGGGGTATTCCATACCACCCACAATACCGGCTACGTTGGTCGCCACAGGGTAGCTGTATTCGTAAAGGTATTTTGAGTAGAACTCGATACAGCCTTTCACGTACTCGGTTGAACGGCCCCATGAATCGTTCGTTGCGCTCTCGGCAGGGTACACCGACTGCGCCAGCGACGTTTTACCACTCGGCAGGTTCATTTTGGCCGCATCCCAGACAAACGCTTTCGAGGTGGCAAAGGCTACGTCGCGGGTGTTCTGGCAGCGGAACCGCCAGGTCAGCACACCGGCCTGTTTGGGGCGGCTGGCGGGGTCGTTTACTTCGCTTTTATCGCGAATCATTACGGTTTTATCGCTCTTCGCGGCTTGCGCCAACCGCCTGATTTGTTCGCCAGTTAGTACCTCGCCGGGGTTTAGCAACTCACCCGACCCTACCACGATGTGGTTCCAGGGTACTGTAATGGCGTATTCGTAGTCGCCATAATCAAGATAAAACTCACCGGCACCGAGATAAGGCAGTACGTTCCAGCCTTCAACATCGTCGTAAACGCACATACGCGGGTACCACTGCGCAATCTCGTAGATGATACCGTCTTTCCGGCGGAGCATTCCCATACGGTCGGAACCGTATTCCGGGATTTTAAATGAATACGCTACTTTTATTTTTACCACGTCGCCGTTTGCTTTCACGGCTTCACTCAGGCGAATCTGCATCCGCGTATCGGTAATGACATACGGGGCGTTTACGAACTTACTTTTGCCCTGTTCTACCTGCACACTCGTTACGGTCATGCCGCCCGCGAAGCCCAGATTACCAAATCGTCCGCCTGAAACGGGGGTGGTTTTAGCCGCCCGCGACGTGTCGCTGAAAGCGTTCTGATCGAGTTGAAGCCACAGGTAGGGTAACGCTTCGGGCGATTTGTTTGTGTATGTAATTGTGACTTCACCAGCAACGGTGTTCTGCTGATCGTCGAGCGTGATATTGATCTGATAGTCAGAGCGATTCTGCCAGTAACGCGGGCCGGGTGCACCGCTGCCTGTGCGGTAGTCGTTTCCAGGCTGCATGTTGAACAACGGGTGGAAGAGCGCGAGCGGGTCATATTTGGAAGCCGACGTTGAGGTTGGTCCCGTTTGCGCGAAGGCGGTCAGGCAACATGCCCACAGCCCCGCCCAGAGAGCAATTTTTTTCATGAAAAAGATGGAAAACAATTTTTTATACAAATAACGATAGAAACCCGCAGGGAATGTTGCAGCGAGAAATTATTCGTACAGGTCGCGTACCTAACGTACCACTTACTCAATTTTTTTAAAAAAATATCAACACTGCTTGTTTACTAAACAGTGTTCATTATGTTTGTATCGAAAAGTTGAACAATAATGGGTATTCTGGAGCGCAAAGAACGGGAGAGAGAGGAAATGCGGAAGCTGATTTTAGAAGCCGCTCAGAAGTTGTTTTTGACGAACGGCTACGAAAAAGTCAGTATTCGCAACATTGCCGATGCCATTGAATACAGCCCAGCTACGATTTATCTGTATTTCAAAGATAAGAACGAGCTGTTTTTTGCCCTTCATCAGCAGGCGTTTCAAAAGCTGATTGCCGAGTTTGCGCCCATTGCAGATGTGCAGGACCCAATGGAAAGACTTACTGCCATGGGTAGGCTCTATATTCAATTCGCATTCGACAACCCGGAGTTGTTCGACCTGATGTTCATTATGACCGCTCCTATCGACGCCCTTGAATGCCGGGAAGATGTTTGGGAAGATGGTCATCGGGCTTTTTTTGTCTTACAGAACGCAGTTCAGCACTGCATCGACGCGGGCGTAATCAGGCACCCCGATGCCCAACAGGCGAGTTTGGTTATCTGGAGTATGGTGCACGGATTAACGGCCTTATTTCTTCGCAAACGCATGGATATGTTTGGAGAAGCGAACAAAAAAGAATTGATGGATAATGCGTATGACTTGTTCGTACAAACGATACGAAAAGGGCTGTAGCCTTTTTTTTGACTAATCACTAAACACTGTTCATTAACTGTTATACGATTATGAAACGCACAACCAATTGCCTGCCTCATCGCCCGCCGTTATGGGCAATGCTGGCACTCATCGTTCATCTATTATCACTCATCACTACTCACGCCCAGCCTTCTCCTATTCTGGATGGCTATGTTCGCGATGGGCTGGCTAACAATCTGGCATTACGGCAGGAGTCGCTGGAGATTAGCCGCGTAACCGAATCCATCAATCAGGCACGGTCGCTGTTTTACCCGCGCGTGGCATTCAACCCAACGTATTCGCTGGCGGCTGGTGGTCGGCGGTTGCAGTTTCCGGTGGGCGATTTGCTGAATCCGGTTTATCAGACGCTCAATCAGATGACTGGTACCGACCGATTTCCGACCAATATTCAGAACGTAAATGAGTTGCTGGCTCCCAACAATTTTCACGATACCAAAGTCAGCGTTCAGTACAGCATTTTCAACACCGATATTCAGTACAATTACCTTATTCAGAAACAGCTACTTACGGCGCAGGAAGCCCGAAAACGCGTAGTCGAAAACGAGCTGCGGTACACCATTCGCACGGCCTACTATCAATACCTGCAAACACTCGATGCCATTCGCATTTACGACAATTCGCGGAAAGTACTGACCGAACTGGCCCGGCTGAACGAAAAGTTGGTAAGCAACAACGTAGCCACGAAAGAGGTGCTCAGCTCAGCGCGGTACGAAATCAGCAAAGTCGACCAGCAGATGGCCGTAGCCGAAAAAAACCGCGAATCGGCGCGGGCGTATGTCAACTTCCTGCTTAACCGCGACTTAACGGCTCCTGTAGAGGTTGATTCATTACTGACGCGGATTTTACCTGAACAGAAAGAAACGCTACCCGACCTACAGCAAACGGCCTTGCGCGGGCGGCAGGAACTGGCGCAGGTGAACGGGTCGTTGCGGGCGGCTCAAACGGCGGTCAAACTCAACGAAGCCAACGCCCGCATTCCAAACGTATACGTGGGTGGAAACGCTGGTTTTCAGGGCTTTGGCTATACATTTCAGAATCAGGCGTATGTGCTGGCGCAGTTTGGATTGCAGTGGGATTTATTCCGGGGCTACGAGAAACGGTCGAAAATTCAGCAAGCCAGAATTCAGACCGACGCGCTGCAGACCCGGATGCAGGAGGTGCAGCGGCAGATTCAGTTGCAGGTGCTGCAGGCGTATTACGACCTCGACGCAGCCAACGAAAGCCTGACCGCCACACAAAGCGGCATCCAGAATGCCGACGCCACGTTTCGCGTCATCGACAGCAAGTATCGCAACGGGCAGGCTCTGCTCATCGAGTTTCTACGCTACCAGAACGACCGGCTCACGGCCCAACTCCAGCATTCGATGGCCCGCACCGACGTGCTGGTAAAACGGGCCGCGCTCGACCGTGCGGTAGCGGTGGAGTAAGGGCTACAAGTCAATCCAATTGTAATCCTGAATGATGTCCTGCCCGAAAAGTGCTTTGATTTTAGGGACAAAAGGAAGAACGAACTCGTATTGATTATCTACGGTGTTCAGAACAATTAGCTTGATGCCCAATTTTTGGTAATTCTGCTGGTAGCTCAAATTCTTATCAGCCGTAATCAGGAATTCAATACCAGCATCGTGCATGGCTTTTAACAGCTCACCGTTTTTTAGCGAACTCCATCCGCGTTCTGGCACAGTCGTAACATCATAACCTTCACCGAACCTGTATTTCAACTTTTTAGGTAGGTTTTCGTCAAGCAACAAGATGGGCATTACGGGAAAAATTAAGCGTAACGGATGATTCAGCCAACTCAAGTACAGCCCGTGCCTGTTCGGGTTTTACTGATGGAAAATCATCAACAAACTCGGCAATCGTATGGCCGCCTTTGATGTAGTCAAACAGATTTTTCACTGGAACCCGCGTATTGAAAAACACAGGGGTTCCGCTCTGAATCTCCGGGTGAATCGTAATAAGGTGGTTCATATCGTGAACTGGTTGCCAATACTGTAAATAACGTTAAGTCGATTCAAAATGTCACAAAACACGATCCAATTGTCATGAAAATCACGCAAGTACTTACTTCCCTCCTGCTGGCCGTTCTGCTATGGGCGTGCGGCAGCAAAGCGGCTGAAAAAACAGCCGCTACCCATACCACACCCGAAGGCATCATTCCGGTGAAACTGGCACCCGTTGGCACTGTCGTGCGGGCCGAACCCGTAGTGGCATCGGGGCTGGTATCGTCGTCGGAAGAAGCGAGGCTGTCGTTTAAGGTGGGCGGCATTATCAACCGCATGTTTGTTGAAGAAGGGCAGACGGTTCAGAAAGGGCAACTTTTAGCCACGCTCGACCTGACCGAAATCAACGCACAGGTGAGTCAGGCGCAATTAGCCACTGAAAAAGCCGAACGCGACTTCAGCCGGGTTAAAAGCCTCTACGCCGACACAGCCGCCACGCTCGAACAGCTACAAAACGCCACCACGGGCCAAAACGTAGCAAAGCAAAACCTGACCATCGCGCAGTTTAACCGCAATTTCGCGCAAATCCGCTCGTCGGTCGATGGCACCGTAACGCGTAAGGCCACCAACGCGGGCGAGTATGTAGCCCCTGGCGCATCGGTATATTTCATCTCGGGCAACCGCCCCGGCGATTGGGTGGTGCGCGTGGGCGTATCAGACAAAGACTGGGCGCGGCTCCGGCTCGGAAACCGTGCCAATATCGCCCTCGATGCGTATCCAGGCAAAACGTTTACCGGAACCGTTAGCAAGCTGGCACAAGCCGCCGATCCGGTCAGCAAGTTGTATGAAGTGGAGATCAAGATTAGTTCGTCGGGTGTAAAGCTGGCTCCGGGGTTGTTTGCGAAAGCCACGCTCGTACCGGCGCAAAGTCGCAGCTACGCCGTAGTGCCGGTGGAGTCTATTGTGGAGGGCAACGGCAAAGAAGGCTTCGTGTATGTGCTGGCGCAGGACCGGAAACGAGTGCAGAAACTACCTGTACAGATCGGCTTTCTGGATGGCGATAAAGTTTTGTTGACCAATGCCCCATCGGGCGTTCGGGAAGTGGTAACGGCAGGTTCGGCGTTTCTGACCGAGGAATCTGAAATTATAGTGAAAAGTGAAAAGTGAAAAGTGCTTTTCAGCCCTTCAGCTTTTGGTTTGCTACGTTGCGTTGGGATGTTTTCTGGATAGATGCCAGAATGCGAATCAGTTCCTGACAATCGGCAAGCATCGACCCATACATTTTGTCATTGAGGTAGTCTGTTGCTCCTAAGAGTCGTAGCCAATAACGAGTTTCACGGGCTTCTTTGTAGGCAATGCCAATTTTGGCAATGAACTCTTTTTTGGTAAGTGCGCCCGTTGCTTCTTCAACATTTGCGCCAACACTTGTGCCACTTCGTAACACCTGATCGGCTAATGAATGGATACGATGTTTTTTAGTTATCCATTGATACATACGAACAACACGGGTTGCAAAGTCAAATGACTTGGTTTGTATAATGCTTTCTTGTTCCTGCATGATGATAAGTGGTTGAATTACGGTGGTCACTTTTCACTATTCACTTTTCATTTTTCACTTAAAGAAATGAATATTTCTGCTTTTTCCGTCAAAAACTGGCAGTTCATGCTGGTGCTGTTTCTGGGCGTAGCTGCCCTCGGTATCAACTCGCTGCTGAACATGCCACGGGGCGAAGACCCCGAATTTGTAGCACCCAACTTTGCGGTAGTCGTGGTTTACCCCGGCACCGATGCCCGCGACATGGAAGAACTCGTGGCCGACCCTGCCGAGAAACGCTTCAACGAACTCGACAATATCGACCACGTAATTACCACCATCGGCGACGGATTAGCCGTGTTTCGGGTTGAGTACGAGTATGGTCAGGACCCCGACGAGAAGTATCAGGAATTGGTACGCGAGACAAACGCCCTGCGCAGCGAATTGCCATCAGATATTTTCTCCATTAAAATCAATAAGTTTTCGCCCTCCGACGTGAATATCGTGCAGGTGGCGTTACAGTCGGAGGTGGCCTCGGATAAGGAACTGGGGCGGTATGCCGATGACCTGAAAGAGCGGCTCGAAAAGGTGAAAAGCCTGAAAAACGTAGACGACTGGGGCTATCCCCAAAGCACCGTGCGCGTGTCGCTCAACATCGAGAAGATGGCGCAGGAAGGTATTCCCGTCAACCGCGTGATTGGTGCCTTGCAGGCCGAAAACGTAAATATTCCGGGTGGAAGCGTGCAGGTTGGTACGCGGAAATTCAACGTCAAAACGGCGGGTAAATATGAGTCGATTGAGCAGATTCGGAATACCATCGTATCGAGCAACGGACAGAAAATCGTGTACCTGCGCGACATTGCCGACGTAGCGGAAAACCTCGAAGACGAAGCGCACATTACCCGGCTCAACGGCCACCGGGCCGTGCTGGTGACGGCAAGTCAGAAAATTGGCGAGAACATTCAGAAAGTGGGCGATCAGGTGAATCCGATTATCGAAACCTTCGCCCAGTCGCTGCCGCCCCATATCAAGCTGACCAAAAATTTCGATCAGGCCACGAGCGTAAACAAACGGCTGGGGCATTTTGTACAGGATTTTATCATCGCCATTCTATTGGTGTCGATCACATTGCTGCCGCTGGGTTTCCGGGCCGCGCTGGTGGTTATGGTTTCGATACCACTTTCGCTGGCTATCGGGCTATCGCTGCTCGACGCGTTTGGTTTCAGTATCAATCAATTAAGCATCGTCGGGCTGATTGTAGCACTCGGCATTCTGGTCGACGACAGCATTGTGGTGGTTGAGAACATCGAGCGGTATCTGCGCGAAGGTTACTCGAAACGGGAAGCGGCTATCAAAGCCACGAGTCAGATTACGCTGGCCGTAATTGGCTGCACAACTACGCTGATTCTGGCCTTTATGCCGCTACTGTTTTTGCCCGAAGCGTCGGGCGATTTTATCCGGTCGCTGCCGATGGCCGTTGTCATGACTGTGCTGGCGTCGATGGTCGTTTCGCTTACGATTGTACCCTTTCTGAGCAGCCGCATTCTGAAGCACAGCCACAATCCTGAAGGTAATATTTTTCTGCGGGCACTGAAAAAACTCATCAGCGGATCATATAGCCGGTTGTTGCACGCGGCCCTGCGTCGGCCCGTTCTGACGCTGCTGGTTGCCGGAGCTATTTTCGGATTGGCCGTATCGCAGGCCGGGCGGGCCGGTTTCGCGCTGTTTCCGGCGTCGGAGAAACCGCAGTTTCTGATCAATATCGAAACGCCCGAAGGCAGCAGTTTAGGCGAAACCAACCGGGTAGCGCGGTATGTAGAAAGCCAACTCAAAAGCGATTCGACGGTTCGGCACTTCACCACCAACGTCGGAAAAGGCAATCCGCGCATTTATTACAACGTAATTCAGCGGAACGAAGCCACCAATTTCGCGCAGTTTTTCGTGCAGTTGACCGATGTTGAGCCTGCCGAAAAACGCGTCCTCATCGACAAGTACCGCAACCGATTTGCGTTATATCCAAACGCAAAAATCGAAGTAAAAGACTTTGAGCAAGGCCCCGACCAGGAAGCTCCTATTGCCATTCGCGTATTCGGCGAAAATTTAGACACACTCCGCACGGTAGCCGCCCGCGTGGAAGCTACTCTGAAACAAACGCCGGGCACTATTTATATCAATAACCCGCTGGCAACGCGCAAAACCGACCTTCGCATCCGGGTCAATAAAGAAAAGGCCGGGCTGCTGGGCTTGTCCATCGCCGACATCAACCGCACCATTCGCATGGCCGTAGCGGGCCTCAACGTCGGCACCTTCAAAGAACCAAACTCAGACGATGAATACACGATTTCGGTAACACTACCCAAAGGCCGCATCACCGACCAAACGGTACTGAATAATCTGTATGTCAACACGGTAACGGGTGCCGCTGTGCCGCTCCGGCAGGTGGCCGACGTAGAGTTCGAGACTGGAACAAACCTAATCAAGCACTATGACAAAGACCGCTACGTGAGCGTTACGGCTTTCGTAAAAACGGGTTATTTAGTCGATAACGTGTATAATGACGTACTGAAGCAACTCGACACCATGAAGTTTCCGGCGGGTTTTCGCTACGTAGCGGCTGGCGAACTGGAAAGCCGGTCGAAGTCGTTCGGTGGGCTGGGCACGATCATCCTGATAACGGTATTCGGCTTTCTGGCCGTGCTGATTCTGGAGTTCGGCACCATCAAAAGCACACTGATTGTGCTATCGGTAATTCCGCTGGGTGTAATCGGTGCCATTGCCGCGCTGCTGCTCACGGGCAACCCGTTTTCGTTTGTTGCCATCATCGGACTAATTGCCCTGATCGGTATCGAAGTTAAGAATTCGATTCTGTTGGTTGATTTCACGAACCAACTCCGCGCCGACGGTATGCCGCTTATCGAAGCTATCGAACACGCGGGCGAAGTACGTTTTGTGCCGATTGTACTGACGTCGCTCACGGCCATTGGCGGGCTGATGCCACTGGCGGTAGAAGGCAACCCGCTCTACAGCCCACTGGCCTGGGTACTGATTGGCGGTCTGATTTCCAGCACGTTACTCTCGCGGGTAGTTACGCCCGTGCTGTACAAACTACTGCCACCGAGAGTGGAGGTGAAGACGATGAAAGAAGAACTGGAATTGGCATAGAGTAACAACTAAACCCAAATTTACTTATGAACTTATCAACGTCAGAACAACAACGGCTCAAAGCCCGCTATGGTCCGTTGGCTGTTGTTGCCGGAGCTTCGTCGGGCATTGGGCTTGAACTGGCCGAACGGTTGGCCGAGTCAGGACTAAATCTGATTATTAATGCCCGCACTACAACACGTCTCGAGCGTGTGGCAAATGATTTACAGACGCGCTATGGTGTTGTTGTAACACCAGTAGCGGCTGATCTTTCGGAAGAAACTGGTATCAGTCAACTGCTTGAAGCCACCAGCAACCAGCCTGTCGGCCTTTTTATACACTCGGCTGGCTTTGGCACATCGGGCGAGTTTCGAGCATCAAATTTGGACGAGGAGGTAAATATGCTTCGGCTCAATACGGAGTCGTTACTGAAACTTACTCATCATTTTGGGCAGCGGTTTGCTACCCAGAAGCGGGGGGGGATCATTCTGTTGAGTTCGCTGGTGGCCTTTCAGGGAGTACCTTACGCAGCTCACTATGCCGCCACCAAAGCCTACGTACAGACACTGGCCGAGGCTATTGCGCTTGAATTGGGTTCGCTGGGCGTAGACGTTCTGGCGGCAGCACCGGGACCCGTAAGCAGCGGTTTCGGCCAACGGGCAAACATGGTCATGAACATGAGTTTAACGCCCCAGCAGGTTGGCGTTCCCATTCTGAAAGCATTAGGTCGGCAACACACCGTATTGCCCGGTTTTCTGACAAAAGTACTGACATACTCGCTCCGAACGGTGCCGCGTTGGGGCAAAGTGCGGATTATGCAGCAAGTAATGAGTGGCATGACCAAGCATCAACGGGCTTAAAAACAATAACTCACCTTTAAAACCCTGCGCTGATGTATCATTTTGTTGACGAACTGAGGCTACGTAACCTACCTCTCTTTTGGTTCGGCTTGATTTGTCTGGGGCTGTCGTTGCTCTTTCTGACCCTGACCCGGTTCACCTCGGTTGAGGTGCTGGGTGTAAACGCCTGGTATAAGCCGTTCAAGTTCACGTTATCGACAACGCTCTACGTTTGGGCAATGGCCTGGTTTTGCCATTACCTGATGCCTGACTTTAATGTTCGACCATTCAACTGGACAGTTATCGGCCTGCTCGGCTTCGAGCTTGTTTATATCATCTGGCAGGCATCGCGGGGGCAGTTGTCGCATTTTAATATAAGTACGCCTGTTTACGGTGCGCTTTACTCGCTGATGGGTATTGCCATTACGCTTGTGGTGCTATACACGGCTTACGTCGGCTATCTCTTCTTTGTGCGTAGCTTTCCTGAGTTACCAATTTACTATGTCTGGGGCATTCGTATCGGTATTTTGATTTTCGTTGTTTTTGCCTTCGAAGGGTTCGTGATGGGTGCCCGGCTAAGTCATACCATTGGCGGGCCGGACGGGGGCGCGGGCCTACCGCTTGTTAACTGGAGTACCCGCTACGGCGACCCACGCATCGCGCATTTTGTGGGCATGCACGCGTTGCAGGTATTGCCACTGCTGTCGTTTTACGTACTCAAAGATGTTAGGTTAATCGTGCTGGCCGGGCTTCTTTACGGAGCTTTAGCGGTTTTCACGCTGGTGCTGGCCCTAAACGGGAGACCGCTGATTAGCCTAACGTAAGGCGGCTGGAAAGCCGCAGACTGCGATAATCTGCGGCTTTCCAGCCGCCTTACTCTACCGCCACTCTCTGAACAATACGCCCTGTTGCGGCTTCGGCGCGGAGCAGATACAGGCCGGGCATCAGCGGTTGGATAGGCGTTATCGTCACTGAACCATCGACCTGTATCGGGCCGGATTGAACGAGTACATCCTGGCCGGTCAGCGTTGTTAAACGGTATGTGGCATCGGGCAAATTGCGAACGGCAGCACGAATGGCCTGCCTATCAGACGGATTGCCCAGAATTTCCAGCGAAGGTGTCAGGTTGTCCATTACAACAGCTACTGGTCGGGAATATTCGGTTGTGCCGTCGAAATCAACTTGTTTGAGCCGGTAATAATTTGCCCCGTCAAACGGATGTTCGTCCATAAAACCGTATTGCTGTCGCTGGTCGGTGGTGCCTTTGGCAGTCAGGCTGCCGATGGTCAGAAACTCGCCGAGGTCGCGGCTGCGTTGCACCTCAAAACGTTCGGCATTACGCTCCCAACTGGTTTCCCACGAGAGTTGTACGCGCTCGCCCTGTGGTTTGGCGGTAAATGAAACAAGTTCGACGGGAAGGGGGGTTCCGTTCAGTTTGATTTCATCAAGTCGAAGCGTTCCACCACTGGCAGTAGGGTTACAGGCGTAAATCCGAAACGTGATGGTTCCCGTCCGATTTGTATAATCTGACCCACTCAGGCCAATAGATGCCGTTTGGTAACCAGTATTAACCGTTTGCGTGTAGGTATCACTGCTGTAGCCGTTGACGCTCGACCGAACGCTGATGTTTCGAGGACCAGCATCTGAGCGGGCAAAGGCAAATGACAGTGAACTGAGTGTCATCTTCGCCGTACCATTGGTGCTGACCGAAAACTGTACATATTCTGTATTATTACATACCGACGTTGACCAGTTTTGTATGTTGGCTCCTAACCCGGCATGACCCGTTGTGTACGGATTAACTGCCAAAAGATTCACGCCGGTATAACTGGCCGACGAAACTGAAATTAGCGGATTTGATGAAACACCGTCTGAGTTACCTTCAAAACTCCATGCGCCCGTAAACGGTTGAGCTGTTGAAGTTGGCGGTATGGCCGATACTCCCAGAGCAAACAGTGTAATAAATAGGTAAAGTTGTTTCATGTCCGGGCTATGTATTTATAACATGCCTTAGACAGTTTACTCAAACATTAGTAACGATTCTTGCGGTTAATTAATAAATGAAAGTTCCTTCGTTCGATTGAATTGTCACCTGTTTTCCGGTAAACGCTTCGACCCGGCCAATTACCTGTGCGTCGATACCAAACGATTCTGATACTTCGATAACCCGTTGTGCATAAGCTTCGGGTAAATAAATCTCTAAGCGGTGGCCCATATTGAAAACCTTGTACATCTCCTGCCAACTTGTACCGCTCTCTTGTTGAATTAGACGGAATAAGGGCGGAATTGAGAACAGATTGTCTTTTATAACGTGCAGATTATCAACGAAGTGCAGCACTTTCGTTTGTGCCCCGCCCGAGCAGTGTACCATGCCGTGGATATAAGGTCGCAGTTCGTCTAAAAGTATCTTTGCTACAGGTGCATAGGTGCGCGTAGGCGAAAGAATAAGTTGCCCGACAGTAACGTTTAGATCAGGTTGTTTGTCCAGCAATCCTTTGCTACCACTGTAAATCAGCGATTTATCGACAGCCGGATCGAAACTTTCGGGGTATTTATCGGCGAGGTAATGCGCCAGAACATCGTGGCGGGCCGAGGTCAGGCCGTTGCTGCCCATACCACCGTTGTAGCTTTTTTCATACGTAGCCTGCCCAAACGACGCCAGTCCAACAATCACGTCGCCGGGCTGAATACGGTCGTTGCTGATAACCTGATCGCGACGCATCCGGGCAATCACGGTACTATCCACAATGACGGTGCGCACCAGATCACCCACGTCGGCGGTTTCGCCCCCGGTGCTGTGGATTTCGATACCGTGATCGCGTAGCATTTGTAACACCTCTTCGGTGCCGTTAATGATTTCGGCAATCACCTCGCCCGGAATCAGGTTTTTGTTACGTCCAATTGTACTCGACAGCAGCATCGGCCCGGTGGTTCCTACGCAAATCAGGTCGTCAGTATTCATCACTACGGCGTCTTGCGCAATGCCGCGCCATACGCTCAGATCGCCCGTTTCGCGCCAGTAGAGGTAAGCCAGCGACGATTTGGTACCGGCCCCGTCGGCGTGCATGATGGTGCAAAAGTCGGGATCAGCGGCCAGTGTATCGGGAACAATTTTACAGAATGCTTTTGGAAATAAGCCCTTATCGAGCTGGGCAATAGCCGCGTGAACGTCTTCTTTGCTGGCAGACACTCCGCGCTGGGCGTAACGATCAGTCATACCGCAAAGGTAAGGGAAAAAGTAGGTGGCACCGATTCAGTACACAATCCCGGCTTCAGCCCGCACCGCATCGAGCAGGGTCATTAAATTCACGCTGTCATCGAGCGACCAAAGGTGGCTCTCGGTGCGGCCTTCGGCCAAACATTGCATCACGTGTGCGGCTTCGTAGTCGTAGCCGAACGTAGTGCGCTGAGCCGTGAATAGTTCAGGGTCGTGGCCGTTGCGTTCCAGCGTCAGGCCCTGCGTTTCGTGCCAGCGCGAATGAATGCGAATATGCCCCTCTGTACCAAAAACAAAGGCTTCGCAGGGTGTTTTGGTTCGCAGGGTACTTTCCAGCACGGCCATCTCGCCATCCGCGTAGGTGAGCACCATACCGCATTGCTCATCGACGCCCGTGCTGGCGAACGTGGCACTCGCTTTTACAGTCTGCGGCAAGCCAAGCATCAGGTACGAAAAGAACAGCGGGTAAATCCCAATGTCCATCAGCGAACCACCGCCGAGGTCTTTGTTATAAAGTCGTTTTTCGGGCAGAAACGGCGCGGCAAAGCCAAAATCGGCCCGCACGCTCGTAACGGTGCCAATGGCTCCGTCCTGCACAAGCTGATGGGCGCGTTGCAGCACGGGCATAAACCGGCTCCAGAGTGCTTCCATCAGAAAAACCCGCTTACTCCGTGCCGTATCGACCATCTCACGCACCTGCTGCCCGTTCATGGCAAACGGTTTTTCGCCCAGAACCGGCACTCCGCCGTTGAGAAGCATCAGCGCATTATCGTAGTGCTTGACGTGGGGCGTCGCTACATACACTACGTCGAGGTCGGGCAGGGTGAGCAGCCCGTCGTAGCTACCGAACGCGTGCGTGGCTCCGTACTGTTGGGCAAATTCGTCGGCGCGTTGCTGATCGGTAGAAGCCACAGCGTAGAGTTGGGCATCGGGCAGCGTCAGCAAATCCTGCGCGAATTTATGGGCGATGCGGCCCGGTCCTAAAATTCCCCAATGAGTCATGGTAAAGTTTGGTTGATTGCGTAGCAGAACAGACGCCAAAGTTGCGGAAAGTTCGGCAAACGCCAACCGGTACACCTACCCGAATTACTCCACCAGCACTCGATTCACCACCTGCATACCACCAGATTCAGCCACGACCAGATATATACCCGCCGGTATGTTACGCAGGTCAGCTTCCTGCTCATGCACCGTTCGGCTGGCTTTCAGCCGCCACTCCTGCACCACGCGGCCCGATACGTCCGTTAGCAGCAACGTAGCGGGTGCCGGTTCGGGAAGCTGTAGCCGAATAATGAAACGCCCCGACGACGGATTAGGCGATACGTTCAGGCGAAGCAACTCCGGTGCCGACTCAGCCGCTACGCGCCCCGAACCCGTCGCTACGTTTACGGTTAGCGGGGGCGAAGTGGCGGCACATACGCCATTGCTCACCGCCACCTGATAGACGCCCGACTGCCGCACAGCATACGTAACTGACGTAGCACCTGTGATCGCCGTTCCGCTTAGACTCCACTGATACGTTAGGCCCGGCCCGGTGGGTGTAGCACTCAGTGACACCGCCCCGGTGGACGTTACGCTTACGGCGGCAATAACTGGCGCAACCACCGGACCGTCCACCACCGTAGCACTAACCGTAGCTGTGCAGTTGTTTAGATCGAGCAGCGTAACGGCATACGTACCGCTGTTGTTGATTACTATCATTGGGGTTATGTTCGGCAGAGCCGTTCCGTCGCGTTGCCAGCTATACGCAACGTTCGTCTGGCTACCCGATGCCGTCAGCGTAATGCTGCTTCCCTGACAAAGTGTGAGCGAGCTACCCGACAGCCCGGCTGTGAGCGAGCAGCTATTCACCGCAGCACCGGCCTGCACCACCGTTACGCTCGATGCCGGAAAGTCGGGAGCGGCAAACGTGACTACGCCGGTACGCGAACTGACCGACGCATTGGCCGCAGCCGCGATGGTCAGCGACTGACTACCCGTTCCCTGGCGGGGGCTAACTGTCAGCCACGCTGGCGCATTCGCTATGCTCCAGCTACTGGCTGACGTCGTTACGCTGACCGAGGCCACGTTACCTGCCGTTGCCGATACGCTCACTACGCCGGGCGACACGCTGAACACCGACGGGTTCAAAAATGCCCAATCGGCATCGCTGACCGGGTAGCCAATAGCGCGGAAGTCGGCCCGCAGGTCACGCTGGAACGTATGCGAGATGGCCGCCACCCACAGTGTAGCCCGGAACGCATTGGCCGCTGGGCTATCGGTCTTCGGGTCGTAGCGTTTCAGCCAGTCGGCGTTGAGCCGACCCAGAAACTGCATCAGCCGTTTCACGGGTGCCCGGTAGCCTTTGCCCTGTTCTTCGGTGTAACGGAAGAACATATACGGCACCGTCAGAAAGGTCTGTAGTACCTCGCGGTTGCGTTTTGCGTCGTTTTGATTCGCGTTGTAATACGTTTGAAACGGCATCCCCGCGCTCATATATTCGTTGAACAGAGTGCGTTGAAACCGGACATTGCTGGTGAAGTTTTGCTTCAGTTTAAACAGCCATATATCATCCAGGCCGTATTGCTGATAATTATTGATAAGCTCATAGCCAGCCGCGTGCTGAAAAATCTGCGCGATGGCTTCCGAGAAAATAGCGTTGGCCGGGCCGTCGGTTTTGCCGCCGTACTGATAACTGGCCGGGAAGTTGAGCGTAATGTTATGCGCCATTTCGTGGTACATCGACGAGAAGTCGCTGTCGGCTCCTTTCAGAAATCCGTTGCCTATTCCGAAACTTACCGGACGCGTGTACCACAGCGCATAAGCCCCGCCGAAAGTCGAATCGCGCAGGGCATATTGCTCGAACTTCCCGCCGGGCATCACTACGTCGCCATTGACAAAGTCGTGTTCAATGACGGACCCGATTTGAAACAGGTACTCAAAATCAGCCCGCGACACGTCGGTGAACAAATTGTCGGGCAGCGGGCGCAACGTAGCGGGGATACTGTATCCGTTGGCACTGGACAACGAAACCGGTTGACTCGGCAAAAATACTCTGAATCGAGCATCGAGCGCGACGGGCGTGATCTTTCCCTTCACAAAATCAACCAGTACCTCAACCGTATCTTTTTCGGTAGGTGAATAGTTGGCAATGACCCGCACCACGTAATTTTTCGTTACGTCAGCGTAGCGTTTGGTTTGTGGGAAGAAGCCGTTGTTGCTGGTGCCATCGCCCCAAACCCACGTAAACGTCAGGCCGGGCGTGGTAGGTCCGCGTGAGTCGCCCCCACCAAACACGACCTCGCCGGTAGCGCGATTAACAGTATTGATGCTGACGGTGAGGGTTCGGTTTGGGCCGGCCAATACCTGCTTGTAGTTGAAGATTTCAGTGGTTTGGGCGTGGGTAGGAGACCATGTAACGGCTACAAACAGCAAACACAATTGAATAGTCAACGTATAGATTCTTCTCATAGCGAGAAAGTATTAGAGCAACTAACAAAATCAGGCCATCGCGCCTACTGGCCGACGTAGCAGCATGGCCGACCAGCCAGCCACGACCACCGACATAACTACCTGAAACCAGGCCATCGGAGTTTCTACCCCATTGACGATTGCCAACGTATGCAGCACAATCCAGCCCACGTTCGTTACCACCAGCATTAACAGCATGGCTCGGCTCCCGGTCGTGAGACCATCGTTGCGGACGGCCCAGCAACCCACGCCCACCGCGATCAGCAACGCGCCCCAACTCTGCGCGACAAATGTAGTACCGGGATTGACCCAGCCGGGATTAGTCAGGTACAGATCGGCCATCTGCTTGATAGTGAAAACAAGCCCCAACCCAAATAGCAGGGAGACAAAAGCGACGAAGGAAAATAGGTTTCGGGCGTTCATTGTATATAGAAGCAGAAAGTTCATCGTAAAGTACCTCATTCGCAATGCAGGAAAGCAACGGGAAATTTCCCGTTTTTACTGACCGGGTTTTCTCGCTACGCCAACATCAGCAAAGTCACCGACCTCATTCAGTTCGCCATTCGGCACGGCCTATGAATCTGGGGCTTTAGATTTTGATAAAAATACGACGTTTGTAGAGCCAGCGCAGAATGAGCCAGTAGATTAGCAACGTAGCCATTCCGAGAAGCAGCGGTTCGTAGGCAGGCCCGAAAACCAGGAACGGCGCGGGTCCGAAGTGCGTGTAAAACGAACTGACCACAAACGATTCGATGAAGTGAGCAATGCAGTAGGCCGCAATGGAATTGGTGCCAATCACAATCAGGAAATACGCCCAACGCTGGTGTTTTCGGACGTCGATAACATAGTAGAACAGAGTTAGCAGTGCGAAACAGCAACCTCCGCTAAACAACACCCACGCGGGTGTCCAGATACGCTTCACCACCGGACACAGGCCCAGCCACTGCGCCAGCACGCCCAGCAATATACCAGCCCCAGCCGCCAGAAGCAGTCGGCGCAGGAGCACGGGCACAGGCCACCCCGTGCGAAGCCATTGCCCGGCCAGCAACCCCAGCACCATCGTTGCCAGTGTCGGTATAAAACTCAACGTAGCATAGCCGCCCCCGTTGAACAGGAACGGTTTTTCGCGCGGAAACAGGTTCAGGAACCACGTATCGAACGCCCAGGCCAGATTGCTGTTTTTGTTGAAGTGGGCCATAAGTCCAGTATAATGATGCGGCCAGTTGGCCGGAACGCCAACCGTTTCATACGGAAAATCAGGACCGGGTGCCGGATACAACACACTCACCAGCCAGTAGCCTGCCACCAGCCCGCCAAAGGCCAGCCACTGCCGCGCGACCGTCGTAAATCCTAACGCAAATAGAACCGGATAGCCCAAACCAATCTGCGACAGCGTATCCTCGAAGGTAAAATACGTTTGTTTGCTGCCTATCGACCGCAGGAAAACACCCAGCAGCACCAGCAGCAACGACCGCCACAGCGCGTGTCGCCACTGCACCGCCACCGACTGCCCGCCCGCCTGCCGACTGGCAAGGGAATACGGCAGAGCCACGCCTACCAGAAACGAAAACGACGGCTGAATCAAATCGTGCAGCGAACATCCCGCCCAGGCAACGTGGTCCTGATGGTAAGCCATGAACGACCAGAAGTCGCTATTGGGCAGAGCCTCGTGAATTTTGTGAAACCGGAGTACCTCGGCCATCATCAGCAACATAACAAAACCCCGGTACGCATCGAGCGATTGTAGCCGGGTTGACGTAAGCAGGGGTTTCGGGTCCATTGGCAAAAAAAGAGTAAGGCTTATTTTGAGGGCTTCGACGCCCCTAAAATAAGCCTTACTTCCTGAAGACTACTGTATTTTCGGTAATCGTTACTCTTCACGAATGAGCGATTTCAGGCCCTCGGCCAGTTCGGGCGTTACCGCCACGCCGTGAACGGTGCTGGCGTGTTCAGCGGCCTGCGTCAGAATTTCTTCGTCGGTTTCGGCTTTAATTTGGGCGTTGCAGTCGAAACCGGCATCGCGGCAGTTCAGGGTTTTCATGGCGTTTTGATGGTTGGGGTTTTATGAAAGAAAGTTAATACGTGAACAACCTGTCGCTGTCGGCAGCGAGTTGAACTAATTTGGTGGGCATGGCAAATTCTGCGGGCTTTCCGGCAATGTCGGCGTCGGTAATGCCCCGCGCTTTGGCCGACATGCCCGACACGAAGAACCGTACCCCCCCTTTCGCCAATGCGTCGTAGTGTTCGCGGAGTTTGCCCGTACCCAACCCTTCCACTTTGTCGAGTTCAGCATCGCGGAGCAACACAGCAGCATCGCCCGCGAGAAAGAGCGTAACCGTATGGCCCTCGGACAGGGCCGTTTTAGCAACCAGAAAGCCAAGTGCCGCACGGGTTGGGTCGGCGGGGCCGCAGGTGATGTGGACAAGAAATTTCATCTTAGTCGGTTTGGTTTGAGCGAAAGCGGTGCCGAGGCTAACCAGGTAAAACGTCAGCAGTAGCGTTTTGGCATTCATGAAGGAAAAGGCATGGATACTCCCGGCTTTAGCCGGGGGAGGAAATGCCTTACTTTTTCCTCTGCTTTGGTTCAACTATTGAGAACTTTCACTACCTTAGTGCTGTCAATCCAGACCGGGTGAAACTCACGGCCAAAATCAAACTCCTACCCACTATCGAACAGGCACAAGCCCTGCTCGATACGCTCACCCGCGCCAATCAAGCCTGTAATTTTATCAGTCAGGGCGCCTGGGAGAACAAGCAGTTTAAGCAGTTTGGCTTGCACAAATTGCTCTACTATTCGACCAAAGAACGCTTTGGGCTCAGTAGCCAAATGGTCGTTCGCTGTATTGCCAAAGTGGTTGATGCTTATAAGTTGGACAAAAGAGTTCAGCGCGAGTTTCGACCAACTGGAGCCATTGCTTACGACAGTCGAATTGTTTCCTACAAGCCCCATAAGAAGACCGTTTCCATCTGGACGCTTGCCGGTCGGCTTACGATTCCTTACGTCGGTGGTCAGCATCACGAACGGCTGTTGGCCTACCAACAAGGCGAGTCGGATTTGGTCTACCGCAACCGGGGGCCGGACCCGGCAAGTATTACTTGCTGGCAACCTGTGATTTGCCCGATGAGGAAACGTCCGAAGTAGACCAACTGCTTGGCGTTGACCTCGGCATTGTTGACATTGCGACCGACAGCGACGGAGAAGGGTTTGCGGGTGCTGACATTCGCCAATACCGCAAGAAACGGGCGGCTATTCGCGGCAGTGTTCAGGCCAAAAAGAAAGCCGGTGCATCCCGTAGTACGATTAAAAATACCCGCCGTTTGCTCAAACGCATCTCGAAGAAGGAGCACACGACGGGAACCCTTATTAACCATACCATCAGTAAGCGGCTGGTTGCCAAAGCAAAAGCAAGTGGTCGCGGTCTGGCTTTGGAAAATCTTGAAGGCATTCGCGATAGAGCGAATAAACGGCTTGGCAAGACCCAAAAGCGGGAACACAATTTGTGGTCGTTCTACCAGCTTCGTAGCTTTATCAGCTACAAGGCTCAGTTGGCGGGTGTGCCAGTGGTGTTTATCCCACCGGCTTACACCAGTAAGACGTGCCACGTATGCTACCACATTGGACACCGCAAGGGCAAGTCCTTTACATGTACAAACTGCGGCACCTGTTGCGACGCTGACCTCAACGGGGCGCGAAACATTGCTGCGGTCGGGGGCGTTGTAAACCGTCCTGAAAACTCCGTGCTGTATTGTTCTATCGAACATCGGTATTGAGGGTTGAATGCTCCCGCGCTTTAGCCCGGAGTTGTTTACAGAAGTCTGGTGAATAGAGGCTTAGTGATCGTAAATATCAATCAACTTAATTACTTCCGCCATACCCGGATGGGGGGATATTATCGTTCGGTATCTGCACCAACGCCCATCCCGGACTACGCGTCTGGGACGGGCGTTGCTACGCATCAGTCAGGGATGTTAAATGCCTGTTTTACAGCCGCGTAATCTTTGAAGTCAACCGCAGCCCGCCGACCGCCAGTCAGCGTACTCCCATTCACGATAACGATGCGATATTGTGGCAGTTCTTTTACCATGTCGCGGAAGTATTGGGCGTTTTTGCCGACCATCTCGGAGTTTGGCACCCACTTAGCCTGCGCCTGATCCCAGGTTTGCGTGAACAGATTTACATTGAATCGCAGGTAATTTTCGCCTAAGTAATCGTGACTGACATTGTAATAAATGTAATCGTTAAATTCGCTCGTAGTGTGGCCCGGTATTTTCGTCATGCCTGTAGCGTTACCCTGCTGAATACGCTCGCGGAGTTGATTTGTGCCAACCGACTGGTCGTAGAGCAACTGCCCAAATTTAAAGTAGATATAAACCAGTGACTTATCCATTACTTCCTTCGTTAGCAGCGTAGAGGCTGTTTTACCTTCGTTACCCATGTACACCATCATGTTATCAGACGTGCGTGAGTAGTTGCCGCTATTGTCGACAACCCTCCAGGCAGTGTACGCTACGTTAGCGTTGCCTATTGGCCCCTGCGGGCCTTGCGGTCCCTGGGGGCCGGTGGCTCCCGTTGCCCCACTGACGCCCTGCGGCCCGGTTGCGCCGGTTGCTCCGCTAACCCCCTGCGGGCCGGTTACCCCTATAGTACCCTGTGTTCCCTGTGGGCCAATGGGGCCTTGTGGACCTTCGGGCCCTTTACAGGCATACGTCAGTATAAATACCGTTAAAACAAATGCGCTCAACCGCGTGAGCAGTAGCCACTTTTTCATAGCCATAAAATGGTTTGGTGTGAATAGATAAACTTCTCGCTATCAGGCCATCGCTGACCGTTGGCGTTGCAACAAAGGTCAGTTTCTGTGCTGGTTTCAGACAATGGGAGATTACCCGGATTGCAGTGGCTTTTTCACGGTTTCTATCTTATTTGTATGTAGGTTCTGATTTTCTTTGTGTTGTAACAAAAACTCGTATGCACCGGCTGGCTCTTATCGGCATCTTCGTTTTGGTAGTTTCGGCTATCAAGGGCCAGCCCATTTTGCGGCTCGATTCAGCCTTTAGATTAGCCGAACAACTTCCGCTTTTTCAGGAACGGCACCCCATTCGACCTCAATTAAGTACCCACCAACCTATTCAAATAGCCGACTGGCAGGCAGTATCGGGTGTGCATTACGGCAACACGACCACCAGAGGTCGGGCTTTCTTCCGGTGCCAGTCTACTACCAACCGCACCGTCTGGCTTGAGCTGACCAGCCATTTTCTCGACACGGTTTGGGTTACGCTCGTTCGGCCTGATACGTCACTCCGTTTTCGGCCCGTGGCTTATACCGACTTAGCCGCTGCACCCAGCCCGGACTGGCCGAATCTGCCTGTACGACATCGCTATTTTGTGCTGGCCCTGCCACTGCTGGAAAATCAGCCTACTACTGTGTTTATCGAAGGCTGCGTACCACCGGGCGACTACCTCAAATTTGGGGTTCGGGTCTGGGAGCCAAGCCAGTTTCTGTCTTATCAGCAACAGGACACGTGGACGTGGGCATTTTTCGTAGGCATATTTCTGATGGCCGTATTCATCGGTCTGCTAAATTTCCTGATCGACGCCCAGCGCATTTTTCTCTACTATGCCGTCTATATCAGTTGTTTGACTATATATTCTCTGCTGAATGACGGCTGGGGCGTTATGTTGCCGCCTTCTCTCCACTGGCTCGATGACCCCTATGCATTGGGTCATTTCCTGAATAGTGGCCTATGTTGTTTTATACTATTTAGTCGGCGGTTTTTGTCGTTACCCCGGCTTACGGCCCGGCAATGGGACAATCCGGTTTGGTTATTGGTAGGACTGGCGGTGCTGATCGAGGCCGTGCGCCACAGGCAGGCTGTTGGCAACGGCTGGGGGTTAGGCTACCGAGTTGGTATTGTGGGCGTAATGGGGTACGCAGTGTTGTTTGCCCGATATATTGCGCAGACACTCCGGCAAAACGCGCACCGCCCAACGGCTCTGTTTCTATTATCGGCTGTGGGGTCGATGCTGCTTTTTTATGCGGTAAATTTTTTGCTGAACGCCAGCGGACAACCCAGCCCTCTGCCGGATATGCTGCTGTTTCGGCTGGCTTTTACGGTCGAATTGTTCGTGATTACGCTCGGCTGGCTCTATCGGCAGCGATTTATCCGGCACTCGCAGCTATTGCTCGAACGAAGCAACCGCCAACAGGCCGAATCGTTACAGGTAGCGCAGGAACAATTAATCCATGCTCAGGAAACCGAACGCCGACGCTTAGCCGCCGACCTTCACGACGACATCGGCACCAGTCTGCTCGCTCTACGCGGCAAAATGCCCAATCAACCCGATGCTGAGCAGCTTTTAAACAAAATCATCCGCGACGTGCGTACCGTTTCGCACAACCTGCTACCCGTTGAACTCCACGACCTCGGACTGCCCGACGCCGTGGCCGAAGTTGCCCACCGGCTCGAAACGGCTTCGGGCATCCGGTTTCTGTTTGTGTGTTCGGGGCAGCGGGTGGTGCTGCCCTCCTCAGCCGAGTTGATTCTATACCGGGCCGTGCAGGAGTTGTTGCACAACATTGTCAAACACAGCCGGGCCACCGACGCCACAGTGCAGTTGGTTTATCACGATACGTATCTCAACATCACTATCGAAGATAACGGGCGGGGTTTTACTGACCGAACAGTAAATAATCAGCGGGGCATCGGATTGCAGAATGTAGATTCCAGAGTGAAAAGCCTGACCGGCGAGGTAGCTATCGACACCGGACCGGCAGGCACGACCGTCCGAATCGACGTTCCTTACCTACTCGACCCCAATGACCGACACGCCCAAAATCCGCATACTGCTGGTTGACGACCACGTGCTGTTTAACGACGGGCTGGTTCTGCAATTATCGTATGAAGGGTCGCCGGTTGAGGTGGTAGGGCAGGTTTTTCGGGCCGACGACGTGCTGCATACCGTTCAGCGGCTGTCGCCCCAGGTGGTGCTGATGGACATTAATCTGCCTCAACAAACCGGCATCGAGTGCGCTCAAATGCTGCTGCACCATTTTCCGGCTCTGCACATCGTTATGCTGACGATGTATAATTACCGTAAATTTATTGACGAATGCCGTGCGTTGGGCGTTTCTGGATACATGCTTAAGCACGAACGCATTGAAACAATTGTTGAGACCATTCAACGGGTTTGGGCGGGTGAACGCGTTTTCCCTGATGAACCCAGCGGGCACCAACACGAAACCAACTGGTTTGTACGGGAGTTCGGCCTGACGCCTACTGAAATAAAAATTATTGGCCTGATTCGGCAGGGACTATCGAGCCAGCAAATTGCCGGGCAGTTATTTGTCAGTTTTGAAACCGTTCGGTCGCACCGCAAAAATATTTACCGCAAACTCAACATCGACCACGTTGCCAAACTGCTCGATTTTGCCAACGAACACGGGATTTAGACAAGCGGTCAGCGACAAGATGAAACCAGTTAATAGACTTCAAAGTTTATTTTTGTAGCCGGTACTCAATCGGCTGCTAACAGACAACGACCTGCTTTATTCGTGCGTGTTCTCTTCTTTTTAGTATTTCTTGCAACTTCGGCATGGGCACAGATTGTTGAACAGCCCGATCCACTGCGCCCATCAACGCCCGATTCGACGCAAAACGACGCCCAGCAATCCGTGAACGACACCAGCGCGGCCACTCCGACCGACACAACTCCCGCCCTCCCCAACCGCATTTTTCGCTACAAAATTACCGCCGACGGCACCTTTAACCGGGGTAACGTCACCCGCGATTTACTGCAATTAGCCAGCGCATTGGATTATCAGTTGAGTAACTACTTCAAACTGTCGAGCAATCCATCGTTTGTGTACGGGCGTCAAAGTGGCGTATTGGCTGAACGCGAGTGGTTTGGCGACTTTCGGACAACGCTGCGCCACGAGAAGCGGCTGTATTATCTGGCATTTGGCTCATTTGAGCGAAGTAATCTGAGGCAAATAAACCGACGCTGGACCTATGCTGCCGGATTGGGCTATAAACTCCTGAACCAGAAGCGGGCATACATATCTGTAACGAATGTGTTACTGCACGAATACACGGATTTTGTTGAAAACACTGACATTGACGTCATCCGCAGTTCGGCCCGGCTCTTCGGCGAATATACGTTCAGTGGCGACCGCATCACCGTAACGCATACGGCCTTTTATCAGCCCGCGCTCAACGCCCGAAATCTGCGTTGGAATGCCAGTCTGAGCCTTCAGGTAAAACTAACCACAAATACCAGCCTGCGTACCACCCTTGCCAATGCCTATGAAAGCGTTGTAGCATCGGGCCGACAGAACAACGACCTTCGATTTACGATAGGGCTGGCCTACGAACGAAAGTAGAGACGCGACCCTTCGCGTCTCAGGCACCGGACGGTTTGGTTATGTCTCAGGCACCGGATGGTTTAGTTACGTCTCAGGCACGGGACGGTTTAGTTACGTCTCCTGATACCGGATGGCTTGGTTACGTCTCAGGCACGGGATAAATTTTTGTTCAGATGGGTATTGCTGACGCGAACGAGACGCGAAGGGTCGCGTCTCTACTGTTTTTCGGGGAACGGAATAATCAGCTTTTCGCCACGAGTAGCGATGTCTTTGCTTTTTTTATTGGCCCGCATCAGGGCTTCTTTGCTAACGCCGTACTTCTCGGCTACTACCCGTAGCACGTCGCCCGGCCCTACGGTGTGTACGGCCCTCACCCGAACGTTAAGTTTGGTAACGCCCGCTTTGATGTCCTGCTCCGTTACGCCGGGGTTCAGTTGTTTCAGGGTAGCAATTTTCATATTGTACCGATTGGCGACGCCATAGAACGTTTCGCCCGTGCCAACTGTGTGCGTAGTAGCCTGCCCCCCTGCCTTCACTTTTGGTTTTTCAACCACAGCCACCTCTTTGGCTGGCTCAGGTTTGGGCTTTTCTGCTTTAGGGGCTTCTTCTTTCTTGACCGGTTTTTCGGCCACGGCTACCGGCTTTTCATCGGGCGCGGGTTTCCCGTCGGTGGTTTCGCGGTTGCTCGTTGCCACGTCTTCGGCTTCGGTATTGGCTACGACGACGTCGGCGGGCGGGGTGGCCTGCGACAGATCGACCGGCATGGGCTGCGACGACGTATCGACCTCTTCGGGAGCCATCAGCATATCGGGTTCGTTCTGCGCAACGGGCTGTTGCCCCATTGTATCAAGTGCCACGCTCGTCAGTTCGTCCGAACCATCGGTGTTGTCGATAAACGAGTCGTAGCCCACGTAGAGTAGCGCGGCAATGATGCCAATCAGCACCACCAGCGTAATAGCAGGCAGGTTTGAATTGCTGGCAGGCCGGGGATTTGTAGTGCGGTTATCTGTTTCCACTGTTCACTAATTGATTGTTCATGTCAGCCACTTTCGCTTTCAGTTCTTCTTTGAAATTCGCCAGCTTCTCGGCAACGGTCGCGTCGAATGTACCCACAATCTGCGCGGCCAGAATACCGGCGTTGCGGGCACCATCGAGTGCCATCGTTGCTACGGGTACACCGGCAGGCATTTGCAGAATCGACAGTACCGAGTCCCAGCCATCGATAGAATTGCTTGATTTCACGGGAACACCCACCACGGGCAACGTGGTGAGCGAGGCTACCATGCCAGGTAGATGAGCCGCTCCACCCGCCCCGGCTATAATAACCGACAGGCCCCGGCTGCGGGCGGCTTTGGCATACTCAACCATTTTTTCGGGCGTTCGGTGCGCCGACACAATCTCCATTTCCCACGACACGCCCAGCGTGGTCAGCACGTCGGCAGCCTCCTGCATTACCTTACGGTCAGAGAGACTACCCATAATAATACCTACCATTCAGCAGTTTACGACAATTAGACTATCTGCGAAATAACGCAGATTATGACAGAATCGGGCAGAATAGAATGGAAATTTTATTGAAGAGTATTGAACGTCAAGGTACTCGCTGTCACCAAAGCATTCTGTAAACTCCATTTCCAAGAAAATCTAACAATCCAATATCTCTAAGACTTTGTAGCTATTGACGTATTTTGGCCTGTATATGGTTGTTGTTCGGATGTTTACGCTCTAATTGCGATGTATAAGCCAATATCTCGCTAAGGTTCACTTCCTCTTTTCCAATAGTACACAATACATCAAAAACATCTTTTTTCCAGCCGGAAAGCCCATTAGCAATGATGAAATTTGCTTCTTTGATACGTTGGATACGCGGAGCGACTAAAATTAACTGTTCGACTTCACGTAGATGTTCGTAGGTTATTGGCGTTGTATGTTCGTTTAATTTTAGTTGTTCATAATCGTCAGAAATTTTATCAACTGTTTCTTTATCCTCGATAAGTACGCCATACTCATAGTTTCTGACCAACCCACCCTGAGTCCAGTTTCCAGAACTGATTACTGCTTTTCGATTATCGAAAATATACAATTTAGCATGTAATGATTGGTTCTTGAATGCTTGATTATCCGTTTGCAGTAGTTGTTTGATAGCCTCGAGGTCAGATGCTTTTTGATAAAAATCCATAAACTTGAGCGACGTTATCAACTCTATTTTCGCTGACGAGCACTTGCCTGCAATGGATTGGCTAACAAAGCTATGCTTCACGTAGGGGGATGCTACTTGTAGCCGATTCCTGCACTCGCCTAATAAGGCAAAAAATGTGTCTTGCCACGGGCTTCTGATGAGTTTCACAATTCAATCGATTTAACAGTTTTACTTATATGTAATTCTACGTAAATGTCAGGTCTATTTGAAACTATCGACCATCTCTAAGTTTTTTAATTCTTTTGTAACGAGGTCGAATCCTGCTATCGCTTCAACAAGGTCTGATAACGTGTACATTTCTATACCATAAAGTCCGCTTACTTCATTTTCTTTCACATCTCGCGCAAGCTGATATTCTTTAGAAGAAACATAAACGTACAAGTTATCACCGTCAAATTCCCAATCAGTATAAGGCAAGTCTGAATTACGCATCCAGTCGTCAATCATTCCAATTTGTTTACCATATAGTTTTTCGGCACGCTGCTGACGGGAACGTATTAGTTTCTCCTTTATTTGTTCACGCTGCTTTTTCCAACCTGTTTTCTTCATAGTACCTATTCAGCTTTCTCTTATCAACTGCTCGAAATAGGATAGGCACAATTTATAAAACTGCCGGGCATAATCTAAAGACTGCGCGGCCTGCTCTTCGGTTATATCCGCTTCGAGATCGTAATCTCCTGTTTGACGAAGTTGAAAAGCATACTGCGCCCATTGGGCCGTTTCAGCCGGAAATCTTCCCGTTCTGATAAACAGTTCGTGGAATTTACCATGTGCACCAGAATGCCGCTTTGTGTAAACATCCTCAGTGTGCAGAAGGGCTGTTAAACAATAAAATATAGCGTAATAAGCTCGGTTGACAGCCGCAGTTGTGAAGCCGCCTTCAACATTATAAATAGCTTCGTCTATTGTTTCTTTTGACCGCTCAAGAGCTTGTTGCGCTTCATACAAACGACTCATAACCGAATTCCCTCCCGTCTGATCTCCTGATAAACGCCCTGCATCGACGTATTGAGTTTTTGCTCAGAAACCGGCAACACCGACACAATGCATCGGTACTTCAAACTAAGGGCCGTACTGACAGGTACAAGCCGAATCACTTCGTCGGTTGAGCGCGTTTCCGGGTTCTTCAACACAACCGCAAAGTCAACATCCGACTCCTCGTTTTGGTCGCCCCGCGCATATGACCCGAACAACACTAACCCGGCGAGTTGGTCGCCGTATAGCTGGCGCAACTCACGCTTGAACTCGGCGGCTATCGAGTTAATCAATTGCATAGCTGCAAAGGTAGAAGAATTCTCTGTTGCGGCATAGGGGTATTAAGCTGGGTAAATCCTACCCCGCCTGCCCCTTTTACATAAAACCGCAATCGTCATGAACGCCAACCGACGTACTTTCATAAAAACCCTTTCGGCGGCTTCGGCCCTGACCGCTGCCGGGGGGCTGCAAACCGCGCTGGGCAACGCGCCCGCCTATATTCCGAACCTGAAGCGCGTTAGCCCAAATGATAAAATTCGCATCGCCACCATCGGCATGGGTATCCAGGGCAACTACGACACTAAAGCGGCCCTGCGTAATCCTGACGTAGAATTAGTGGCCGTAGCCGATCTTTACGACGGACGATTGCAAACCGCCAAAACCGCTTTTCAGAATCCCGACCTGTTTACTACCCGCGACTTTCGTGAGGTGCTGGCCCGGCCCGACGTCGATGCGGTACTGGTGGTAACACCCGATCATTGGCACGACCACATTACCATTGCAGCACTGAAAGCGGGTAAGCACGTTTATTGTGAAAAGCCAATGGTGCAGCACATCAACGAAGGTAAACCTGTAATCGACGCGTGGCGGAAATCGGGTAAAACCATGCAGGTAGGCAGTCAGCGTATCAGCAGCGCGGCTTTTCAGGAAGCAAAACGGTTGGTGCAGGCAGGCGATATTGGGCAGATTAATTATATCGAATCGAACAACGACCGCTTCAATGCCATCGGCGCGTGGAACTACTCGGTGCCGCCCGATGCCTCACTGACAACACTCGACTGGGACCGGTTTCTGGGCGATGCCCCCAAACGCCCATTCGACGCAAAACGGTTTTTCCGGTGGCGCAATTATAAAGACTACGGCACGGGCGTAGCAGGTGATTTATTCGTTCACCTCATTACAGGCGTACATTTCGTAACGAATTCGCTCGGCCCGACGCGCATTTTCTCGTCGGGGAATCTGGCCTACTGGAAAGATGGCCGCGACGTGCCCGACGTAATGACGAGCGTGATGGATTACCCCAAAACCGATGAACACGAAGCCTTTCAGATGGTGCTGCGGGTCAACTTCGCCAACGCGGGCAAAATCAGCAACGTTACGCGCATCATTGGTAATGAAGGGCAGATCGAATTTTCGGAAGACAACCTGATTCTGACCAAGAAAAAACTACCATTAGCCCCCGGCTATGGCAACTACGACAGCTATTTTACCTTTACGCCAGAAGTTCAGGAGGAGTTCAGAAAACAATACGATGCACAATATCCGCCCGAAGCACGCGTGGCCGAACCGGCCAAAGAAGTTCGGTTCGACGCGCCAAAAGATGACGACGCTCACGCTAAGCATTTCGGCGATTTCTTCAAGAACGTTCGCGATGGTAGCCAGGGAACGATTGAAGACCCCGTGTTTGGGTTTCGGGCAGCCGCGCCGGTGCTGGCCTGCAATGAAAGCTACTTTAAACAGAAAGTGATACGCTGGGACCCCGTTACGATGACTCAGCACGACACCGTTGCTGGCAGCAAAGCTCCGGCCCGGCCCGTAGCCATGAAAGGCAAACGAGCCTGATCAAACCTGCTGCGCCCGAAATTGCAGCATTGCCAGACGTAGCTGTTGCCGTGCCGAGTCGGCTGGCAACCCCAGCAGCCGGGCTGCTTCTTCGGGTGTGCAGTTTTTGTGCAATACCGCCTGCAAAAATTCGCTCAGGTGCGGTTCGGTTGTGGCTACTGGTGGAGCAGCGACCGCTTGGCTCACACGTATTCTGCCGGTTGCTGATAACTGGAGAGGCTGAAATGCAGGTTTTTGGACATCGGCAACGGCATCAAGCGCAGTACGGCGGGCAATATCCATCAACCAGACGAACAAGGGCTGACTATTGGGTTTATATGTGGGAATACGCTGGTGAATTTGCCGAAAAGCCGTCTCTAATACGGTAGCCGATTTGGCTGAATCGCCAACAATTCGGCAAATTACCGACAGTAAAGCTGGTGCATACACATCATACAGTTGGGCGAAAGCATCTTTGTTACCCGCTGTGAGGTGCGCAACGAGGTTTTTTTCGGGCAACAGAAGGTGTGGTGTACCAGCGGCTCTACCGCTTAGTATATTTCTTTTCACGTTGAGCGTTTTCTACAGGCTATCGGCCAATGAGTCAATACATTAACTCTACCTGTTGGATATAATAGAACTAAAATCCTTCGCCTTTGTTCGGGTTAACTTTTGCCTGAGATTAGCCGTTAAGCATGTTACATGCAACTAACCATTACGCCCGAAAATCCACTTGAATGGCTGGCCCTGCGCGCCAACCTCGCTCCTATTCCGTTGCTTCATGCTCAGATTATGCCGGTGCTGGCTAAGGCCGTACTCGAAGCTGCCGACAGGGGCGTTTTCGACGCGGTTAAAACCGGGCCAAAAACGCTCGATGAACTGGTAACAGTGCTACACCTAAACCAGAAAGCCCTCGGCGAATTAATGGGCCTGCTCACCGCAATGGGTTATTTTACGTTTCGTAACAACCGCTTCGCCCTTACGCGCATGGCCCGGCGATTTGCCGTATCGAGCGATCCGCTGTCGGTGCACGGTATGATGGTATTCAACAATCGGGTAATGTGGGACTGGCTTGCTCATCTTGGCACCTACCTTGAAACCGGACGCGGCATTCACTATCACGATACCCTTTCGCCCGAACAGTGGCGGTACTATCAGGAAGCAATGGTAGCCGCCAGCAGCACCGAAGCCCGCGAATTTGGTCGGCGCGTGCCGGTACCCAAATCAGCCCGAACCATGCTGGACATTGGCGGTTCGCATGGGCAGCATTCGGTGGCTTTGTGCCAGAAACTTCCGGGTCTTACATCCGTTATTCTCGATCTGCCTCCAGCCATCGAGCAGGCCGCTCCATTACTGGCCCGGCAGGGGATGGGCGAACGCGTTCGGCATCAGCCGGGCAACGCCCTGACCGATGATTTTGGCGAAGCTCAATACGATATTGTACTGCTGTCGAGTCTGGCGCATCATTTTACGCCGGAGCAAAATCAGTTGGTAGCCAGCAAAGTTGCCCGTGCTCTGAGGCCGGGGGGTGTGTTTATCGTGAATGAATTTATCCGGCCCGAAACCGGCAGCAAACCCGAATTGGTCGGCAGTAGCACTGATCTGTTCTACGGGCTAACCAGTACGGCAGGTAACTATTCGATTGAAGAAATTCAGGAATGGCAACGCATTGCCGGGCTAAAACCGCACAAAACTGTCTGGTATCGCACCATGCCGGGCCGGGCAATGGTGACGGCGTTGCGGTGAATGCTGTGTATCTTTGGCTATCAAACGAATACAACACCCTCATGAAGTTTAAAAAGCACGTTTTCATTTGCACGAATCAGAAAGACGCTCCCAAGAAAAGCTGCGGCACCGAACACGGTCTGGCTTTGGTAGAAGCGTTTAAGCAGGAACTGACGCAGCGCGGGCTGCAAAAAGAAATTCGGGCGCAACGGACGGGTTGCCTCGATGCCTGCGCTTTCGGCCCCACCCTTGTCGTATATCCTGAAGGCACTTATTACGGTAATGTTCAACTCAACGACGTTTCCGAAATTGTGGAAAGTCATTTAGTGAACGATCAGCCCGTTGAGCGGCTTAAACTCGATTTTTGACGTTATACAGTTGTAAGGTTATAGGGTTGTAATGTTGTGGGCGCAACTAATCGGGCGGAGCAACTTTATAACCCTATAACCTTATAACCCTACAACTCTTCTATGAAGTACCGCCACCTTTTTTTCGACCTCGACCATACGCTTTGGGATTTTGACCGTAACTCTGCCGAATCGCTGGCCGAATTGTTCGAGACATTTCGGCTGACGGAGGTAGGCATTGCGTCGGCGGAGGAGTTTAGCCGTCATTTTATCGCGATCAACAGAAAACTCTGGGCCGATTATGACAAAAATCTGATTGCCCACAGCTACATTCGCGAACACCGCTTCCCGATGGTATACCGTTCGCTGGGTATCGACGAAGCAACCGTTCAACACGATCTGAACGCTGAATACCTGCGGCTACTGCCCCGAAAGCCCCACCTGCTGGAATCGGCGCGGGAGTTGCTCGACCATCTTCAGGGCCGCTACACGCTGCACATCATTACCAACGGATTTGCTGAAATTCAGGCTGTAAAGATGGACAGTGCCGAAATAGCGCATTATTTTACGAATGTGATTACGAGCGAGAATGCCAACGCTAAAAAACCCGATCCGCTGGTGTTCGAGTATGCCCTGCAAGCTGCCGGAGCCAGCATTTCTGAAAGCCTGATGATTGGCGACAACTATGAAGCCGATATTCTGGGCGCAAAGGGCGTGGGGATGGATACGGTATTTTACAACCCTTCCGGTACTTTAGTGGCCGACCCGCCAACGTATGATATTCAACACTGGCGGGAATTAATGGCAATTTTATGAGAACACTTTTCCTATTCCTTCTTCCCTTCTCGCTCCTCGCTCAGCCAGCGCAGGTAGACGTTTGCGTGTACGGCGGCACTTCGGCGGGTGTCATGGCGGCTTATGCAGCCAAAAAAGCGGGCAAATCAGTGGTGCTGATCGAGCCGGGACGCCACCTCGGCGGGCTTAGTTCGGGCGGGCTGGGTGCCACCGACATTGGCAATAAGTTCGCAATTACGGGGCTGGCACGGGATTTTTACCGCCGTATCGGCAGGCATTACGGCAAGTTTGAGCAGTGGACGTTTGAGCCGCACGTAGCCGAACAGATTTTCAATCAATACGTTACCGAAGCCAATATAACTGTACTGTATAACCACCGGGCGGCTGGCGTCGAGAAAAAAGGCAACCGAATTGTGGGGCTGTTTCTGCAAAAAACCAGCCCAAAACCCGATAATGGCGGTCTGATTCGGGCCAAACAGTTTATCGACTGTTCGTATGAAGGCGATCTGATGGCGCAGGCAGACGTAGCGTTTACGGTTGGGCGCGAAGCCAACAGCCAATACGGCGAAACCTGGAATGGCGTTCAGCTTTTAGACAAACATCAGTTTCCCGACGGTGTTGATCCGTATGTTGTTCCCGGCAAGCCCGAAAGCGGTCTGCTCTACGGCATTAGTTCGGCCAAACTGCAACCCAATGGTACGGGCGATGCCTCAGTACAGGCATACAACTACCGCATGTGCCTGACCGACAACCCCGCCAACCGGATTCCGATTACCCGCCCGGCTGGTTACGACTCCACCAAATATACGTTGCTGCTTCGGCAGATTCAGAAGCACGAGCCGAAAGAACTGACCTGGAACCTGATGCACTTCGTGATAATGCCCAACCGCAAAACGGACATTAACAACTGCGGAGGCTTTTCGACAGACATGATCGGAGCTAACTTCGACTATCCAAACGCCAGTTACGAACGCCGAACCGAAATAATCCGCGACCACGAAGAGTACACGAAGGGGTTGTTTTATTTCATCGGTCATGACCCGCGCGTACCCAAACATCTGCGCGACGAAATGCTGAACTGGGGCTATCCAAAAGATGAATATACCGACAACGGTAATTTCTCGCACCAGTTGTATATCCGCGAAGCCCGGCGCATGGTGGGCGATTATGTGATGACGCAGGCCAACTGCGAAGGCAAAACAACCGTGACCGATGGCGTTGGTATGGCGGCTTATACAATGGATTCACACAATTGTCAGCGGCTTATCGTCGAAAAAGATGGGCAGGCTATGGTTAAGAACGAGGGCGACGTGCAGGTGGGTGGCTTTCCGCCTTACCCCGTCAGCTACCGGGCGTTGGTGCCAAAGCGTGGCAGCATTCAAAATCTGCTGGTGCCCGTTTGCTTGTCGGCCACTCACATAGCTTATGGTTCCATTCGGATGGAACCCGTGTTTATGGTGCTGGCCCAGTCGTCGGCCTTAGCTGCGTGTCAGGCTATCGATGAAAACAAAGCCGTGCAGGACATCGACGTAAAAAAACTGCAAAACCAACTGGCGCAAAATCCGCTCCTGAATGGCGCGAAGCCCGAAATTCTAATCGATAATGACGACGCACAGCGGGTAGTTCGGCAAGGCAACTGGCTGCGGGAAACCAATGGCGGCAAATATGGCACGTCGATGCTGGTTGCCGAACCGGCCAAAGAACCCATGTCGGTACGGTTTCTGCTGCCAGATAACCGACCGGGCCGTTACATAGTATACGTTTACAACCCTAACCGGGTAGGCGGGGGCGGCAATCCTGACGAGCACGGGTCGCAAACCGGAACGCGGGACCGCGATAAAGCCAATAACATAACCGTGCGGCTCAACACGGGCAAAGCCGTTCAAAAAATCACGCTTGACCAGCAACAGCATACCGGCGACTGGATTAACCTCGGCGAACACACGCTCACGACTGGAAAGCCGTATCTTGAGCTAAGCAATGAAGGCACGTCGGGCGTAGTTGTGGCCGATGCCGTGTTGTTTGTACCTCTAAGATAGCTTTTTTGCCGAATGGCGTTTGAGCCTGACAAAAGATATGAACCTACAGAATTCTACGGCCCTCGTTACGGGAGGTGCATCGGGGCTGGGCGAGGCCACCGTCAACATGCTGGCGCAACACGGTGCCAATGTTATCATCGCTGATTTGAACGAAGAACGCGGTCAGGCGTTAGCCGCAGCACTTGGAGAGTCGGTACGGTTTCAGAAAACCGACGTCACCAGCGAAACCGACGTGCAGGCGGCTGTCAATCTGGCCGTTGAGACGTTCGGTGGGTTGCACATCAACGTCAACTGTGCTGGTATTGCCGAGGCCCGCAAAACGATTGGCAAAGTTGATGGCGTGTATGGTGCGCACTCGCTGTCGGCTTTTCAAAAAACCATCGCCATCAATCTTATCGGCACATTCAACGTTATTCGGTTGTCGGCTCTGGCAATGGAGCAAAACCAGCCTAACCAGGAGGGTGAACGGGGCGTGCTGATCAACACGGCCTCGGTAGCAGCCTACGACGGGCAGATGGGTCAGGCAGCTTATTCGGCTTCGAAAGGCGGCATTGTCGGCATGACGCTTCCTATTGCCCGCGACCTGGCCCGGTCGGGTATTCGGGTGATGACCATTGCACCCGGCCTGTTTGAAACGCCCCTCCTGATGGGCCTTCCCGAAGAAGCCCGCATCTCGCTCGGTCAGCAGGTGCCGTTTCCGTCGCGGCTGGGCCGACCGGCTGAGTACGCCTTGCTGGTAAAGAGTATTCTGGAAAACCCAATGCTCAACGGCGAAGTTATCCGGCTCGACGGTGCAATTCGGATGGCCCCGAAGTAATGATATTTCTAACCGAAGAGTCACGAAAAAGCCTGCCAACTAATGTTAGCAGGCTTTTTCGTAGCTGCGTTTATCAGAAACTTGCCGATAAATTCAGGAAATAGTAACCCCCGTTGAATCCAAACTGAGTGGCGTTCCGGCTATAGACAAACCGTCCGAACGATGAATTGTCGAGCACTGCCGAACCAAAACGCGATGGTGTTGGCTGGGCCGTTTTTTGTAGTTTGTCGGGATATACGTCCAAAATATTATTAGCACCAAGTGTAGCCGTGAGGTTCTTGAATACCCGATACGAAACGCTGAAGTCTGTTACCAGTTTGGGGCTAAAGAACTCGTCGAGCAATGGATTTGCCGGGTCGTAGGTAGCTACCTCGCCGAATCGGGTCAGGCGCAGCACCGCTCCGAATTTATTTAGCCGGTAATTGGCGGTGAAGGCTATTTTGCTTTTGGGTTGTGCAAGCGTCAGGCGGGCACTATCCTGTCTGTTGAACAAAAAGTTACCAAACACGGCGTCGTTTGGTAAATTGGCGGGCCGTTTAATGTCGCCTGTAAGCCGTGTTTCGTTGAAGTTAGCCGCAAAAGTCAGGTCGAGCGTTCCTTTGTTCAGACGCGGGCTGGTAGCAACTACGATGTCGATGCCACGGGTACGGGTGTTTACCGCATTAGCGAAGAACTGGGCCGCATTTACCTCCTGTTGCCCAGCCGCGTTGAGGATGTTAGCCACAATTAGCCCGGCCCCACTGGTGCCGCGCGTAAACTGGTTGCTGTAAATAATCCGGTCGCGAATGTCAATCTGATAGGTATCAATTGTAATGCTCAGATTACTAAGTGGTTGCGACGTAACGCCAACACTGTAATTGACTGAGCGTTCAGCCGTGAGCGATGGTACGCCAAAAGCCTGGGCAATGGGGCTATCGTTGCGGAATGTACCTGTCTGACGCGGTTCGAGTCCCTGACCTGTTGACACAAAAACGGTACTGATCGCGCTAAACTGCCGTTGGTGCAGGCTCGGTGCCCGAAACCCATTGCTTATCGCACCACGCAGGGAAAATGCGTCGGTGAACTTATAACGAGCGGCTAATTTTGCGGCCAGATTACCACCAAAATCGCTGTAATTTTCGTAGCGGGCTGCCGTATTCACGAGTAGCCGCTCGCTCAGGTCTGTTTCAATATCGATGTACGCACCCACTACGTTTCGGCTGGCATTAACCGCGTTTGCTGGCTGAAACCCCGGAAATACCTGGGCACCACCGGCCCGGCCTGATGCGGGGTCGAAGTTGCGATACGAGGCTTCTTCGCCGTTCCGAATCCGGTAAAAGTCCATCCGATACTCGGCCCCAACCGCCACGTTAAACGATTTAAGCCCTACCGACGAGCCGTAATCTTTGGCAACGCTGGCGTTGGCTGTGTTCTGATAGAAGCTGAGCGTACCCGCATAGAAATTAGTCTGCGCGTTGGCTCCCTGCGCAAACTGCGACGCGTTGTTCGAGTTCGTTACGTCGAAACGGAAGCTATTGCCCCCATACACATTGCTAATATCCCAACGGTAGCCTTTCGACTCGCCACTAACACCAGCAAGCAGCGACTGATCGTTGATTTTTGATTCGATATTCGGCAAAAAACCATTGGGATACAGTGCGGTAATAACCTGCGACGTTTGAAATGGATACCGATAAAAGCCAGCCGCTTTACCATTCCGGTAGTTGATACCCCCCGTAGCGTAGAACGACGTTTTGGCGGTTATGGGCAGTCGGGCATTCAGAAAACCACCAATGTTATCGACCTGCGAGTTGCCAATCAGCATGTTGTCCGACAAATCGAAATTGTTAGCCCGGATACGGGTCTGATCCTGGTCGTACAAGCCCTGCCGACGGGCAATGTAAGCCGCATCTGTTTCACCTGTGGCACGGGCTACGTTCCAGTTTACGTATACCGGACCGTTGTAATCGCCTGCGCGTTTAGTGGCTCCGCGATGGCGGAATTCGCCGGTAAGGCTTAGAAACCCGCCTTTTTGCCCAATCTTAATGCCGTGGTTCACGCCAATCTGCGCCACTTGTCCATCGCCCTTGTATTGCTGCCCCACCTGAGCAATCACACTGGTGCCCGGACGTTCTTTCAGACGCAGGTTAATAACACCCGCAATGGCATCAGAACCGTATTGTGATGCAGCCCCGTCGCGCAATACTTCGATGCGCTCAACAGCCGCCGACGGGATAGCATTCATGTCTGTTCCGACAGAGCCGCGCCCGATGGTTCCGTTTACGTTGATAAGTGCCTGATTATGGCGTCTTTTGCCGTTTAGCAACACCAGCACCTGGTCGGGGCCGAGTCCCCGAATAGTGGCCGGGTCAATGTGGTCTGTACCATCGGCAACTGTCTGACGCGACGAATTAAACGATGGAGCCACGAAATTCAACTGCTGCGTAATGTCGACCTGCCCGGTTGCAACCAAATCACGCGACTGAATAATGTCGACGGGGGCTACTGTCTCAACACTGGTACGCACCTGTGTTGAACGTGACCCAATCACAACAACCTCTCCGAGACTTTCGGCTGCATCGCTCAATGTTACATTGGCTACAACAGGCTCGCCAGACGAAACCGTTACGGGTACACTGGCCGTTTGATACCCCACAAAGCTTACCCGAAGCGTGTAATTTCCGGGGTCTAACTTCAGCGAGTAATCTCCATTTGCATCAGCGGTCGCCCCAACCGAGGTATTCATGACAACGATGGTTGCCCCCGGAATAGCCGACCTGGTAGCCCCGTCTATAACGCGGCCCCGAACGCCCTGAGCCAGAACGGTAGTGGCTGCCAGTAACCAGCAGGCCACGTTTATTCCAACAAGGCGTAGTGTAAATAATTTTCTCATAGGTTAGTAATCGATTTTTCGAGTAAAAATAGAATGAATTGTATATAAAACGGTCAAAATCGCTTTTATATTCTAAACTTTCCTTAAACTACCACATAATCTATTTGGCGATCAACGCATTAGTATCGACTCTATTATATACATAGAACTAACATCATTCGTCGTAAATGCCCGAAGCCACCATTGCTCCTGCAAGCCTGCTGCCCGCACCAGCGCCTGCCCACGCACACCACGCCGATGAGCGTCCTGCACACGTTCGACCAGCGTTTCGAGGTAGTGAAGTTTACGTTCAACAGCCCGACGTCCGCCCGTCAGTACGGGATTGTGTCCGCAAAAAACCGTATCGAAATCATAGGTGAGCAGGTGCCGCGTGGCAGCTATCATCTGATGAATATTCTCACCACGCCGAAAGACTTTCAGATTACCTATGTAAAAATCACCGGCAAAGAGCCAGCCTTCGCGCTCTTCCAGAAATACGTAATGATCGTCTGAGTGGCCGAGCGTTGCAATTGGGCGGAGCGTATACGGGCCTGCTGTAAGCAAATTGGGCAGTGGCAATGCGCCGGGACATGGTTCGATCTGCCCGAACCAGAAACGCTCATAGGGCAGCAGCGGAAACGTGGTGGCAATGCGTTCGGCGGTGAGTGGCCCGGCCAGCACGGGGCAGTTATGTTGCCCACGCAGCGCAGCCGCATTACCCGAGTGATCTTCGTGAAAGTGCGTCAGCGCAATCTGACCAATTTGGTAGCGGGCAAACGTGCGCAATACGTCGCGCTGCATATTCCGTTGCGCTGTGTCGATTAGCAGCCCGTTGAGGTAATAGCACCAGACCGGCACGGGCCGCATTAGCCGCGTAGGCGAGTAGCCAAATCGAAAGCCCCGCACCGGGCCGTGTTGCAGCGTCTGCTGAATTTTCATGAAAAAGCCTGACCGGATTAGCCCGATCAGGCTACAAAATTACTGGGCCGATACCAATTCAATGTCAAAGCGCATTGGGGCATACGGCGGTATAGTTCCTCTGCCGCTGCTGCCGTATCCCATGGCCGAGGGAAATATGATCGTAGCTTTTTCGCCCACTCTAAGCTTGGATAACCCTTCGTCGAAGCCAGCCACCGACTGACCAATCGTCGTTGTGTAAAGCCCGGTGCCGGTGCTGTCGAAAGCGGATTTCTCACGTAGTAACTGCCCCCGATACCGCACCGACAGCCGCTGACCGTTGGAGGGAGCCGCTCCGGTGGGGATGCTGAGCGTTTTAATGAAACGAACTCCTCGAACCGTTACCTCAGTTGGCCGCAGGTTATTGGCTGTCAAATATTCATTTATCTGCTGGTCTTCCGTTCGGGTACGACGCAGCAACACGTCGATTCGCACGGGTGCGTTGGGCGGTACAACCCCGTTGCCAGCCCCGTCGCGCCCAAAGGCATAGACAGATGGCAACAATAGAATGGCCTGTTCGCCTTCGCGCATCCGGGCCAGACCTTCCGACAAACCGCTGCTCACATTGGCTAAATGCAGATACCGGGGTCTCGTAGCATAGGCCGAATCGACAAAGCGGTCGGTAACGGTGCCGTTGTTGTTCGACAGAACAGACAGCGTATAAGTGAACTCAACCTCCTGCCCCACGGCTGGCGTAACAGTTGAGGAACTGGGTTGTTTTACAGCATAATACAGGCCAGAAGCCGTGGCGGTTGTCGATAAACCCTTGCTGCTGGCATACCGCTCAATGTCTGCTTTGTTCGATTGAAAAATTTCTTCGTCCGTTATGCCAACATCTTGCTGACTACACGAGGCCAACCCACCTGTCAGCAACAGGCCAAGCAAAAAAAATCGATGATTACCCATACACTAAATACACTAAAATTGAATTTGATTATCGAATCGACGTCACCTCGACGTCGTAAAGAAGCGGAGTGCCGGGCGGCACCAGAAATGTTCCGTTAACAACAATACCGGCATTCTGAAAACCAAGCGACGATGGGAAGATAAGCAAGGCCCGCTCCCCGGCGCGAAGTTTGGCAAGACCGGCATTGAATCCGGGTACGTTGAACCGGCGCAGGCCGGTAGCGGTGCTGTCGAAACCAAACGCCGACCGTGCCCGCAACTGTCGACCTGTATAGTTGAAGATAGCGGTGCGGTTGGCACTTAACGAATCGCCGGTAGGATTGGCGCGTGTTTTTATGATGCGCAATCCCGATAATGTAGTAGAGTCGGTAACGACCAGTTTGTTAGCGGTAATATATTCCCGGATTCGCTGATCTTCGGAGCGCGACCGCCGAAGCGTTACGTCCCACCGAATGGGCGTATTCGGCGGAATAGCTCCATTCAACTGCGCCCTACTGCCAAAACCAATAATCGATGGCATCAAAAATATAGCCCGTTCGCCTTCACGCATCAGCAACATAGCCTCTTGCAGACCCGAAATAAGCAACCCATCTGTAAACGGAAAAAAATTCGGCTGCACGCGGAACGTTGTATCAACTTGTCTTTCAATAACATCCAGCGAATCGGCCCCTGTGCCACCTTTACGCGTAAGAGTGGTCAGTACGTAGTTAAATTCAAGCTCTTCGCCCAGCGCAGCCTGCTTGCCGGTTGGGTTCCGGCTCGAAATAACATACCGCAGATTCGACGCTGTGGTTGTCAGCACCAGCCCTTTACTGGCCGCGTACCGGTTCAGAATGCTGGTGTCGCGGATGAAAATACCGGAGGGGGTAGTGCTGGGGTCGACTCCGGCAATTTTATTACATGACGACAACGCACCTGCCAACCACACAACCAATAAACCTAAAACTAACTTATACATGAAATGATGTCTTCAATTCGACGCGTACCCTGTATACTGACCAAAACCCGATAAAAAGGGTTGCAATTCATGGGCGGGAATTCAAAATAAATCCCTCTCCTGCTTTCAACGCCCGGAATCGCTGGGCTGGTATATTCTTCGCTATCAGGGCTTTCCGTAAATCATCGACGGGTTCGGTTTCGCCATCGTCGGCCAGCGGAAACGTACCGAAATGAATGGCAACGCTCTGCTCCGAACGCACGTCTTCGTGTATTTGCACAGCCTCGGCAGGGTTGCAATGCACCGGCGACATAAACCAGTTGGGCTTATACGCACCAATTGGAATGAGGGCCAGCCGCAACGGCCCGAACTGCTCGCCAATGGCCCGAAAATGCGGCCCATACCCGGAGTCACCGGCGAAATATAATTTCCCAGCCGTCTTATTATCAACCACATAGCCTGCCCAAAGCGTTCCGTTCCGGTCGAACAGGCCCCGACCCGAAAAGTGCTGCGCCGGTACGCAGTGAACGGTAGTTTGCGGGTTCAGGCTGACCGACTGCTGCCAGTCGAGTTCACTGACGTTCTGACAACCGTGCTGCTCCAGAAAGGCTTTTACACCCAGCGGACATACTATGCGCGGCTGGTCGCGGGCGCAGAGTTTTTTTACCGTGCCAATTTCCAGGTGATCCCAGTGGTTATGACTCAGCAGCAGCAGGTCAATTTTGGGTAAATCCTCAAACCGAACACCGGGTGGGCAGTTTCGCTTCGGGCCGGCAAATGAAAACGGACTAACCCGCTGCTCGTAGATAGGGTCGGTCAGCACGTTTAGCCCGTCGAATTGCAGTAACACCGTTGAATGATTAACGAACGTCACACGCACTGGGTCGCCGGATACGCGGGCGGGTGGCGGTGGGCCGGGCTGGTTGTTGTGAAACGCGCCCCACGGCTGAGTTCGCTCGTGGTTCAGTTGCCAGCCAATTACTTCTTTGAACCCGCCCGGCTTCGGTGCGTTGGGGGTAAAAAATTCGTTCCCATCGAAATGGTCGCTGATTGGTCCTTTGTAGCGAGGTGCTGAAATCGTATAACCTATGCCTATGCTAATCAGCACGAATAGCAGCAGAACAACGAGCAGAATGAGAAGAATTTTTGAGAGCATGAGTTTTTGAGGTGTTACGGAATCAGCACTTGGTCAACAATATGCAGGACCCCGTTTGTAGCCACCAGGTCGGGCGTTCGGATGGTGGCGGCTGTGGCATTTCGATTACCTTTCACCGAAATCTGATTGGTTGTAACGGTCAGCGTCAGGCGGGTATTGGTCAACAACGTGGCAACGGTGCCGGTTTGCAACTGGTTCGAGAACACTACACCCGATACGGTGTGATAGAGCAGCGCATTGGCGAGCGTTTGCGGATTGGCCGCTTCAATGGCAGCCAGCGAACCAAACCGGCTATCGGCCCGGAAAGCCGCATCGTTGGGCGCGAATAACGTAAAAGTACTGGTCGAACTGGCTCTTGTCAGAAACGGTAGAGTTGTAGGCTCACCAATCCGCCGAATGGCAGCCGCCAGAAACGTCAGGTTCGGGTTTGCCTGAATACTTTCGAGCAGGCTGCCTGCCGAGGGCGTCAACACCCGGTCGATAACGTGTACATAGCCGTTGGTGGCTACCAAATCGGGCCGGGTTATCTGTGCGTTGTTGATAAAAAGTAACGCCGTAGTATTACCTAAACCGCCAGAATTGGTTCGGTTCAGATAGGCCACACCCCGGCTCGCCATTTGCACCGAGTTCTGCCCCGGCGGCACCGCCGTTGACGACACGGGCGACGCCAGTACGTGATACATCACAAGGGTACGCACCTGCTCTTTGGGCAGCGACCGAATAGCCGCTTCGGTCAGGCCCGACGCCTGAAAAGCGGCATCGTTGGGAGCAAACAGCGTGAGGTTGCCCGCTTTCAGCGCATCGCCGGCTTCGGCATACTGGACAGCCGCCCGCAATAGACTGAACTGACTGTCTTCAAGAACCAGATCAGTTATTGTTTTAGGCGTTGCCACAGCGTCGTCATTCTGCTGACAGCCAAACGCGGTTAGTACTACACAAACGAGTGCAGTTAGTCGTTGCCATTGAGTCAATATGGTATTCATAGAGCAAAAGTACGCGGAAACTTTAAACAGACTAACCGCTGAAAATCCGTATCTTCGCGGTTTGTTAAATACTCTTAAATTTCCCCAATTGGGATGAAAGAAGACATAGAGCCGGGCAATCTGCCCCAGCACATAGCCGTTATCATGGACGGAAACGGACGCTGGGCCAAACGGCAGGGAGCCGCGCGGGTGTTTGGGCATCGCAACGCTATCAAGGCCGTGCGAGAAGTAACGGAGGGATGTGCCGAATTGGGAATTAAGTACCTGACACTTTACGCGTTTTCGACCGAAAACTGGAACCGCCCCAAGTTTGAAGTCGATGCACTGATGACTTTGCTGGTACACACAATTCGCGACGAGATAAAAACACTGATGGACAACAATGTGCGGCTGGCAACCATCGGTAACACCGAAAGCCTGCCCAAAGACTGTCAGCGCGAACTGGCCGAAGCCATCCGCGAAACCAGCCATAATACAGGTCTGACACTGATTCTGGCCCTGAGCTACAGTGGCCGATGGGAAATTCTGGAGGCAGCACGGCAGTTGGCCGCTCAGGTACGCGACGGACACATAACACCCGATGATATTGACGAGATGCTATTCAGTCAGCATCTTACTACGGGTGGCATACCCGATCCTGAATTGATGATTCGGACCAGTGGCGAAATGCGAATCAGCAACTTTCTGCTCTGGCAACTGGCTTATTCGGAACTATACATGCCCGATGTGCTTTGGCCCGATTTCCGCAAAAAGCATTTGCACGAAGCTCTGCTAAGCTATCAGCAACGCGAACGCCGATTTGGCAAAACGAGTGAACAGTTAGTGAAATAATTACAAGACATTGAAACACCATCTAAAGTACATCATCGGCGCCGTTCTGGTACTCGGTAGTCTGCTGCCCGGTCAGGCACAGGTACGCGTGGGCGTAGGGCGCGGTCCTGAAACACCGACCGACGATACGAATGCGCTGCTCAACTATGCCAGCCCAAAAGAATACCAGATTGCCGCTATGACCGTGACGGGTACGCGTTACCTTGACCCAAATTCGCTGGTATCGCTGTCGGGCCTGAAAGTAGGTGATAAAATACGTATTCCTGGCGAAGCTGTTGGTTCTGCTGTTCGTAAGCTCATGGAATCGGGTCTGCTCGATAACGTGGAGATGTTTGCCACGAATGTCAACGACAACAAAATAACGCTCATGTTCCGGGTGCAGGAGCGGCCCCGGCTTTACCGGGTGTCGTTTATGGGCGTGAAAAAAGGCGAACAGGATCAGCTTAAAGACAAAGTAAAACTCAATCTGGGCAAAATCGTGACCAACACGATTACCAAAAATACCCAGATGGCCGTTCGGAAATTCTTTGTCGACAAAGGCTATCTGAACACCAAAGTCCGCATCACAACCATTCCCGACAGCACCCGTAACAACGCTACCATGCGCGTGTTGGTCGATAAAGGCCAGAAAGTAAAAATCGCCAAAATTAACTTTCAGGGTCTTAACGAGGTCGATGAGTCGGCTATTCGGCTGAAGCTGAAGAATACGAAAGAAATGCGTTTTGGGCGGCTCTTCAGCCCGTCGAAGTTTGTGCCGAAAAAGTACGAAGAAGATAAGCAGAAGCTGATTGCATATCTCAACAAGCTTGGCTACCGCGATGCCGTCATTGAGAGCGACAGTGTGATTAATGCAGGTGGGCGAACTATTTCGCTCAACATGAACCTGAATGAAGGGCAGAAATATTACTATCGCAACATCGACTTTTCGGGCAACTACCTCTACCCGGCTGCCCGGCTGCGTGAAGTGCTGGGCATCAGCAAAGGCGACGTGTATAACCCCGAAGACCTCGAAAAGAAACTGAACGGCAACCCCGGCCAAGATTTGAGTTCGCTCTACATGGACGATGGCTACCTGTATTACAATGCTCAGCCGGTCGAGAAAATGATCGATGGCGACTCGATTGATCTGGAAATCCGCGTTTTCGAGGGCAAGCAGGCTACTATTAACCGGGTGATTCTGAACGGCAACACCAAAACCAGCGACCATGTCGTGATGCGGACCATTCGGACGCTGCCCGGCCAGAAATTCTCGAAAACGAACCTGATTCGTACCCAGCGCGAACTGTCTACACTGGGCTATTTCGACCCCGAAAAAATCGGTATCAACCCCGTACCACAGAACGATGGAACGGTTGACATTGAATATACCGTCGAAGAAAAACCATCGGACCAGATCGAACTATCGGGTGGTTGGGGCGGCTTTGTAGGCTTTGTCGGTACGCTGGGCTTAACGTTCAACAACTTCTCGGCCCGGAACATTCCGAACTTCAGTGCATGGCGTCCACTGCCAGCGGGCGATGGGCAACGGGTGCAATTGCGCTTTCAGGCCAACGGGCGGCAGTTTCAGGTGTATTCGCTATCGTTTACCGAGCCGTGGTTAGGTGGTCGCAAACCGAACGCCCTATCGGTTAGTGCCAGCCACACCGTTTTCCAAACCTTTTTCGATCCGCTCGACCCGCGTACCCAGTTTCAGCCGCTACGGGGCCGGGCACCGACGGGTTCATTCCAGAATACGGCATTTACGGTGGGCTTAGGTCGGCAGTTGCGGGTGCCCGATGACTTTTTCTCGCTCAGCAACTCGATTACGTATCAGCGGTATGTGCTGGATCGTTACAACGTGTTCCAGATTCCAGGCTTCGACAGTGGCGTATCGAACAATATCACGTTCAATACGACATTAGCCCGCAACAGCATCGACAATCCGCAGTTTCCGCGTGGCGGTTCGTCGTTTTCGCTAAGCGGTTCGTTTACGCCCCCCTGGTCGGTGTTCCGTAATACGGCGGCTATTGAAAAGCCGGAAGATCGGTTCAAGTTGGTTGAGTACCACAAATGGATGTTCGACGCCAGTTGGTTCCAGACGGTGTTTGGTAAATTAGTACTGAATGCCCGCGCTCATATGGGCTTCTTGGGCAATTACAACAAACGAACGGAAATCGGCCCATTCGAGCGGTTTGTACTGGGCGGTGCCGGATTGGCCGGACAGGGGCAATTTGCGCTGGCGCAGGACATTATTGGTCTGCGCGGGTACAATGACCGCAGCGTGTTCACGGCTGACTATGACCGGACGCCCACGCCTACGGAGGCCGCACGCGGTGGCGTGGTCTACAACAAGTTCATTGCCGAACTTCGCTATCCGGTTTCGCTCAATCCGTCGGCTACGATTTTTGTGCTGGGCTTTCTGGAAGCGGGCAACAACTGGGGCAGCTATAAGCAGTTTAACCCGTTCGATTTGAAGCGGTCGGCTGGTTTTGGCGCGCGGATTTTCATGCCTGCTTTTGGTCTGATTGGTATTGACTACGGCTACGGGTTCGACCCACTGCCAGCGGCTGGTAAAACCGGGCCGTCGGGTCAGTTCCACTTCACGATTGGTCAGCAGTTCAGATAATTTTGTTATCCCTCCTATCGTCGGATGACAAAGTCATCAGTTAAACCTTCCGCCATAGAATATATCTAACCCATGAATTTGGGCGTTAGGTAATCGAAACTGACAATCAACAACTTCCCGTAATTTTTGTGCAGTTACCGATGAATAAAGTCCTGTTTTTCGTAATTTTGTGGGCCGTTTGCCTGAGTGTTCCGGCACAGGCGCAGAAGTTCGGTTATGTCGATACAGAGTTTGTTTTCAGCAAGATGCCTGAATACCAGAAGGCGTTAGGCGAGATTGACAAATTCACCGATAAGTGGTCGAAAGACATTCAGGATAAGTACGTTGAGATCGAAAAACTGCAACGCGCTTATCAGGCTGAAGAAATTCTGCTGACCGAAGACATGAAGCGCGAACGGCAACGCGTGATGAGCGAAAAAGAACGCGAAGCACGCGAGTACAACAACCGGGTGTTTGGGTATGAGGGTCTGCTCTTCCAAAAAAAGAAGGAACTCATGAAAGCACCGATGGAATTGGTGAATCGGGCAATTGAGAAAGTATCCGTGCAAAAAAAATTAGATTTTATGTTCGATAAGGCGTCTGATTTTGTTATGCTCTATACTAATCCGCGTCACGATTATACCGACTACGTCATGGAAGAGTTAGGACTCGACGGTGCCAGCAAGGGCACGCCCGGAACTAACCCAGCCAACAAAGCAATCACAAATCCAAAGTAATACAAACAAGCAAATTCGAGATGAAGAAAAACCTCGTCATGGCGTTTGCCGCAGCCCTGCTGTTGGGCGGCCTGAACGCCCAGGCTCAAACCTCAACAACCGCGACCACCACTGCCTCGGCAGCCGGGCCGCTGAAGTTAGGTTATACGAATATCGATTATGTACTGAGCCAGACGCCTGAAGCAAAAGATATTCAAAATCAGTTGACTATTCAGCGGACGCAGTCGGAAAATGAACTGAAGCGGATGCAGAAAGAACTGGAAGACAAGTATAGTGCCTATGAAAAAGGAGCCGCGCAAATGTCGGACGTGATCCGCAAAGATCGCGAAACCGAGTTGCAGGGTCTCCAACAACGCATTCAGGAGTTCAGCCGCACGGCAGAGCAATCGCTGCAAAATAAGTATCAGCAATTAGTGAATCCGGTGGTGCAGAAGATTCAAAAGGCCATCGATGCGGTAGCTAAAGAAAGCGGTTTCCAGTATGTGTTTAACCTCGACGCTGGTGCCAACACGATTCCCATTCTGCTCGTTGCTCCTGAAGAGAACAACATCACGGAACTGGTTCTGCGCAAGTTAGGCATCGACCCGGCTAAAGCTGCGGCTGCGGCCAAGCCTGCTACGGCAGGTGGCAGTACAGCTCCTGCCCAAACGGCCCCGAAGAAAAACTAAGGTTGTTTAGCAGGTTGCCATAGAAAAAGCTCTTTGTATAGAAGGGCTTTTTTTATTGGCCTATTTCCCGGAATAGTTTAATTTTTTTGCGTTAATACAGTCTGCTTGCTAAGAAAAGTGTAAAAGGGTAGACAGAATTAGCCTTCTGCAAAATCTTGGCTTTACTTTTGCGTTTTCTAAGGTAATACCATTCTTAACCATCTATGACGCGCCTATTCGGTACGCTGGTTTATTCGTTTCTGACATTGACTGTCATAAGCGGCTACGCGCAGGATACCAAATCTCTCCAACTGATTCTACCGACACAACCCAACTGGAACGTAGTGCCCGAAGGCGGCACTGTTCGGTTTGATTTAAAAGCTACCGGAGCCGGACCAACCGATACGCTTACGTTTGGATTTGGTTCGGAAAAGCAGGCAGGCATGCAACTCGATTCGCTGGGCCATTTTAGCTGGACGCCCTCCTTCGACCTGGTTGAACGCATTCAAACCAATAAACGATTCCCGGTAACTTTTGAAGTGTATAACCAACGTGGGCATTCGGCCAGTCAGACGGTCGAGTTTCGGGTGTTGCACGTGAACCGACCGCCGGTTGTTGGTGAGTTGCGCCCGTTCTATGTCAGCTACCGGACGCAGAACGCGTATAAGATGGAGCCGCAGGTAGTGCGCGACGACGATGGCGACCCAATCGTTTTTATTCCGATTGCCGATCAAATGCCAGAAGGCAGCAAGTTAACGTCGCAGGGTGAATTGAACTGGACTTTGTCGCTCAATCAGTTTAACAAGTTAAAACAGGCCCCGCAGTATATTGAATTTTGGGTCGAAGATCAACCCACAAAAGCCCGTACCAAAGGTCGCCTGAAAATAGAGGTAACACAGATGGATTTGCCGCCTACGGTGCAGGTAATTCCGAAAGATACGCACTATCGGCTACGCGAAAATGCTACGGTCAATCTCAAATTCTACCTGTCGGACCCTAATGGCGAAGATGACGTAGCTACATTCGATTTCGTATCCGACAATCGGCAGATTCCTAAAACGGCGTTGGTGAAAAATACAGAGAACCAATATGAGTTCATCTGGCAACCGGGCTACGACTTCGTTAAAGACCCTCACGACTCGCTCGACGTGCAAATCACGTTTTTCGCGCTCGATAAATCACAGAATCGTGAAGAACGTCGGGTTACATTTACGGTCTTCAACACAGTGAACGAAGCCGAAAAAGATCGTTATTACTATGCACAGTACCGGCAATTGCTGGTTCGGGCGTGGGGGCTGGTAGAGCAGTTGTCGGAAAAAGAAGAAGAGCTGAAGCGTGATTATAAGCGGGCTAAAGGCGGCAAACGAAATCGCTCGGTGGCTAATGCATCATTAGGTGCCGTAACGGGCGTAGCTCCAGCCGTTAATTCGCCCAATTCGCGGCTGATTTCGGCCATTGGTGGCACAGCGGTGCTGACGATGGGTACGCTCGAAGCAACTGAAGTAATCGGTAAATCAATGAAGGATTTGCTTGACCGATACAATTACGTACTGGGCAAAAAAAGCGAACTTCAAAACAAAGGCGACGTCTTCGCTCGTGAGTTTGCGCTGAAATCGGCCCGCCGAAGCAGCGAGTTTATCAAAAAATCCGACGAATTCCGTAATTCTATGAGCCTGAGCGGGTTAGTTGCGCTTGAATTAGATGCCAACTGGCAAAGCAAAAAAGAAGCCACCGATAAGGCAATCAAGCGCACGTTTAAAGATTTCCAGCCACTCGAAGAAACGCAGTAATTGAATGATTGAGTGGTTGAATGATTGAATGGAGTAGCAGGATACATTCAATCATTCAACCACTCAATCATTCAACGTTAATTGTCAGCGTGGCTTCAAACACCTTGCCTGACGCGACCTGTTGAATCAGCTCCTTTTGTTCAATAGGCACAAGTTCTCCGTCGCTATCGGCACAGCCTAACCAGGGTTCGATGCACACAAAATTGGCACCGGGTTTGGCCCATAAACCAAGATAAGGAAATGATGAGAACGAAACGCTGAGTGCGTGATTGTGGTGTTGGCTCTGCAATGTCACGCGACGGGACGAGATGTTTTTGAGAACAAGCGCGTCGCGGTCAAACAACGATTTCGTCAGCATTAGGCGATTGCCAGTGGTTGGCACAGATTCGGTTTCGCCGGAGAAATAACCATCTGCCGTAAGTCGATGTGTCTGGAGTGGCTCTTCGTTCTCAAACTCAATGAAGTAATCTTCATAAGCTTCTCCGGTCCGAAACGGCACAGTGAAAGCGGGATGTGCGCCAAGCTGAAAATAAACTGTTTGGTCGTCTTCGTTCACGACCCGATACGTTATCGTGAGCACAGGTCCATCGATTTCGTAAATAACCTGAAATAGAAACTCGTAAGGGTAGTGTACCCGCGTGACATCGCTGGAGCGTAGCGTGAACACAGCGTGCGTATCGCTCGATTCAGTTGTTTCAAACATACTGCGTCGGGTAAAACCATGTCGCTCCATTGGGTACGCTTGTCCATCTATCAGTAACTGGTTGTTCAGGCAACCGCCCACCACCGGAAACAGATTAGGCCCATGCCACGGCCATACCAACGGATCGGCCTGCCAAAGGTGTTCGATACCGCTTGATTTGTGAAAAATAGACGTTAGTTCGGCTCCCTGCGGGCGAATGGAAACCCGGAGATGGTTGTTGTTGAGCGTTGTCATAGCTCAAAAATACGGAACGAAACGTACAGAAAACACGAAAACCCACCAATTAGCGGGCTTTCGTGCGGGAAGAACTGTTTGTATAAAAAATGTTTAGAACCGGAAGTGCGAGAACGCCTTGTTGGCTTCTGCCATACGGTGCGTATCATCCTTCTTTTTCACGGCTGCACCTTCGCCTTTCGAGGCTGCAACGATTTCAGCAGCAAGCCGGTCAACCATTGTTTTTTCACCCCGCGAACGAGCATACCGGATCAGCCATTTCATGCCTACCGCGACCTTCCGGTCTGCCCGTACTTCGGTCGGCACCTGGAAGGTAGCTCCACCAACACGACGGCTTTTTACTTCAACTGAGGGCATTACATTGTTCAATGCCTTCTTCCACGTATCAAGACCGCTCTCATTGGTGCGCTTGGCAACCACATCAAGGGCGTCGTAGAAAATTGCGTATGCCAGGCTTTTCTTGCCTTCATACATCAGGTTGTTAACAAACTTGGTTACGAGTACCTCCTTATACTTAGGATCGGGTAGTACGTAACGCTTGGGCGGTTTCGCCTTTCTCATGATTTCTTCAGATGTTAGAATCTTACTCTGCCGTGGTCTTTCAACGGGCAGTCAAAAATTTTGAGTTGTGAAGTTGGATGGTTGTAAGGTTATAAAGTTGCGCTGCCGATTTACCGAACTTTACAACTTTATGACTTTATACCGCTACAACTTATTTTTTCTTTCCTTTGGCCGGAGCACCTTTGCCAGCCGCCGGAGCCTGACCTGGTTTCGGACGTTTGGCACCGTATTTCGAGCGGCTCTGCAAACGACCGTTTACACCAGCCGTATCGAGCGCGCCCCGAACAATGTGGTAACGCACACCTGGCAAGTCTTTAACCCGACCACCACGCACCAGTACAATAGAGTGCTCCTGAAGGTTGTGGCCTTCGCCCGGAATATAGGCGTTCACTTCTTTACCGTGCGACAAACGCACACGTGCAACTTTGCGAAGAGCCGAATTAGGCTTCTTCGGGGTCGTGGTGTACACACGCGTGCAAACACCCCGACGTTGGGGGCAGGAATCTAAAGCAGGCGATTTTGACTTATCGACCAGCTTTTCACGACCCTTGCGCACCAGTTGTTGTATGGTAGGCATTCTTAGTTTTGTTTACAAAAAAACAGTCTTCCCGAAATTTGAGGTGCAAAGATACGAAAAAACAGTGAGCAGTCAACAGGAATCAACGAACAGTTTTGATCAATTAGCTGAATGCTTGCCTGTTACTACCAATTTGATGTTGCATTGGCGTCTGGCTGACGCTACCCCCAATCCAATGTCGTATAATCGCAAATTGTTGGCTGATCGCTGTTAACTGCTCACTGTGTTACGCTTGCCCTACTGGTCCGCCAAAACCGCTTGGAGGGAAGCGAAACGTATCATTCGGCTCGCTGATACCCCCAAAAGACTCTTCGTAGCGGCTGATGTTCTCGCGCAGGGCTTCAAGGAGCCGTTTGGCGTGTTCGGGAGTAAGGATGATGCGGGCTTTTACCTTTGCTTTCGGCACACCGGGCATCAGACGAATAAAGTCAAGAATAAACTCGCTGTTGGAATGGGCGATCATTGCCAGATTGGCGTAAACGCCCTCGGCAATTTCGTCACTCAGTTCGACATCAATCGAACCGTCAGGATTTTGTTGTGGGTTCATGAGGCTGAGAGAATTAATACTATTTTGAATAAAATACAGCAGAAAGTCACCCACTGTTTATCGGATTATCAGTAAGAAAAATGCCTGATTAATCTCACAACGCTATTTGCTTTCCAATTCTTCTAATAGCGCAGTCACCTCCATTTTGAGTACTGGCAGATGATTAACGATTACACTCCAAACAATTGCGTTGTTAATAGAATCGTAGGCATGGATCAATATATTCCGTAAACCGACAATATGGTTCATACCACTGATGTTGATAGTAGCATCCGTCTTACGTAATTGATTAACGGCTTCACCAATTATACCTAATGCTCGCTCAACAGCGTATTGAGTAGCCAAATCTTTCTCGTAGATTTTGAAATCACGGTTTCCACCTAAGAAAATGTCGATGTAATCTATATGAATAGCTATGTCGGTTAGATATTTTCGTATATCACGCTGCATAAACTAACTCTTTTGATTTCTCTACGGCATGGGCAAAATAGGGATTACGAAAAGACGGGTTCATTAGCAGATCAACTCTTCGATTAAACAAACGCTCCAAATCAAACAACAAATTGAAATAGGTCTCTCCTTTTTGTTCAGGAGCCAAACTCTCCGGTAGTTCTACTACCAAATCAACATCACTAAGCTCTTCATCAAAGTTAGTTGTTGTCACTGAGCCAAACGCGTACAACCGCACTACAGCATATCTTCGACACAAGCTGACGAGCTGATTTTGATAAGATTGTAGAAATGGATTAATCATGACATTGGAAAGTTAGCTACGTTCAGGTATAAAACAAAGCCGCCCCAGTCAGTTGTGGTTGACCGGGGCAGCTCTATTCATATCAACGCATAAATACTACACCGTTGCCCGTTTCTTGCTGCGGGCGAACTGTTCGCGCGATTCGGTGATGGTTTCCAGCTCCTCTTTCGAGCCAACAATCGTGTTCTGGTAACGACGGATACCTGTACCGGCTGGAATCAAGTGACCTACGATCACGTTTTCTTTCAACCCTTCGAGCATGTCGCGCTTACCCCGAATCGAGGCTTCGCTCAACACTTTCGTCGTTTCCTGGAATGAAGCCGCCGAGATGAAACTATCCGTACCCAGCGACGATTGCGTAATACCCATCAAGGTCGGCTGCGAAACGGCGGCCATTGCGTCGCGAACGGTTACGAGGGCCTGATCACGGCGTTTCAGGCTGGAGTTTTCATCGCGGAGCTGACGGCTCGTGACAATCATACCCGGCTTGAAGTTGGTCGAATCGCCAGCATCCATAACTACTTTCGCGTCGAGAACTTTGTCGTTTTCTTCACGGAACGCCCACTTATCCACTACCTGACCTTCGAGGAAATTGGTATCGCCCGAGTCGATGATCTCCACTTTCTGCATCATCTGCCGCACAATGGCTTCGATGTGCTTATCGTTGATTTTCACCCCTTGCAGGCGGTAAACTTCCTGAATTTCGTTCACTAAATACTCCTGAACGGCAGTCGGGCCTTTGATCGCCAGAATATCGCTCGGCGTAATGGCACCATCTGATAGCGGAGCACCAGCCCGAACAAAGTCGTTGTCCTGCACAAGAATGAACTTGGACAGCGGTACGAGGTACTTCTTCTTCGTGCCGTCTTTCGACTCGATGAAGATTTCGCGGTTACCACGCTTGATGGCTCCATACGTTACCACTCCGTCGATTTCTGAGACGACCGCCGGGTTCGACGGGTTACGAGCTTCAAAGAGTTCGGTCACACGCGGCAGACCACCGGTAATGTCGCGGGTTTTACCCACGTTACGCGGAATCTTCGCCAGCGGCTGACCCGCTTTGATTTTCTGACCCGCTTTCACGACTAAGCGCGAACCAACCGGCAGGTTGTAGCTCTTCTGCACCAGGCCATTTGCATCGGTATCGGGCAGGTGCAGCGACAGCGTCGTTGTGCCCTGAACCACAATGGCCGGGTTCTTCGCCTTGTCGCGGCTTTCGATGATTACCATCTCCTGGAAGCCCGTCTGTTCGTCGAATTCTTCGCGGTAGGTAACACCATCTTCGATAGCGTCGAACGTTAATGTACCGGTCAGTTCCGACAGAATAACGGCGTTGTAAGGGTCCCAGGCGCAAATGTCGTCGCCTTTCTTCACCGTGTCGCCGTCTTTCACCCGCAGGAACGCGCCATATGGAACGTTGTTGCTGATTAACACCACGTTGCGGTCGTCGGGATTAACAATCCGAACTTCGCCCGAGCGGCCCATCACAACCGTTTGTGGATTGCCTTCGGCGTCTTCCGACTCAACCGTCCGCATTTCCTCGAACTCGATCAAGCCGTCGAACTTCGCTTTAATCGATGCATCGACCGCAATGTTCGAGGCAGTACCACCCACGTGGAATGTACGGAGGGTAAGCTGCGTACCCGGCTCACCAATCGACTGCGAGGCAATAACGCCTACCGCTTCGCCGATGTCGACCATACGGCCCGTTGCCAGGTTGCGACCGTAGCACTTGGCACATACGCCCTGCCGCGATTCGCAGGTCAGAACCGACCGGATTTCAACCGTTTCGATGCTCGTTTCGTCAATGGCAGCGGCCACTTCTTCCGTAATCAGTTCACCCGACGCCAGAATCAGCAATGGTTTACCATCTTCGCCTTTCAGCAGCGGATCATAAATATCGTGTACCGTTGTCCGGCCCAGAATCCGCTCCGACAGCGGCTCTACGATGTCTTCGTTGTCTTTCAACGCCGACACTTGTAAGCCCCGCAGCGTACCGCAGTCGTCTTCACTGATGATAACGTCCTGCGCCACGTCGTGCAGACGGCGGGTCAGATAACCGGCATCGGCAGTTTTCAGAGCTGTATCGGCCAGACCTTTCCGCGCACCGTGCGTCGAGATAAAGTACTCCAATACGTCGAGACCTTCTTTGAAGTTCGACAGAATCGGGTTTTCGATAATCTCGCCTACCGAGCCTTGCAGGTTTTTCTGCGGCTTCGCCATGAGTCCCCGCATACCGCCCAACTGACGAATCTGTTCGCGCGAACCACGGGCACCGGAGTGCATCATCATGTAGATCGAATTGAAACCCCCCTGATCGGCTTCGAGCTGCTTCATCAGCGTTTCGGTCAGGCGCGAGTTTACCCGCGTCCAGATGTCGATAACCTGGTTGTAGCGTTCGTTTTCGGTAATCAGACCCATCAGGTAGTTGTCCCAAACGCTCTGCACTTCGGCTTTGGCTTCTTCAACCAGACCCTGCTTGGCTTCAGGAATCATCACGTCGCTCAGACCAATCGACAGACCGCCTTTGAAAGCCATCTGGAAGCCGAGTTCTTTGATTTCATCGAGGAACTGCGCCGTGCGAGCCCCCCCCGAAATCTTGAAGATCTGGGCGATGATCTGTTGCAGTTTCTTTTTCGTCAGCAGTTCGTTGATGAAGCCAACTTCCTCAGGAACAGCCTGATTGAACAACAACCGACCGGCTACCGTATCGATCACTTTCTCAACCAGTTGCCCGTTTTCATCCCGGACTTTCACCCGGCACTTAATATTGGCGTGCTTCGAAACTTTACCCTCGTTGATGCCAATGATAACTTCTTCGGCACCATAGAACATCATACCTTCGCCCGTAATTGGGTACTCAGGAATGCTTTTGCGCCCCTTCGTTACATAGTACAGACCCAGTACCATGTCTTGCGATGGTACGGTGATCGGTGCTCCGTTGGCAGGGTTCAGAATATTGTGCGATGCCAGCATGAGCAACGACGCTTCCAATACGGCTTCCTGACCCAGTGGCACGTGAACGGCCATTTGGTCGCCATCGAAGTCAGCGTTGAACGCCGTACACACGAGCGGGTGCAACTGAATGGCTTTGCCTTCGATCAGCTTCGGCTGGAATGCCTGAATACCTAAACGGTGCAGCGTTGGAGCACGGTTCAGCAGAACCGGGTGACCTTTCAGCACGTTTTCCAGAATGTCCCAGATTACGGGGTCTTTGCGGTCAACGATTTTCTTCGCCGACTTCACCGTTTTCACGATACCCCGCTCGATGAGCTTCCGAATCACGAACGGCTTGAATAACTCAGCCGCCATGTCTTTTGGCAGACCGCATTCGTGCAGCTTCAGTTCGGGACCAACCACGATAACCGAACGACCAGAGTAGTCGACACGCTTACCGAGCAGGTTTTGCCGGAAACGGCCCTGCTTACCTTTCAGCATGTCAGACAGCGACTTCAGGGCACGGTTGCCTTCCGACCGAACGGCGTTTACTTTCCGCGAGTTGTCGAAGAGCGAATCGACGGCTTCCTGTAACATCCGCTTTTCATTGCGGAGAATTACTTCGGGTGCCTTGATTTCGATAAGCCGCTTCAGACGATTGTTCCGAATGATAACCCGACGGTACAAGTCGTTCAAATCCGACGTAGCAAACCGGCCACCATCCAGCGGGACGAGCGGGCGCAGTTCGGGCGGAATCACCGGCACCATCTTGATTACCATCCACTCGGGGCGGTTCTCGATGCGGCCATTGGCTTCGCGGAACGCTTCAACCACTTTCAGCCGCTTCAAAGCCTCGGCCTTCCGTTGCTGCGACGTATCGGTAGCCGCTGCATGACGCAGTTGGTACGACAGTTCGTCTAACTGCAACCGCGACAGCAGCATTTCCAACGCTTCGGCCCCCATCTTGGCGATGAATTTGTTCGGGTCTTTGTCGTCGAGCCGTTGGTTGGTTTCCGGCAGTTTGTCGATAATATCGAGGTATTCGTCTTCGGTCAGGAAGTCGAGCTGGTTGATACCATCTTCGGCTTTGACACCCGGCTGAACAACCACGTACCGTTCGTAATAGATAACCTGATCGAGCTTCTTGGTCGATAGCCCCAGCAGGTATCCGATTTTATTCGGCAGGGAACGGAAGTACCAGATATGCGCCACAGGCACCACCAGTTCGATGTGGCCCATACGCTCCCGGCGCACTTTTTTCTCCGTTACCTCAACACCGCAGCGGTCGCAGATGATGCCTTTATAGCGAATCCGCTTATACTTGCCGCAGTGACATTCCCAGTCCTTCACCGGCCCGAAGATGCGCTCACAGAATAAGCCGCCCATTTCGGGTTTATAAGTCCGGTAGTTAATCGTCTCCGGCTGTGTCACTTCGCCGTAGGAACTCTCCAAAATAGACTCCGGCGACGCCAGGCTGATCGTCACGCTCTGGAAGTCGCTATTGAGTTTCTTGTTCTTTTTGAACGACATTGGTTGGAGATTATAGGTTTTAAAAAGGGCAGAAGGTATAAGGTGAGCGGTGCCTGAGAATAAACTCTTACACCTGCGCACCTTATGCCTTAATACCTTATTCTAACGTAATTTCAAGAGCAAGCCCACGCAACTCGTGAACGAGTACGTTGAACGACTCGGGAATGTTTGGCTTCGGCAGGTTTTCACCTTTCACGATAGCTTCGTAAGCCTTCGCCCGGCCCACCACGTCGTCGGATTTTACGGTCAGAATTTCCTGTAGAATGTTCGAGGCTCCGAAAGCTTCCAACGCCCATACTTCCATCTCACCAAACCGCTGACCACCAAACTGCGCCTTACCACCCAGCGGCTGCTGCGTAATGAGCGAGTACGGGCCAATCGAACGGGCGTGCATCTTATCGTCAACCAAGTGGCCGAGTTTGAGCATGTAGATGATACCTACCGTAACTTTCTGATCGAAGCGTTCGCCCGTCAAACCGTTGTAGAGGAATGTCCGGCCAAACGACGGCAGACCGGCTGCGTCGAGTTCATCGACAACCTGCTGTTCGGTAGCTCCGTCGAAGATTGGCGTTGCATACTTGCGGCCCAGCTTCTGACCAGCCCAAGCCAGTACGGTTTCGTAAATCTGACCGAGGTTCATCCGGCTTGGTACGCCCAGCGGGTTAAGCACAATATCGACTGGGGTTCCATCTTCGAGGAACGGCATGTCTTCATCGCGCACAATCCGGGCAACCACCCCTTTGTTACCGTGACGACCGGCCATCTTATCACCCACTTTCAGCTTCCGCTTCTTGGCGATATACACTTTAGCCAGTTTCACGATGCCTGCGGGCAGTTCGTCGCCCACTTCGAGGGTAAACCGCTCCCGCTTGAACCGACCCGTAATTTCGCTCCGACGGTTGTTGTAGTTTTTCACCAACTGCAACACCATCTGATTCAGCTTATCGTCGTCGGTCCAGCCCTCAAGGTTGACATCGACCAGCAGATTCACTTCTTCCGGTACGGCATAGCCGCTTTCATCGCGGTAGGGGTTCTTATCGGGGAAAAGGTTGTCCGTAATGTTTTTCCGGTTGAACTTCACTCCTTTGCTAACCACCTCATCGCCAAACTTATGCTTCACGCCCTGACTGGTTTTGCCATCGAGCAGCGTTACCAGTTTGTCGATCATCCGCGCCCGGAAGTCGTTCAATTCACGACCGTACTTTTTCATCAGGGCCTTCACCTCGTCTTTGTGCTTACCCCGGTCTTCTTTGGCCGGGCGCGCAAATAACTTGGTGTCGATCACCACGCCTTTTAGCGAAGGCGGTGCTTTCTTCGAGGCATCTTTCACGTCGCCGGCTTTATCACCGAAGATGGCCCGCAGCAGTTTTTCTTCCGGCGTTGGGTCGCTTTCTCCTTTCGGCGTAATCTTACCGATCAGGATATCACCTTCTTTTACCTCCGTTCCGACGCGCACGATACCGTTCTCGTCGAGGTTGCGTACCGTTTCTTCCGATACGTTCGGAATTTCCGACGTTAGTTCTTCCTCCCCGCGCTTGGTATCACGCACTTCGAGTTCAAACTCTTCGATGTGGATTGAGGTGAAAATATCTTCACGCACTACCCGCTCCGAAATCACGATAGCATCCTCGAAGTTATAACCCTGCCACGGCATGAAAGCCACTTTCATGTTACGACCCAGAGCCAGTTCACCCGCCTGCGTAGCATAGCCTTCGCAGAGAACGTCGTTCTTCTTTAACCGCTGACCTTTCAGCACGGTTGGTTTCAGATTGATGCAGGTATCCTGGTTGGTTCGGCGGAATTTAATCAGGTTGTAGGTCTTCACGTCCTCATCGAACGTAACGGCCATCTGATCGTCGTCTAAATCGTAGCGAACCACAATCTTGGTCGAATCAACGAACTCAACTACACCATCGGCTTCGGCAATGACCAACGCCCGCGAGTCAACAGCCACGCGGCCTTCCAGACCCGTACCCACAATCGGAGCTTCGGGGCGGAGCAGCGGCACGGCCTGACGCTGCATGTTCGATCCCATCAGGGCACGGTTAGCATCGTCGTGTTCGAGGAACGGAATCATCGACGCAGCTACCGATACAATCTGGTTCGGAGCAATGTCCATGAAGGTTACGTTGCCAGGTTCGGCTATTGGGAAGTCGCCTTCAAAGCGGGCTTTCAATCGGTCAACCTGGAAGTTTCCTTTGTTATCAATTGCAGCATTGGCCTGCGCAATGTAGTGCGTATCTTCTTCTTCAGCAGTCAGATACATCACCGGCTTATCCATCGATACCTTTCCGTTTTCAATGATCCGGTAGGGGGTTTCAATGAAGCCCATGCTGTTGATCTTCGCATAAACACAGAGCGATGAAATCAGACCGATGTTTGGACCTTCAGGCGTTTCGATAGTACACAACCGACCGTAGTGCGTATAGTGTACGTCACGTACCTCAAAACCAGCCCGTTCGCGGCTAAGACCACCCGGCCCCAGTGCCGACATCCGACGCTTGTGCGTCACTTCGGCCAGCGGATTGGTCTGGTCCATGAACTGCGACAACTGGTTCGTACCGAAGAATGAGTTAATGACCGACGACAGTGTTCGGGCATTAATCAGGTCAACAGGTTTGAAATCCTCATTATCCCGCACGTTCATACGTTCTTTGATGGTTCGGGCCATACGGGCCAGACCAACGCCGAACTGTGCATACAACTGCTCGCCCACCGTCCGGACGCGCCGGTTGCTGAGGTGGTCAATATCATCGACAACAGCTTTCGAGTTAATCAAACCGATGAGGTACTTCACGATAGAGACAATGTCTTCCGTCGTCAGTACTTTCATATCAGCCGATATATCAAGCTGAAGTTTTTTATTGATCCGGTAGCGGCCAACGTCGCCGAGGTCATATCGCTTGTCTGAGAAAAACAGACTTTGGATAATCTCACGGGCGGTTTGCTCGTCGGGAGCGTCGGCGTTCCGTAGCTGACGATAGATTTGCTCAACGGCTTCTTTCTCCGAGTTCGAGCTATCTTTTTGCAGCGTGTTATAAATAATGTTGTAATCGGCCATGTTCATGTCTTCCTTATGCAGGATGACCGACTTTTGGCCCGATTCCATAATCGTATCGATGTCGTCTGCCGAAATCGCCGAGTCGCGTTCCAGCAATACTTCGTTCCGGCTGATCGAAACCACCTCGCCGGTGTCTTCGTCTACAAAGTCTTCCGTCCACGTCCGCAATACACGGGCGGCCAACCGCCGACCAATCGCCTTTTTCAGGTTGGCGGGCGTTGCCGGAACTTCTTCCGACAGGCCAAACAGATCGAGAATGTCTTTGTCTGAACCGAAGCCAATAGCCCGCAGCAATGTCGTTACCGGAAATTTCTTTTTCCGGTCGATATATGCATACATGACATTGTTAACATCGGTCGAGAATTCAATCCATGATCCTTTGAATGGAATAATCCGCGCCGAGTACAGCTTGGTGCCATTTGTGTGCTTACTCATGGAGAAGAACACGCCCGGCGACCGGTGCAATTGTGAAACAATCACCCGCTCTGCCCCGTTAATGACGAAAGAGCCTTTTTCCGTCATGTAGGGGATGTTGCCCAGAAACACCTCCTGCTCAATTGTCTCAAAGTCCTCATTATCAGGATCGTTGTTTGACAGACGCAGTTTGGCTTTCAGCGGCACTGAATAGGTAAGTCCCCGGTCAATTGACTCGTCGACCGAATATTTGGGAGGGTCAACGAGGTAGTCAATGAACTCCAGCTTGAAATTCTCGCGGGAGTCAGAGATCGGGAAATTTTCCTGAAAAACCTTGAACAGCCCTTCCTCCGAACGTTGATTCGACGGGGTGTCAAGCTGGAAAAAATCTTTGAAGGATTTCACTTGGATGTCCAGAAAATCTGGGTATCCGATCACTGGCTGAATCGTCGCAAAGTTTTTGCGCGTACTGATTTTCGCGTTTGTAGCCAAGATTGTGCTTCGTTTAGTTGCGTAACCGATTCTCTGTGAGCGCATTGCGAGGATTTGCAATGGCACCCGAATTAAGCGGCTATTCAGACCCCAGGTGTCAACCTACCCGAGGGGCGTGAATAGACAACGTAAGGCAATAAGAATAAGTTTGTCTTTTGCAAGCATAAGACAAAAATTCTCCAAACAGGAAAAGACCAGATAAGTTACCTGGCCTCCCCTGCTTGGAGCGATATGCGATTAGGCAGTTGCTTACTTAACTTCTACTTCAGCACCAGCTTCTTCGAGTTGCTTCTTCAGTGCTTCAGCCTCGTCTTTAGCAACACCTTCTTTCACCGGCTTCGGTGCGGTGTCAACCAGTTCTTTGGCTTCTTTCAGACCCAGACCTGTCAAATCCTTAACTAATTTCACCACGGCCAGCTTACCAGGTCCGGGTGCTTTCAGGATTACGTCGAACGAAGTCTTCTCAGCAGCAGCCGGAGCAGCATCGCCACCACCCGCAGCACCACCTGCTACCATTACAGGAGCAGCAGCAGCCGGTTCGATACCGTACTCATCTTTCAGGATGGTAGCCAGTTCGTTAACTTCTTTAACAGTCAGGCTTACAAGCTGCTCAGCGAACGCTTTCAAATCTGCCATTTTAGTATTCTTATTTGATTGTGATACAATTGTTTGGAAAGTCTCGGGCACCCGCCCTTGACAGAAAATTAAGCCTCCTCGCGCTCCGAGAGCGTTTTGAGAATGCCAGCCAGTTTGTTACCGCCACCCTGCAACGCCGAAATAACGTTTTTAGCAGGCGACTGCAACAGACCGATAATTTCGCCGATGAGTTCCTGCTTGTTTTTCAGGGCCATCAGCGTATCGAGCTGATCGGCACCAATAAACAGGCTGGCGTCAATCGACGCGGCTTTCAATTGCAGCTTGTCGTTCGTTCTACGGAACTCTTTGATAAGCTGCGCCGGTGCTTTCTGGTTTTCAGGGTGAAACATCACCGCCGATTGACCATGCAGCACCGTCTCGTTCAACGGCGTAAAGTCCGCTTCGTGAGCTTCGAGTGCTTTTTTGATGAAGCTATTCTTCACCACCTTGTACTCAATACCCCGTTCAAAACACATCCGGCGAAGGTCGTTGGTTTCAGCAACCGTCATGCCTTTAGCCTCCGTGATGTAGAAGAAGGGAATCGTCTGGAACTTACCAGTTAATTCCTCAATAATGGCTCCTTTTTCCTCGCGTTTCATGGCTTAAATACCGGCAACGGTGCTTTTATCAATCGTAACTCCCGGACTCATCGTGCTCGACAGGTTGATCGTTTTCACGTAAGTTCCTTTAGCCGACGAAGGCTTCAGTTTCAGCAACGTGCTGATGATCTCCTGCGCGTTTTCAGCCAGCTTTTCCGGCGTAAACGACACTTTACCAATGCTGGTGTGAATGGCACCCTGCTTATCGACTTTGAAGTCGATTTTACCAGCCTTCACCTCGCGAACAGCTTTACCTACCTCCGGCGTCACCGTACCCGACTTAGGGTTCGGCATCAAACCACGTGGACCCAGTACTTTACCCAGACGACCAACTTTAGCCATAACGTTCGGCATCGTGATAATCACGTCGATGTCCGTCCAGCCCTGCTCGATCTTCTGAATGTATTCGTCCAGACCCACGTAATCGGCACCAGCCTCTTTCGCTTCGTTCTCCTTGTCCGGCGTGCAAAGCACCAGAACGCGAACCGTTTTACCCGTACCGTGGGGCAACGTAGCAACGCCACGCACCATTTGGTCGGCCTTACGCGGATCAACGCCTAACCGAACGTCAATATCCACGGAAGCATCGAATTTAGTGTACGAAATCTCCTTCAGAATCTCGGCTGCCTGCTGGAGCGAGTATTCTTTGGCGGCATCGTACTTCGACTGAGCTTCCTTTTGTTTTTTCGTTAACTTAGCCATGTCTCGTTAATGCTTGGGCAAGTCTGATTAGTTCTCGAAGGGCGCAGTCCCTGTCACCGTAATACCCATGCTGCGGGCGGTTCCGGCTACCTGCCGCATGGCGGCTTCAACCGTAAACGCATTCAGATCGGGCATTTTCGTTTCGGCGATGGCGCGGATTTGGTCCCACGACACCGAACCTACCTTATTCCGGTTGGGTTGGGCCGAGCCGCCTTTCAGCTTCGCAGCCTCCATCAGGAGAATCGGAGCGGGCGGGGTTTTGATGACGAAATCGAAGGACTTGTCCTTGTAGTACGTAATCAGCACCGGCAGCACCATACCCATCTTATCCTGCGTCCGGCCATTGAACTGCTTGCAGAATTCCATGATATTTAAACCCTTGGAACCCAACGCCGGACCAATCGGAGGTGAGGGGTTAGCCTGCCCGCCTTTGACTTGCAGCTTTACGTAGCCACCTACTTCTTTTGCCATTGTGAAAAAAGATTTACGACCGCCCGAAGCGGCCCCGTTCTGATGTTTGACAACCAGCAGACTCGTCACATAGTCTGTTTGGCTTCATTCATCAACTTCCTGACCGGCTGTTCTCAAAGGGAAGCATAGATGCAGACCGATCAAACGCAGAGAGCTAACCTGGAAGCTCAGCTCTCTTTTTCTACTTGTGCGTAACTGAGTTCTACCGGAGTGTTCCGGCCAAATATTTTTACGACGACGTTCAGTTTCTTCCGGTCATCGAATACTTCTTCTACCGAACCGATGAAGCTGCTGAACGGCCCATCGATTACTTTTACATTCTCACCTCTGTGGAAAGCTACCGTCGGGGTAGCCACCTCCTGTGCTTCTTCATCGACCTTACCCAAAATCCGGTTTACCTCCGACTGACGCAGCGGCACCGGCATTTTCGAGGTCGTACCTACCTGCGAATTACCCAGAAAGCCCAAAACGCCCGGCATGTTCAAAATCATATCGAGGGCGCGGTTATTAGCTAAATCAGCCGAAATCAGAATATAGCCCGGAAAGAACGATTTTTCGCGAACACGCTTCTTGCCATTTCGCACCTCGTATACTTTCTCTGCCGGAATCAGCACCTGCGGCACAACCTCATCCAGCTTTTGGCGAATGATTTCGTTGTCGAGGTACGATTTGATTTTCTTCTCCTGACCCGACACGGCACGAATTACGTACCAGTGAATACCAACGGGTATTTTGGGTTCGTCGGAAGCCGACTTGCTTGCTTTCTTGATGTCGCTGGGCATAACTTCTCGATTATTGACGTCAGCGAACCAACGAACCTTCGTTGACTGCTACGCCTGCTGTAATCAGAACGACTGATAGAAGGCGTTCAGCGCGTTCTCAAATACCAGATCGATCAGGCCAACCATGAGCGCGAAAATCAGCGATGCCACCAGTACCAACGTAGAACTGGATTGCAAATCGCTGAATTTAGGCCAGGTTACGTTGTGCTGAACTTCCTCCCAGGAGGCTTTCAGAAACGCGATAAACTTGTCCATTTTTCAGTAAGAATTGGCACGGGTGGAGAGATTCGAACTCCCATCAACGGTTTTGGAGACCGCTATTCTACCCTTGAACTACACCCGTATATCAGTCATCAGTGAGCAGTAAACAATCAGCAGTTTTAATGCCAGACCATAACTTTTCCTGAAACGGACTGCAAAGGTAAGAAATAAAGTCAAAAAACAAGTGCATCCCAGTTATGAAATGCACTTGTTTTAAGTCAGTTATTACTCAACGATTTCTGTTACCTGACCAGCACCTACGGTACGACCACCTTCGCGAATAGCGAAACGGAGACCTTTTTCCATAGCGATTTTGTTGATCAAGGTTACGTCAATCGTAATGTTGTCGCCCGGCATTACCATCTCAACGTTGGCAGGCAGCGAAATCTCGCCCGTTACGTCGGTGGTGCGGAAGTAGAACTGCGGACGGTACTTGTTGAAGAATGGCGTGTGACGGCCACCTTCTTCTTTCGACAGTACATATACTTCAGCTTTGAACTTCGAGTGCGGCTTCACCGAACCTGGTTTGCAGATTACCATACCACGACGGATATCGGTTTTTTCGATACCACGGAGCAGCAGACCTACGTTGTCACCAGCTTCGCCACGGTCCAGAATTTTCCGGAACATTTCTACGCCCGTTACAACCGATTTCAGGTTTTCGGCACCCATGCCCAGAATTTCAACCGGCTCACCCGAGTTGATAACACCGCGCTCGATACGGCCCGTTGCTACCGTACCCCGACCCGTGATCGAGAATACGTCTTCTACCGGCATCAGGAACGGCAGGTCCGTCTGACGCGGAGGCAGCGGAATCCAGCTATCTACGCTGTCCATCAATTCTTCGATGGTTTTTACCCATTTGGCATCGCCGTTCAGGCCACCCAAAGCCGAACCCTGGATGACAGGAATGTTGTCACCGTCGAATTGGTAGAAGCTCAACAGTTCGCGGATTTCCATCTCAACGAGTTCGAGCAACTCAGGGTCATCTACCATGTCCACTTTGTTCATGAAGACAACAAGCTGAGGAACGCCTACCTGACGGGCGAGCAGGATGTGCTCACGAGTTTGGGGCATCGGGCCATCCGTAGCAGCTACTACAAGGATAGCACCGTCCATTTGAGCGGCACCCGTTACCATGTTCTTCACATAGTCGGCGTGACCAGGGCAGTCAACGTGCGCATAGTGGCGGGCAGCCGTAGCGTACTCAACGTGCGATGTATTGATGGTAATACCCCGCTCTTTTTCTTCGGGGGCGTTGTCAATCGAGGAGAAGTCCCGAATTGCGGCCAGACCCTTTTCGGCCAGCACTTTCGTAATGGCAGCCGTCAGCGTCGTTTTACCGTGGTCAACGTGACCAATCGTACCGATGTTAACGTGCGGTTTCGAGCGGTCAAAAGTCTCTTTTGCCATGTGTTTAAAACGCTATTGTGAACTGTTGTTTGTGTTGAAATAAACTCGCTGAACGTCAATCAAGCCGCTCGAAACTGCGCTCAGAACGCAATGACGATACGGCTTTACTCATAGACCTCTCCGCGAAGTCTTGAGCCTTCTATCGGATTTGAACCGACGACCTCTTCCTTACCAAGGAAGTGCTCTACCACTGAGCTAAGAAGGCAAACAAGTAAGTTGTAAAGTTGTATGGTTATAAAGTTGTAAAGTTTTGCTGGTCAGGCATTAGTAACTTTATAACTCTATGACTTTACAACTTTATAACTCAAATCCTGGAGCGGAAGACGGGTCTCGAACCCGCAACCTATAGCTTGGAAGGCTATCGCTCTACCAATTGAGCTACTTCCGCAAGAGAAAAGTCGTAGAGTTGTACGGTTGTATAGTCGTAAAGTTTTGCAAACACGCCCGCCAACTTTATAACTATATGACTCTATAACTTCACAACCTCTTTTCTGTGGGGAGTGGAGGATTCGAACCTCCGAAGGCGTACGCCAGCAGATTTACAGTCTGATCCATTTGGCCACTCTGGAAACTCCCCAAAAACACTATAAAAGAACAATTTCCGCCCCGTTTTCGGTTTGGAGTTGCAAAATTACACGCTTTTATCGTGTTGTCAACATCTCTGTTGAAAAATAATTTCTTACTGTGTACTGACTCACTGTTTAATCAACCGTAGCCAGCCAGCCTTGCCCGTCGTGAGTTTTGCCCGCAGCATATATCCACCGGGTGCGTAATTCACAACTGGAATGGTTTCGGTCTGCATTTGCCCGCTACCACGCCGAACAGCTTTCCAAACCGATTGACCGGTAATTGATACTATGTCGAGCGTTACCGATTCGCGGGCGGGGGCTGTCCATTCAAGCGTAATTCGGTCAGTGGCGGGGTTCGGATACGCGCGTAGCACAACAAGTGCGCTGGTGGGTTCGGTCGCTAAGGGCGTTAAGACAATGATTCGGTAAACGTTGCCCGCGTTGCCCGCTCCGCAGTCGTTGGCAATGCCACGCAGTTGATACGTGTTAGCAGTGGGGGTCGGTTTCTCCCACTTCACATACGGGTTATCAGATGTAACTACAGTTTGGCCGTTCCAGAGCGTCAGGCTAAACGGTGGATCACCAGTCATACGAATCCGGATGGCGGTACTATCATACAAGTTTACAATCGAATCGCCGGTCAGTCGGGCCGATGCCTGTACCGATACCCGCACTTCGAGTTGGCTGGACTGACTTTCGCAACCATTGCCATCGGTTTGCGTGACGTAATACCGAAAACTGCCCGACGAGGTTGGGTTGAAGGTAACGCGGCTGGTCGATGGGTCGGTACGGTCAGGAGTCGTGTACCACCGGAGGTTCTGCCCCGAAGCAGTCAGGTCGCGGGCAGCCGTGCTGCTGCAGAGTTTAAGGGGCGATTCAACCGCTGGAACCGCCGGGGCCGGGCGCACCGTGAACGTAGTCGACGCGGGTGGGCTGGTACAGCTACCGACACGCTGCACCACCTGATACACAAATGCCGCCGATGTGCTGGTGGGCGGCACGGGAGCCGTTTCGGAAGAGCCGGTTATGCCCGACCCGCTCCAGAGCAGCCCCGACCCTGTGGCTCGCAATGCCACTGCTGGCGTGTTCTGGCAAACGAACTGGCTGGCCGCAATGCCCGGCGCGTTCGGCTGAGTCAGCACCGTGACGTCGATTTGAAGTCGCTGACTCTCACAGCCGTTGGCCCCCGTCTGTGCTACATAATAGGCCGTTGTTCGGGCCTGGGTGGTAGCGGGCGTAGGCGGTTCGCTTACACTGGCACCGCCCGCAGGCTGACTATACCAGCGCAGTCCTGTACCAACGGCGGAGAGCGCACGCGGGCTATCGTTTACACAGTAAAGAACCGGATTGGTGGCTGTGGTCGGTCGGTCGGGAGCGGGGTTAACTACTTGTTCGATTCTGGTACGCAGTCCTTCGCAACCGTCTACGGTCTGGCTCACGAAATACGTTTGGGTGCCGGGAGTGCTGGTGCCTGGTGTTGGAGCCACATTGTTGCTGTTTCCGCCCTGCTCGGCTGCGTACCAGCGCAGATTCTGGCCGCTTACGGCATTGGTCAGCACCGAGTTGCTCAATGAAAGGAACTGGCAAACGGCGGCTGGCTGACTGAGTAACGCAGGAGCCAGTGGCAAGGCTTTAACCCGCACAGTCAGCGTGGCCTGATCGGAGCGGCAACCGTTGTTGTCCTGCGACACCCGGAAGGTTTGCGAACCAACCTGCGACGTGCTAATAGTTGGCGCAGTGCCACCAAGATTTTGCCCGTTTCCATCGAACCAGGTTAGATTCTGTCCCGAAGCCGATAACTGACCAGCGTTCTCATTCTGGCAAAACTCGCGGTTCGTTACCCCCGGTAAACTTGATTTACCGTTGACCGTCACTTTTATTTCAACCCGCCCGCTCTCACAACCATTAACGACCTGCGCAACATAGTACGTGAACACGCCGGGCGTATCGGTGCCCTGCGTGGGTGTATTATTCTGCAATTGCCCTGCATTATTATACCAGCGCAGGTTTTGCCCCTCCGCCGACAGCGTCTGAGCCGGCCCGTTCTGGCAAACACTGTAAGCGGTTCGGGCACTGGGCGCGTCGGCGCGGGTAACGGTAAACACATCGCTGTTGGGGCTGTTGACCGTAAAAGCCGACGACGTTGCTACCACCCGAACCCGGTACGCACCCAGCGGCAAATCACCCGGAATGCTGGCCGTAAGTTGGCGCGGGTTGCCGTCGGCATATCCCGCCGGGTCACTTGAGCGACTTTGGGCAGCGAGTTCGCGAAGGACGGACCCATCCGTATTTAGCAATTGTACTTTGAAATCGGTCGGATTCGGAAATGATCCTGAACCGTTGGTGTTATAATTGATTATCAACGGATTGCCCGGACAAATGCCGTTTGTGTTCAGGCTTGGGTTCGTTAGCGACAACGCTTTTTCCGTTACGTTTACCGCACCGCTGACCGTACTGCTACTGCAATAATTATCCCGGAAGCCGCGAATCGAAAACTGGTTGAACAGCCCGCCCGTAATGATTGGGTAAATCCATTGGCGACTATCGTTTTTATTCGGATTGCCAACCCATTGGCTGTTGCTGAAGTAATCGAACGTAAATGGAGCCTCGCCCGTAATAATCAGGTGAACAGACGCCGACGCGCCTGTAAACACGTTTCCATCGAACACGTTGCCTGCATTATCGCGGTCGGTAATGGTCATGGTGGGGGTGGCCCGGAGCGTAAAATTGCCGCTGTTAGCGGCATTGTTTGGGTTTAGCCGGGCGTTTTGTTCACCCGCAAAGATGCGGCAGTAATAGGTGCCAGGTGGTAGATTGTCGGGAATGGGCACAGTACCCGTTATGCGGTTATTAGCGGTGTAGGTTCCAGCCGGTCGAGTTATAACGGTGCCGACGTACTCTTCGTTATAAGGCTGAAAATCAAGTACAAGCTGATTTGCTGTATTATAAAAGCTGACCCAATATTTACCCCCACCAGTAGGGCTTTCACGTATCCCTAATCGTCCGTCGTCGGTTACGTCTGCCGTGAGCGTGATAGATTGTTTAGGGCATACATTCGTGGGGCTGATTGCCGCAGGGCGGGTGGCGAGTTGCGCCAGCACGCCCGTTTGCGTAACGAGAAGGAGAAGGCCCAGCAGCCGGTAGCTGTTGTTCATGACAATGATAATTTTTTGGTGTAGATAGTTTACTTCGCTCGCTTTACCCGGCCCGCCTTCATCAGCCGCAGTACGCCATTGACGGTTAGCCCAACACCCACAGCCCCGGCCCCGTAGGCCGCGTAGATGCCGGGCCTCCCGTATCCGGCCAGCGGCAGCGGGGCCATGCGCCCGCCCGTGGGTTGCCGGGCTACTTCGCGCCAAACGTCATAGTCGGCATTGAGCGCATCGACTTTGGACATATACGTCTGATAATCAGCCTGAATTTTCGAGTAGGTTAAATAGCTACCGGCCAGCCCGGCTATGCCCCCCACGAGCGACAGCCAACCCTGTGTACGGTAGCGACGGGCGCGTTGCTGCTGTTCGGCTGTCAGTGTTTTTTGCAGGTCAGGAGCCACAACCGCTTTATCCTCCACTTTTTTGCGGGTCTTCTTCGCTGCTGATTTTTGCGTTTCAGCTATGGCGGTTGTCTGGGCAGCAGGCACCGAAAGTTGCGGCACTGCATCGGGCAGTTTCGGTTGCGGGTCTTTGATTGCCACCGGTTCGACGGCCTTGAGCGGTTCGGTTTTAGCCGAGTCGGCAACGGTGGTTTTGCGGTTTTTTACGCCCGTCGGTTTGCCTAATTTAGCCAACCCTTCGCCGGGTCGAAGAAAGGCCAGCCGGATGATGTAAACCTGCCATTTGCCGTTCTCTTTTTCGGCCCGCAATTCGGCCACCCGGCTTGTGGACTGATACGGCTGGTCGAGTTTGGCGTGTTTGCTTTTAAAATTCGACGTGAAAAATACCTTCACATACGGAAAGCCATCGCCTATCTGCACTGGCGAAACCACAACATTGCCGAACGAAATGCTCGGTTCGGCGGTCTTGGCGTAAAACAAATCGACGTTACGCAGGTATTTTTCAACCGGCACGTCAACTACGTTTTCATGATTTTTATGTTCGGGTTCGATGTCATCTTCCAGAATCACCTCGTCGCTGAAAAACACCTGATTTGCATTGGGCAGAAAGCTGTTCTTAATCAGCGCGTCGCGTTCAAACTCGCCAATGTCCTCGAAGGTAAGCGTATTAAGCAGGTCAGCCAGTCCTTTTTCGATTTTTTTCTTGGCTAAAAACCGAATCTCATCCGCTTCTTTTTTGGGCAGAGCCGACAACGAAGCCGGGGCCGTTTGCGCCCACCCACCTGACCATGAGCCAATTAGCCAGAGCATGAAAAGGTACTGTTTCGCGTTCATGGTTCAGGGACAGTTGGTGTAATAGTTGCGAATGCGGGCGCCGGTGCTGCTGGCTGAGCCGAGCGAGTAACCCGCTGCGTTGTAGGTATGGCGCATGGTCTGCGTTACGTCGCTGATGAGGGCGTCGTTTTGATACGTTTGCGTGCGAATGGCCGTTTGGTTATTGACCTGAGTGCTGCCGCCGAGGTCCAGGTCGGGGAAGCCCCGCCGTTTTAGCTGGGCAAGCGCGGGGTTCAGTCGGTCGTCGTAAGTGTATTGCGTCACGATTCGTCGCTTCGTGGCCGGGTAGGTTTCTTCCAGTTGCAGCCGTTGCCCTTTACTGTCGAATGCACAGGTAATTACACTGCCATCGCCGGGCTTTTCGCGCTTCGTAATCTTACCGTTTGTTACGGTGTTCGTCCAAACCGACCCGTCGCTGTATGCCTGTAGTTTTCCGTCGGTTCCGAAGGTGTATTTGCGAATGACTTCGCCACCACTGTTTTTAGTTTGGTAGGTCGTTAGTCGCCCATTCGTATAGAGGTATTCATCGGTATCGCTGTACGTCCTGCCGCCAGCGGTGGTATAGGCGTATTCGACCCGGCTGATTTGTTTGGGTGTGCCGTCATACTGGTACGTCGTTCGCGTCGAAACCACATCGCCCGACTGCGGTTGCCGACCTACATAAGTAACCGTTTCTACCGAATTCGTCAAGTAGCGGTCGGACGAGTACGTGTGAACGGTCTGTGCGGTGTAGTTCAGCGAAGGCATTACAAACTGATAGTCAACTTTTTTTAGTTGCCCAAAAGCATCATACTGGTTGTTCGTTCTGACCTGATAATCTTGTTCGACAAGTTCGACCAAGCCAAGCTGACAACTCGCCGGAATAATCGACGCGGGTAAATCCGGTTCCTGATGGCACCCCGGCAGCGCGGCCAGCCCAACAGCCGTGAGCAGGTAAAAAATGTAGTTATTTCTCATGGATCAACTTCTAATTTGAGGAACACGCGCCGATTTTTGGCTTTGTTTTCGTCGGTGTCGGAGGGCGAAACCGGGTAGCGGCTCCCCTGCCCCGTTACGTCCATGCGGTTGTCGGGTACGCCCTGCCAGTGCAGAAAATTGGCGATTACCTTCGCCCGAAACTCGGCTAAGTAGCGATTTAGCCGCTCGTCGCCTTTAGGGTCGGTGTGGCCCACTAATTTCACCCGGTAGCCGGGATGCGTTCGCAGATAATCGGCCACTTGCCGTAAAACGTCCTTATCATCGTCATCGAGCAGATAGCTGCCCTGATCGAAGTAGAGGAGCGGCAGTTCGTCGGGTAATTGCAATTTCCGGCGCGGAGCGTTTGGCGGTGCGGGCGGATTCGTTACGGCCACTACCGGCTCCGGCAGTGGCCTGGCAGTGGTTGGTGGCTTTTCGGGCATGAACTGATGCAGATTCAGGCCGGGCCGCACCGTCACCGCTTCCTGCCGTACTACGCGCCCGCTGGCGTCGGTAATCTGCAACTGGTATCGCTGAGGCAGCAGGTCGTAAGCGCAAAACCACCCTTCGCCACCCGGCACCGGCAACAGTCCGATGGTTTTCGCGCCCCCGGCGGTGCGGAGTTCGCAGCGGGCGTTGGCTATGTTAGTTTGTACGGCCAGCAGTGTCAGTTGCCGTAGTAGCCGAATGTCGTGCCGCAGGCTGCGCCCGTCTACTTTTTCTACAATCAGATTGCCCTGATACGGCTGATAACCAGCCATTCGCACTTCCATTGCCACAATGTCCTGCTGCGTAAATTGCGTCAGGAACTGCCCGGCTGCGTCGGCATCGAAACAGCGTTTGGTTTTGGCGTTGGTCGAAAACAGGCAGGTCTGCGCCCGCAGTGGGGTTCCGGTCAGGGCGTCGGTGACGACGAACGTGCCGCGTTGTGGTCGCCCGCTTGGTGTGGCCGACTGGTTTTGCTCATAAAACGTTTGCTCCGACTGCTGATAGGCCCGGTCGCTACCCTGCTTATCGACCGACACCAGCGGGATAAACACGTATACCGGCCCGGCAGTCGACCCATTCCCATCAAGCGGCAACGACTGGGTTCGATACCCCGTTCGCTCAATCACTAAGGCTGTAGCCGGGCAGTTGACATCGACGGAAAACGAGCCTGTTGCTTCGGCACTGCTGGCGAGTTTAACGCGTCCGGTGGCTGTTTTCAGCGAAAGGGTTGCCACCAACGGCTGGCGCGTGGCATAGTCCTGCACTACCCCCGCCAACCGCAGACAGGGCGCAGGCCGGGCCATGCACAAACCGGGCAAAGCACAGCATCCGAGGAAAAGTAAAACCACGTTCATGATTAGCTGATCTAAAACCCACCGAAACATCGGATCGCCAACTCCTGCTTTCAGGGAAGAGATGAGAAACGCGAAGCTTCCAAGCTTCACCCCTCCCCTGCTTTCAGGGGAGGGAACGCGGGTGAGGTTAATTATTCGCAACACCGATGTTGCCCAGTAGCACTTCCCAATTAACCTGCCCCTGCCCGTCGATAAGCTTTTGGTACGATTGCAGTTTCACGCGCACATTTTTCTGGGTCACGTCGGAATACAGCACGTTGTCGCCCTGCCCGTAGCCGGTGAAAGTCTGTTGCCCCGTTATGGTACCGTAATAGTTACCATCGGCGGCTTGTGTCAACTCTCTAATGTATTGTATTTCAGACCATTCAACTTTCGCTGAACTGTAGGGCAGCAGCTTCAGCCGGGTCAAATAATCGCGGATGGGATACCGGCGCGAACCGGGCCGACTGGCGGAAGTAACTTCAATTGTGGCCGATGGCATAAACAGTTTAGCGGCCTGCTCAATGGCTTTGTCTTTTTCGTCACCGGTAAGCTTTTTATCGGTAATCACGTTCAGATACGACGCAAACTCATCGACTTTTCGGAGTGCCTTTGTCCGATACGTCTGGTATTCTTCGTCGGTGAGTTTTGGCTTATCCACTGCCACAGGAGCTGGTGTGGTTGTGGGCGTCGATGTCAGGCTCGTCTGAGCAATCATTGGTTGCGGAGCGGGCGTTACCGGCACCGGCGCAACGGCAGCAGGCGCAACCGGCGCGGGGGCAGATTCGGTAACGGCTGGGGCAATGGGTGCAGGTGCAATAACAGCCGCAGCTACGGGCGCAACAGCGGGTGCAGGGGCCGGTTGTGGCGTTGGGTCAGGTACAGAACCGGTGCCGGTAGCAAGCTGCTGCCGAACCGTAGCGAGCAGCGGGGCCGCTTCGCCGGGGTCGCGCAGAATCTGGTGGCGTCCGTTGCGGTACACAATCCCAACCAAATCAGCTTTGCTAATCGACCCGGCCCCTCCGCCCGGCAACTGGTAATTTACTACTTCGTCACTTTCATAAGAGATTGTGGCCGGAATGACCGTTAGTGGCACGGCCTTCACCAGCAGGTCGGTTTGAATCGGGCGCGGCTGAGCCATCAGAAAACTACGAAACTGTTGCTGAGCCTGTGTCGGGTCGGCGTTCAGGTCTGACGTTACCAAAAAGTGTCCGTCCTGGTTAAACGCCATCAGCACGTTTTCGCGCCGGTAGCTGTAATTAACCATTGTCTCGCCCCGCTTCACGGCAAACTTGATTTTTTCGTCGGTTAGCTCAACCAACTGTGCACCCGCAATGCGGTTGCCATTGGTGAAGTACAGGGCGTTCTGTGCGAATCCGGTATCGGTGAGGCATAGAATCAGTAAACCCGTTCCGATGCGTATAGCGTTTTTCATGGTGCGATAGCAATAATGTGAATCAGAAGTAATAGCGAAGCGAAAGGCCAAAGGCAAGTACCCGGATTTTGGTATCGCCAAACTTTGTGCCGTAAAGGTTTGTGAGGCTGGAGCTTCCGTAAGCCAATGCTCCTACTTTATTTTTCCGAACGCCCAGCAAGCCAATAGCTCCAACGTGTGCCCGGCGCATGTCGAAGCCGTATTCAAGAATCTCTTTCTCACCATTGGCTTTTATAACCGCGCTTGTTCCCAGTATGCCATACGGCCCGCACCCCACCAGAAACCGCAGCCCGCCCGTGTTGGTCGAAGTATATACCAACGGCAAACTAAACTGCGCGTTATTCAGCGTCAGCGTGGCCGTAGTGGTTGTTCCCTGATCGTCGGTTTCGGTCCAGACACCGCCTAACTGCGCGTATTCAAGCGTTGGTTCGAGTGTCAGTTTTTCGGACAACGGCACCCGAACGCCCAGCCCGAACCGGCACACGAAGGCAAACTGGCTCGTAAACCGCTCGGTATTCTGAATAATCATATACTGCGCGGCTCCGGCACCGACGGTGGCAAATACGCTGGCTTTAGGATTATCGCCCACGGCCTGCTCCGACGCCCGCCCGCGTGTGCTGGTCTGCCGCCCCGATCCGCCAGAATCGGCGTCGCGCAACCCCTGCGGGCGATTGGTTGAGCGATTGGTTTCGGCAACGGGCACATTACGGGCCGGTTTCGGCTGCGATGCCGATAAACCTTTACGAGCAGGCGTAGCTGGTGCCGAACTCGCTACCGGCTCGGCTGGCCGAGTCAGCGTCTGGGCTGGTTTAGCCACAGCCGTGGCAGCAGGCGTTTGCGCAAATCGCTCTACATCGCCATTGGTATAGCGGATATAACTGATGTCGGTTTTATTGATGCGACTAACCGGCCCGCTGGCATTACCGAAAAGCCGGTAGCTGACTCCCGTTTCGTCAATTTCGTTGATAATTACCTCGATAACCGAATTATCGAGTTTCACAATCTGGTCAGGACGCCGGGCGGGCGTCTGGGCCGACGCGCCTACTTGATGAAGGTACAGCAACAGCAGAAGCGTGGGCCGGAGTAGGGTAAACAGTTGTTTCATGATGTAGATAGAAGTTAAGGAATGACAACAGAAACCGAACGTTTTTCGGCAGATAGGAATACCTCTAACTGTTTATTGTTCAGGCGCAACGGGCCGTGACGGTCGGGGCCGCTAAGTACAATCGTCTGCCCGTTTCGCTGTCGTACTACACCCTCCGGCGTCGAGATGAACAGCGACCCGTCGGGGCCAACGGCCAGCCCGTCGATAGGAGCCGCTACCTGAGCCAGCACCTGAAGCGGCTGACCAGCCCGGCCACCATACACGGCGTTGCCCTGGGTGAGATAGAATGATTGGCCAGCCGCAGGTATGAAGGCCGCAATAGGATGCGTCAGGGTGTAGAGCAGTACTCGCCGACCATCCTGTTGTAGCCAAAGGCCATAACCCGCACCCGATATTCCCCATACATAAAACCGGCCCGGCCCCGTAGCTACGAACTCATCTTTGGGCGTAGTTGCTGATATGCCAGGTGTGGGCCACGGACGCGTTTGGGTCGTGTTCGCGCCCGCGCCGACACGGGCAGGCGGGGCGGTTACCGAAGGGTGCGGGGCTGACCCGGTACGGCCCGACATTTCTTCCAAATCGGTGTAGCCCGCATTGCCCAGCACCCGCGCATCGGTAGGTTGCCAGCCGCTGCCAGACTGCTGCCGATGTTCGCGTTCCTGACTCGACTGTTCGGCCAACTGCTGCCCCAGCGCACCAATACCGCCTACAACCTGCTGCCGATTCACTTCGCCAACGGTTAGCACCTGCTGATGGGCCACCGTAGCATTCTGAAGCTGCTGCTGAATCGACGCTTCGAGCATCTGTTTGCGCTGAATTTCGGCCTGACGTTTTCGTTCGCGTTCTTCGGCTTCCTGTTCGCGTCGTCGCTGCTCGGCGGCTTCGCGCTGCCGGGCGGCCTCAGCTTCGCGGTTAATTTCTACCTGCTGAGCTGCAAGGTTGAGTTGGGCCTGCCGATATTGGTCTTGTTTTCGGCGTTCCTCAGCAGCTACTCGCTCCTGTTCTTCCTGCTTCCGGGCCGCTTCGCGTTTTTCGCTTTCATACCGGATACGAGCCTGATATTGTTCTTGTATCCGCTTCTGTTCATCTATTCGACGGATACGCAAGCAATCGCAGCAGTCATATGGAGTTTTCTCACCGGGTCGCACACAGTCGTACCAATGGCAATGAAGCGTACACCAGTTTGACGCGGCTGGTGTGGCACCTGGACACTGCGCCATTGCGTATGAACTCGCTATCAATGAAGCGATAAGGTAGATTATTGATCCGGTAACTATTCGTGTTCGCATTGTTGTTGACCCGAGTTAGTTTAACCGTTTAAAACTCTTTCCGCAGGTTGGCAGGTACATTATTGCCCCGGCTCTCATAGAGATAGGTGAGGGCTTCTACTTTGTTGAGTTGCTTCCGCAGGGCCATAATCTGTTCCACCCGCTGACCCTCAGTGGTCGTGGCGAAGTAGTTCATCAGCAACGCGCCAGTCCGGCCTTTATCGACCGTAAAATCGAGCAGCAACTGTTCTATTTCAGGCAGGGGGCTGTGCAGTAAATGGTAGGTGATTTCACGGGCGAGGTAGGTTTGCCCGGCCACAATCTGCTCGGCATCGTCGTCGGCCATGGCTTCGATACGGTCCTCGAACAGCAGCGCGAAATTAGACGATACGTCGGCCATGGCGGCTTCGGCTTCCTGTGTCAACTGCCCGGATTGCCCCAAGTAGTCGAGTGCCTGCTTGCCGTAAGTTTCGGCAGTTGACTGTATTGCCTGCGACGACGCGCCCGCATTGTCGGCACTGGCAACGCCCGCAATACCCGATGCCAGGCTGGTTAAGGCCATAAAACCGTTTTTACGTTTCTGCGCCCGCACCTGTCGCGCCTGCGCTTCCACGCGGTCACATATGCTGCCCACCCGTTTGACAATCGAATAATACTGACTGCCTTCCTGCGCGGCTAATCCAGAGTTCAGATAAGCCAGATTCAGGTCGCGGGCCAGTTTCATGAGCGTAGCCGTTTGTGGCTGTTCGCGCTGACGGGCCAGTTCGGCTAAGCGGCCAAAAGCGGCCTGTTTGATAGCAGCCTTCTCGAATGGACTGGTATGCAGGTTGTTGCAGGCGATTAGCGCGGCCTGATACGCACTGGCTGCACCGGCGGGGTCCTGCGTCTGCTCGAAACGCTCGCCAGCGGCCAAATAAACCAACGGCAGGCCCGGTCGGCTATAGACCGGAAAAGCCAGTTTGCGAACGTTGGTTTTAATTGCGTCGGGAACGGTGGTGTTTCGTAGCAGAAAATATGACTCGTCAGGCTGGTCATAGAGCGCGTATCCCAACTGCCCGATCTGGACCGGGTCTTTGAAGGCGTCGAGTCGTTTGGGAGTCTGTATGTTGATGGTCGAGCGTGAAACGAAGGCGTCGTTCAGAAAGCCTGAGTTGGGTACAGGACAGGGTACGAAACCGGGCAAGAGGTCGCTGCCTCTCTCGGCGTTGACCGCAGCGGGCGGGTACACCAAAACCCCGCGCATACTCCGGCCTTTGCTAAATGATTTGTCGGGCGGCACGTTCAGGGCAGCAAACATAGCCTGAGCTACAGCCTCGTAAATAGTGTTTAACAAAGCGGCCCGGCTACCGGCCTTAAACGTCGTGCGGACCCGCTTCAGAATTTTGCCTTCCTGCCAGACTTTCAGGTCAACACCCTTATCGCCAACCACACCCGATATGGCGAAATTGGCGAAGAATGGCTGGTCGGCCAGAAGTACTTCTACTGGCTTTCCATTGATTAGTAACGGGTTGCTGGTAAAAAACTGAAAAAGCGCGAACTGCTCCGACACGTTGGTTTCCTCATGCATCAGCGAACTGATGCCCACCGTCAGCACCTCTTCGTCTGCCGGAACGTTGGCAGCACGAGTCGGGGCATTGACAATGCCGATTAAGCAGTAAGCCGCAAACAGTAGTTTGCTAATAGAATCGCGGAGTGGGTTCATGACTAAAGAGGTGTGGATAACTCCGTTTGGCAATGCTCAAACAGATTGTCAAAACTAGGCCCGCACCCCCGCGCCGACAATACCGGGATCAAGGTATTTTCGCCCCAAAAACCCCCTTTTTTTTGGGGTATTTTCCCCCTTGACAAGCCAAAAGCCCGGTCATGTATAGATGACCGGGCTTTACTGTATCGACTACATAGTTCTTAGTTCACCAACTCGGCCAGGCGTTTGCCATCGGCATACATAATGTCAGCAATACGCCAGCGACCATTGGCCTGCTGCTCCATTTCGCAGCGCATTTCCTGCTCCTTGCCGTTGGTCTGATACGTTACGAACACCACGGCTTTTTCGCCTGCTATAACGGCTGGCAGCACCCAGCGTTTCTCGATAGCCGAATCGGGTACGTTGAAAAGTGGGTTGATTTTCCTTCGGTTAGCCGCAGCCTTCGAAGCGTTTTTGGTCAACTTAGCCGCCAGTGGTTTCGTAAAATACTGCTCGGCCAGCAATGGGTCTTTCGTTTCCAGAAACGGGTTTTCGTTAGCGTCGTGTTCAAAATACAGGGCGCGAACCAGCCGGTCGGCAGCAGAACGGGGCGCGTCGTTGGGGGGACGTTTGGTCAGGTCGGCGGGGGCTGCGGTTTGCTCAGTGGCGGGTTTGTCGGTGGTTTCCTGCTTCGGTTTTGTTTGGCACGACAGGGTCAGCAGGGCAAGAGCAAGGAAATGGGCAGTTTTCATAGTTGTTCGGGAAACTTTGGGACACAGCGATGCACGGAGGAGACACAGAGATACACAAAGTTTTTCTCAAAAAGAATAGCTCAGTGTATCTCTGTGTCTCCTCCGTGCATCGCTGTGTCCCCAAAAATTACCAGACCTTAATTCGGTCTTCGGGCTTTTTGTACATCTTATCGCCCGGCTTCACGTCGAAAGCATTGTACCAGGCCGTGATGTTCGATAGCGGGCCGTTGCAGCGGTAAATGCCGGGCGCGTGGGGGTCGGTCAGAATTAGTTGGGCCTGTGTTTCGGGCAGTACGTTGATACGCCAGATTTGTGCCCACGACAGAAAGAACCGTTGATCGGGCGTGAAGCCGTCGATCAGGCTTTTCTTCGGATTAGCCCGCCCCTGCGCCGTTTTCTTGAACGCGTCGTAGGCAATCGACAGCCCGCCGAGGTCGGCTAAGTTTTCGCCGAGGGTCAATTGGCCGTTCACTTTGAGCGAATCGAGCACTTTAAAACCAAAAAACTGCTCTTTCACCTGATCGGCGCGTTTTTTAAAATTCTGGGCATCGGTGGGCGTCCACCAGTCGCGCAGGGTGCCGTCGGCATCGTATTGCCGTCCCGAATCGTCGAAGCCGTGCGTCATCTCGTGGCCGATTACGGCACCAATACCACCATAATTTACGGCATCGTCGGCTCCAAAATCGAAGAACGGAAATTGCAGAATAGCCGCCGGAAACGCAATTTCGTTGTTGACCGGGCTGTAGTAGGCGTTCACGGTGGGCGGTGTCATACCCCACTCGGTACGGTCAACGGGTTTGCCGAGCCGGTTAATCATATACTTGTACGACCACTTGCTGGCCGACTTTACGTTGCCATAAAAATCATCGCGGGTGATGGTTACGCCGTCGTAGTTTTTCCACTTGTCGGGGTAGCCAATCTTGCGTTTAAAAGCCGTTAACTTCGTTAAAGCTTTCTTTTTCGTTTCTTCGCTCATCCAATCGAGACCCCGAATATGTTCTTTATACGACGCTTCGAGGTTGTCGACCAACGTAAGCATTCGTTGTTTAGCTTCAGGCTTGAAATACTTCTGTACGTAAAGCTGACCGAGCAAATCGCCGAGCGAACCATCAATCAGACCGCTTACGCGCTGCCAGCGGGGTGTTTGTTCTTTCTGCCCGGTCAGCACCCGCGAGAAGGCAAAGTTTTGTCTCACAAACGCATCGCTCAGATAAGGAGCCGCCCCACGCACCAACTGCCAGCGCATGTACGTCCGTAAATCTTCGACAGGCGTAGCGGTGAGCAGACTGTCGAGCGATTGATAAAACTTCGGATTTTGCACCAGTACCGTGTCCTGCCCCGAAACGCCGTATTTGGTCAGTTGGTCGGCCCAGTTAACGCCCGGCGTTTGCTGACTGAACTGAGCAACGGTCAATTTATTGTAGGTTTTGTATGGGTCACGCAACTCCACGCGGGGCATTTGCGCTTTGGCGAGTGCTGTTTCGAGCCGCATTATTATGTCGGCATTTTGCGAGGCCCGTGTAGGTTCTTCGCCGACAAGGGCAAACATTTTTGCCACGTTATCGAGATACGCATCCCGAATTTTCTGGCTGCGGGCGTCGTTTTTCAGGTAATAATCGCGGTCGGGCAGGCTGGTGCCGCCCTGACTGAATTGCGGGAGGTATTTGGAGACGTTTTTGCGGTCCTGCGCCACGAAGAAGCCGAACAACATGCTATTGCCCTGCGTGCGCTGGTAGGCCAGTTCGTTTAGGAAGTCGGTTTTATTATTTACTTTATCGACCCGCGCCAGATCGGGTTTGAGTGGGTCGAAGCCGCGCTTTTCAATGGTCAGGCTGTCCATGCCGCTCGTATAGAAGTCGCCGACCATCTGATAGAGCCGCCCCCGCGTGGTGGTTTTGGTGGCGTCTTCGAGCAGCGTTTTCATGGCATCGAGACTTTTTTCGCGCAGTTCGTTGAAACTCCCCCACGACGTTTTCGAAGCCGGAATAGCGTTCTGCTTCAACCAATTGCCATTGGCATATTGGTAAAAATTATCGCCCGGCTTCACCGACGTATCCATATTTTGCGGGTCGATGTATTTGCGCGGATTGGCTTTGGGCAGATGAGCGGGTTTCTTTGGCGGTGTCGCGGCCACTAATGCAAATGCAATACCTGCCGCTGACAGCAGGCTCAGTCGTTTGTTCATAAAATTGAGTATCGGGTTAATTTTCACAAAGGTAAAGGGGAACCGAATCGTCGGCCCGGACGGATTTAACGGATAGACACAGATTTATTTGTCTTATACAAATATCCGTGTTCATCCGTAAAATCCGTGTAATCTGTGTTCCCCTTTACCTGAACAGAATTACTTCGATAGCGAACCCTGAAAGTTTTTGGCGTAGGTGCCGGTTTTATATTCGTCGAATGGCTCTTTCTGGTGATAATTTTGGCCGAAATAGGTGATAATCTGGTGGAACGTGCGCGGCTCCAGATAACCCGGAATGGGCTGAATCAGTTGAAATTTCTCGTCCAGAAATACCGTTGTCGGATAACTCATCTGATTTTTCATAAGTGCAGCAGCCAGTTCCTGAACGCCCCGACCACCGCCACTGCTCACGTATTTGAACGTTTGCTTACCCAGCGTAATGTCGCCGGGTGCTTCGGCGTTGAGCTTTACGGCATAAAAATTCTGGTTTACGTAATCGACAATGGCCGGTTTGGTGAACGTTTCGCGGTCCATGACCTTGCACCAGCCACACCAGTCGGTGTAGACGTCGATGACGAATTTTTTCGGCACTTTCTGCGTCAGCGCGTAAGCTTCCTGAACAGTCAGCCATTTGATTCGTTTTGGTTCAGCTTTGGCATTTTGATGCATATTGACCGGCGCGGGCGACATGCGGAACGCGCTGATGATCAGCATAAGGAAGGCGGCAAAAAAGAGCAGGCTACGTTTCATGGATACAGCAGTTTTATAGATAACGTCTTGCTTGTCATAAAATTGGCGGTGAAATAGCCCGCAGCACCTCGCGTTTACGCGCCGGGCCGGGGTGTTTCTCAACCGTAAAACCAGCCGCCCGCAAATTACGCTGCACGTAACTTTTTGAGCAGTAGGTAGTCAACAAACCACCCGGTAGCAAGAAACACGCCAATCGCTGAAAAATTTCCGGCTCCCAGAGTTCGGGTTGAGCCGACGGGGCAAAGGCGTCGTAATAGACCAGATGAAACCGCTCGTTGGTCTGCCAGTTTTGCAGCGACGTTTGCTGTTTGTTAAGGGTAAAAAATGGGCTGATATTGACCGTTTCGTGCCAGGGCGAAGCGTGCAGCGCATTCAGGAATGTTGTGCCTAAAGCCACATCGAAATTCAATTTCTGACTCTCTTCAGGCGGTAGCGGGTAGGCTTCAACGCCCGTGTAGGCCACCGGGCGACCGTGCCGTTCGGCTTCGCGGGCAGTCAGCAGGGCGTTCAGGCCAGTGCCAAATCCCATTTCAAATACCCGCAGCGGCACGTTGGCAAATCGCTCGAAAGCAGCCTGCAAACCCAACTCGATAAACACCCGCTGCGATTCCTGCACGGCCCCGTGTATGGAATGATACGTAACGCCGAGGGTTTCGTGCCGGACCGTATGCGACCCGTCGGCAGTGAGCAGGAGTTGGATGTCGGCTTGCATAATCGTCACGAATTAGGCTACTTTTGCGGACAAAATTTCTTTTCTGTTACAACAATGATTCAACGCGTTCAAACAATATTTCTGTTTCTGATTGTGGTGGCAATGGGCGTGGCCCTGTCGTTGCCGTTGTGGGAAAAAATTGGTACACAGGCTTCTGAAACGGCCCAGCTTACGGCCCTGCAATACAGCGAAAAGCAAGGCATTACTACGTTGGTAACATCTGTCTGGTATTTGGGTTTGCTGGTAGCATTGGTCGCGCTCTCGTCGTTGTACGCCATTTCACAGTATCGCAACCGCCTGACACAGACAGCTTTGTGCGCCGTAAACGCGCTGTTACTGACGGGTGTAATGGGTATTATTCTCTACCGAACGCTCTATGCCGGAAAAGCCTACGGCAACCCCGACGATCAGGGCACGTTCTTGCCGGGCTTCTATGCCATCATCGCGGCTTTGGTCTGCAACGCCCTTGCCAACCGGTTCATCCGTCGCGACGAAAAGTTGGTGCGCGGTTCTGACCGGATTCGGTAGCGTACACCCACCGGTGCATGAGCCACCAGACGAGCAGCGTCGACGCCGAACCCACCAGCGACCCGACGTAAGCATCCTGGACAAAATGCTGGAACAAATACACCCGCGAGTAGCCGGTCAATGCGGCCAGCAGGAAGAAAAACCAGCCCCGCGCCCTGCGGTCGTCGATCAACGCCAGCATCAGAAACAGCGCAAATGCTGAGGTCGTATGCCCCGACGGGAAGCTATTATAACTATGAATATCAAGCCCTTCGATAAGGTGGTATTGCTTAATGGAATGTTCAAAGTACAGCAGCGGGCGGGGTGAATTGGTAAATACTACGGTTTTCAAAAACACCGATACCAGCGACGAAAGCGCGAAACTGGCAAACGTCATCAGCCCCACCCGCCAGCTGTAAATCAGCACAATCAGGCAGACCGCCACGAAAAAAACACCATCGCCGAGGTAGGTGGCGTAGGTAAAAAAAACGTCGGCAGCGGGGCTGTTGCGGGCATTTACCCACTGCATCAACTGCGTTTGCGAATAGAGCAGTTGCAGCATGCCCACCACAACCAAAGCCAGCGCATAGGGCAAAAAGAAGAAGCGGTTCTGGCGAAAGAGCATAATCAGTTGGCCTTCTCGACGGTGATGCCTACACTCTGAATATTCAGGAGCGGGTCTTGCCGCATATACTGCCGAATCTGCATGGTGTATTGCCCCGGCTTCGGGAAGCGGTAATTGCGCTTCATCAAGAACTTATGGTCGAACAAATCGCCCAGACCGTCGCCGTTGGGTTTGCCGGTTTTGGGGTCCAGCAAAATCAGTTCATCGAGCCGCGACTCAATTTCTTTACCGTTCGCATCGCGCAGGTAACGGGTCAGATACAGATTAAAATACCCGTATGACAGGTTATTTCTGAGATTGTAATAGATATTGTACGGCACCGTTGCGTCCTTGATCTCGAACGTAAACGAGGGCGCGTTTTTGATATACCACTTCCCGTCTTCAATGTCGGTGTATTCTTTGTATACGGTGTTCGGATCGCAGCCAATAAGCAACCACGCCACCAGCAACACACATCCTGATAACCTCATAGCGTTTAACATAGCATAACAAAATTACGTCCGCAGACCGGGCTTTTCAAAAGTCGCAAAAAACGATGGAGATAGTTTGTAAACTACAAAAATAGTTTTACGTTTGTCGTATGGAAAAGCTAACCGCCAAAGAAGAAGAGATTATGCAGGTACTCTGGAAGATGGAACCGTGTTACGTGAAAGACATGGTGCCGCATTTCACGAACCCGCCCCTGCACTACAACACCGTTTCGACTATTGTACGCAACCTCGAAGAAAAAGGCTACGTCGGCCACCGCGCTTACGGTAATACGCACGAATACTACTCGGTCATCAGCAAAGAGCAGTACCAGAATCGCTTCGTGATTACGAAGGTCGTAGGCGATTATTTCGATAATTCGTACAAGAATCTGGTAAGCTACTTTGCTCAAAATGAGAAAATTAGTGCCGATGAGTTACGCGAAATTCTGGCAATGATTGAAAAAAAGTAACTATGGAAACGCTGCGCTATGTGCTACTTGCCAATGGGCTGTTGGCGGTGGTGGTAGTGGCTTATTACGTGCTGCTTCGGCGCGAAACGTTTTTTGCCGCCAATCGGGCCGCGTTGTGGCTGGGCTTAACTGCGTCGGTGGGGTTGCCACTACTTCAACTACCCGACTACCGGCCCGAACCCGTGCGGGCGGTGATGCAGCAAACGGCGCAGCGAGTTTTACCCAAACTGGCACCCGCGCCACCGACGCCCGACGTGACCATTACTTACCCCAATCAACGCACATACCGCGCTTTCACGAACGCAATGCCCCAACCCGGCTGGTCGTGGCCGAACTGGGTGCTGCTCGCCTACGGTGCGGTTGCGCTGAGTCTGATGGTTCGGTTTGTGGGTCAACTCTGGTCGCTGCGCCGACTGTTGCGACAATCTGAACACGAACCCTACGACGATTTCGTACTGGTTCGGAATGCTAATGTAGCATCGCCATTTTCGTTTTTTCGGTATGTAGTTGTCAACCCCGACCGGCACACGCCCGACGAACTGGAGCAGATTCTGCGGCACGAGCGCGTACACGTTCGGGCGTGGCACAGTGTCGATATGGTTATTGCTGAGTTATTGTGCATTGTCGGCTGGTTCAATCCGGCGGTGTATTTGTTCCGCCACCTGCTGCATCAAACGCTCGAATTTCAGGCCGACCGCGCTGTGCTGGCCGAGGGCGTCGATGCGCGGGCGTATCAATATAACTTAGTAAAAGTGAGCCTGTCGGTGAATCAGCCGGGACTAACCAATTCATTTAGCAAATCGTTTCTGAAACAACGTATTGTCATGATGAATCGAACACGTTCGAAGCGTTGGCTATTAATTCGTTATGTGGCGTTATGCTTGTGTGTTTCAGGCTTTGGCATTGCCTGCCAAAAACAAGTGGACTATACATACGTCAAGAGCAGGAACGGAACTATATATGGCCTGATTACTGCCCGCACTACACAATCGAGTTTTGACACACTGCGGCAGGTTCTTCTTGAGAACAACATCTCATTAACAGTTGATACGTTGATGCACTCAAGCGATGGGCGCATTAGTCGAATTGCACTGAGTATGCAGGTGCCGAAGCCCGGACATCCGATTAGCACCACAGTAGGCGGCTTAAGTGGTCGAATGAATATTCCGTCGTTTGGTCTGCGCTGCAACGCTAATCAGTGCCAAATTGGCCCCATTGATGAGTCATTTCCGGCGTCGTTGCAACTATTAGCCCAGCGTGAAAACACTCAATTCTTTCTGAGTGATGCGGCAGAGCAGTCGGACTATAGGTCTACGATGAACTTGCAATCAGGAGTTTATCGCGTTTTCTTCCGCAATGATTTTCTGGAAAGCAGCTTTATGGGTTTAAGACAAACGGCCATTCATGTAACGCCCGATTTTCACCTCGACACGTATCCTGAATACCGTAAAGCCATCATTTTTATCGACGGTCAGGAAGTGAGCCGGGAGCAACTACACCAACTCGACCCGCTAAATGTTAAGAAACTGGTGGTATACGAAGGAAAAGCAGCCGTTTATAGATTTGGTGACGAACGAGCAAAGCAAGGACTTATCTTGATTACCAGATTCAGCAACCGTGACGTCTACGACCGCTATGCGGGTACACCCATGCTCGAAATTGCTTACCCGGACAAGTTCGCTAAAAAGTAAGCATATGTATACCTTCACTAACCGATTCAGCAGCCCCAACCTGAAGCAACGCATCGCGATGCTGAATCAGGCAAAATCGAACCGTTTAGTGTGGGGGCGATATGGGCTGTGGCTTGGCGTCATCGGATTGATATTATTGGCCTGTCAGCACGAGCGACAGGCCGAAAAAATTAGTCTGAAACGCATTGAACCCATTGCGCCAACCAATGCAACGCGCCGGCACGTTCGCGAGCTGGATGCTGATGAAGAGTGGTATATAGTGTCCGCTTTCCCAAACCGTGAGCGTACTTTAGTAATGAACGGACGTAGGGTAAAAGCAGGCAATTTTACAGCGTTTCCGAATTATTTATGCATCCGCAACAATCGGTTAGCCCTCGAACTGCCGACCGGCGAACAAACGAAAGTGTATATTAACGGCAAGGAAGCCACGATAAATGCGTTAGAACAGCTAACATTTGACGAAGTAGCCGAACTTTTTATGTACAGCAGACGGGCCAGTCTATCCCGCCAACCCGACACTGACCGACATCGAATATTAATCAGCACTACACATCGACCCTTGCCCAACACGGCAGACCGGCGCGACATGAAGCAATTTCTGATGGCGTCTGCCATTACAAACAATCCGTTTGGTGAAGCCAATACCTTTTCCATGAATCGGTTGCTCGAAGCTACCTTTTTTCAGGATAAACGCGCTTTCGTAGAACGCACCAAAGACGATCATCTTAGCCTACTACCAGATTATCAGCAAGATATTGACGTTTACATCAACGGCCTCGACGCAACCCCGGCAGACATCAAGACTATTCACATTCGGGAAGTCGACCGGCTCTACACAAGCGAGCGTTCTTATAAGCAGTGGCTTACGAATACCCCCAACCGACTAAGCCGTTATATTTTATACATTCAAACTACACCGAAACGGGCCAAACGCGATAGCAGCTACTACGTGTTTAGTCCGTTTTACACGGGTGATTTTTAGACGCAACAACCCCGACCTTCACAAGCCGGGGTTGTTTATTTTTAAGTCGCTGTTCCATTCGGCGCGGGTTTGGCATTTCCGCCACCTCCGCCTTTCGATTTTTTCTTTTTCTTCTTGCTGCTACTCTTTGTAGCGTACTTGGCGTCAAGTTTTTGCAGGTCGCTGTTGAGTGCGGCTATCGGAACAGCTTCCTTTTCGCCAATTGGCGTCAGCACGTCGAACGATTCGGGAATTACACCGCGCTTATTCAACTCCACAATCTCCAGCACGCGCGGAATGGGCAGGCAGTGCCACGTACTCTCGGAATTGTAGCCAAACCACATCAGCTTACGAAAGATGTCGGTTTTTTGCAGCCATGCCCGGCCTTTCTGCGTTTCGAGCGGTTTGTCGATGGCTGGAATGTCGCGCAGGGCGTCCATGTACGTATCCAACTCGTAGTTCAGGCAGCACTTCAGCCGCCCGCACTGCCCCGACAGTTTGGCCGGGTTGAGCGACAGGTTTTGATAGCGGGCCGCTGATGTGGCGATGTTTTTGAAATCAGTAAGCCAGGTCGAGCAGCAGAGTTCGCGCCCGCAGGAGCCGATGCCGCCCAGACGCCCCGCTTCCTGCCGCAGACTAATCTGCCGCATCTCGATGCGGGCCTTAAATTCACTCGCCAGCATCTTGATCAGCTCGCGAAAATCGACGCGCTCCTCCGACGAGTAGTAGAAGGTAGCCTTCGTGTTATCCGACTGAAACTCAACGTCGGAGAGTTTCATGTTCAGTTTCAGGTCGCGCACAATCTCGCGCGAACGATAGAGCGCGGGCAGGTCGCGCAGAATGGCCTGCTCGTGCCGTTCCATATCTTTCGGCGTGGCAATGCGGTGAATCACTTTCGTGTCGTCATTGATTTTGACACTCCGTTTTTTCACCTGCAACCGTACCAATTCGCCCTGCATCGACACGGCCCCAATATGATAGCCCGACTGCATTTCGCAGACTACATAATCGCCCGTGGTTAAGTCAAGCTGATGCACGTTGCGGTAGTATTCTTTCCGCCCGCCTTTAAACTTAACCTCTACGACATCGTATCGTTTTATCCCCGGCACGGCAATATCACTCAGCCAGTCGAACGAATTCAGTTTATTACAGCCCCCGGTGCTACACCCCCCGCTGCCACACCCGACAGTGGCCGTTTTCTGACCATCGGACGCGCCACGTTGGGTTCCGCACCCACCGGTTGCACAGGATTTACAAGACATAGTTATATAGTGATGAGTGATAAGTGATGAACGATGAGTGTTTTAGCATTTACCTGAGCGGCTCGACTACTCATCTCTTATCGTTCATCTCTCATCGTTAATCCGCGTATCGAATCAGGTCAAGCCCGATGTCTTTGCGGTATCGTTTTCCGTCGAATTGCACCATCCGGGCCGCTTCCTGCGACTTCCGAACGGCGTTTTCGAGCGAGTTAGCCTGTGCCGTTAGGGCCAGCACCCGCCCCCCGTTGGTCAAAATATGACCGTTCTGAGCCAGCGTTCCGGCATGAAAAGCCGTTACATCGTCCAGACGCTCCAGTTCTGTAATAGCTTTGCCCTTCTCATAGGCATCGGGATATCCTCCCGATACAACCACCGTTGTAACGGCGGTTTGCCCCGATATCTGCAAGGTAATTTTGTCTAATTCCCCATCTGCCGTTGCCACCATCAGTTCGACCAAATCAGTCTGAATACGCGGCAAAACAACTTCCGTTTCGGGGTCGCCCATGCGGGCATTATACTCGATAACGAACGGTTCGCCATTTACTTTCATCAAACCTACAAAGATAAAACCTTGATAGCGAATACCTTCCTGCTGCAAACCTGCCAACGTAGGCTTCACCACCTTTTCGTCGACCTTCCGCAGAAACGACTCATTGGCGAACACCACTGGCGAAACGGCACCCATACCACCCGTGTTGGGACCGGTATCGCCCTCGCCGATGCGTTTATAATCTTTGGCTTCGGGCAAAATTTTGTAGTTCGTGCCATCGCTCAGCACAAACACCGACAACTCAATTCCGCGCAGAAACTGCTCAATCACCACTTTGCGGCCCGCATCGCCAAATTTACCGCCAGCCAGCATATCGTGCAGCGTAGATTGCGCTTCGGTCAGCGTTTCGGCAATAACAACGCCTTTACCAGCCGCAAGCCCATCGGCTTTGAGTACAATGGGAAGTGTATGCGTTTCGAGATAGGCTAATCCCTCCGTGAGCGTGTCGGGTGTGAACGTGCGTGACGTGGCTGTTGGAATGCCGTATCGGTGCATAAACGCTTTGGAAAAATCTTTGCTGCCTTCGAGTTGCGCCCCCTGTGCATCGGGGCCAACAATTCGCAGGTCGGCCAAATCAGGCTGTTGCCGCAAATAATCGACAATGCCTTTCACGAGTGGCTCTTCCGGTCCCACAATCAGCAGGTCGATAGCATGAGCGCGAATAGCTCCGGCTACCCCGTCGAAATCGTTATAGTCAATAGGCAGATTAACAGCCACCTGCGTCGTGCCGGCGTTTCCGGGGGCAACAAAAAGGGTATCACAAAGCGGGCTTTGGGCCATTTTCCACGCAAATGCATGTTCGCGCCCCCCCGAACCAAGAATCAGTATGTTCATTTCTTTGAGTGATGAGTGATAAGCGATGAGCGATGAGTAACAAGTTGAAAAAACACTCATCACTCATCATTCATCATTCATCACTCAGTTTGCTACTTCCGAGAGGAATTTGATACGCATCAGGCGCAGGTCCTGTTCGGTGAAATCGTCGCCACCGAATTCGCGCATGGCAACGGCAATGTTGTCGGTTTCGGCCCGCATGAAGTATTCATAGATTTCGTCCTGCCGGTCTTCGTCCATCACCTGATTGATGTAGTAATCGAGATTTAGCCGCGTACCAGAGTAGCAGATGTGCTCGATTTCTTCCATCAGGTCTTCCATTGATAACGATTTCGACTCGGCAATCTCATCTAAATCAACTTTACGGTCGATTTGCTGAATAATGAAGATTTTAACTTTCGATTTGTTGACCGTCGATTTAACGACGACGTCTTTATCGGTTTCGATCTCATTTTCTTCAACGTACTTGGCAATCAGCTCGATGAAGGGCTTACCAAATTTCTGCACCTTGCCCATACCTACCCCGTTGATCTGCGCCATTTCTTCGCGCGTAGTGGGGTACGTCGTCGCCATCTCTTCCATAGATGGGTCCTGGAAAATGACGTAAGGCGGCAGGTTCTTTTCTTTGGCAATTTTCTTGCGCAACGCTTTCAGCAGGCTAAGCAGCTCCTCATCGTAAGCGGCTCCGCCCGACGTCGGCGACGCATCTTTGTCATCGTCGGTGGTTTGGTCGGCCACCTGCTGATCGTAGTCGTGGTCTTTGGCGAGCGTGACAGGGTACGGGTCTTCGATATAGTTCAGACCCTTCTGCGTCAGCTTCAGTACGCCATAGTTATCGACGTCTTTTTCAAGATAGCCGAGAATTGCGATCTGTTTTATGAGCGAACACCACCAGCCGCAGTCTTCGTTAAACTCTTTTCCCTTGCCATACACGTCGAGCCGGTCGTGTTCGTAGCTCGTTACGTACTGATTGCCGGTTGCCGTCAACACATCGGCGAGGTGCGCCACGTCGAACCGCTGATCGGTTTGGAGCACCGTCCGCAGTGCCAGCACTACCTCCTGCTGTACTTTTATTTTTTCGGTCGGTTTCAGGCAATTGTCACAAAAACCGCAGTCTTTATCTAAATATTCGCCGAAATAGCCCAGCAATTGCCGTCGGCGACACGTGCCGAGGTTCGCGTAAGAAACCATTTCGGTTAGCAGGTGCCTGGCATTGTCGCGTTCCGTTACGGGTTTGTCTTTGTTGAATTTCTCCAACTTAACAATGTCGTCGTAACTGTAGAACATAATGCAGTTGCCCTCCAGCCCGTCGCGACCGGCGCGGCCTGTTTCCTGATAGTAGCCCTCGAGCGATTTGGGCGCGTCGTAGTGTATCACGAACCGGACGTCGGGTTTGTCGATACCCATGCCGAACGCAATGGTAGCGCAGATAACGTCGGCATCTTCATTGAGGAAAGCGTCCTGATTTGCCATGCGCGTTTGTGGGTCAAGCCCGGCATGGTAGGGCAGTGCCCGAACGTCGTTGACGCGCAGCAGTTCGGCAATTTCTTCGACTGTTTTGCGGCTCAGGCAATACACAATCCCCGACTTGCCTTTGTTCTGCTTGATGTATTTGATCAACTGCTTTTTGGCGTCGACCTTCGGCTTTATTTCGTAGTACAGATTTTTGCGGTTGAACGAGGTCTTGTACAGATTGGCCTCCTCCATTTGCAGGTTTTTCTGAATATCCAACTGCACTTTGGGCGTAGCTGTGGCCGTGAGGGCAATAACCGGCAGGTTGCCGATGTTATCGACAATACCCCGAATTTTTCGATACTCAGGTCTGAAATCGTGCCCCCATTCTGAGATACAGTGGGCTTCGTCGATAGCTACGAATGAAATATTGGCTTTCTTTAAAAAGTCTAAATTTTCTTCTTTAGTCAGCGATTCGGGGGCGATATACAGCAGTTTCAGCGAACCGTTCAGCGTGTCTTTTTTGACCTTATTCATTTCGGTCTTAGACAGGGTTGAATTCAGAAACTGAGCATTGATGCCAAACGCATTGAGCTGATCTACCTGATTTTTCATCAGCGCAATCAGGGGCGAAATCACGATGGCCGTACCGTCGTTGACAATAGCAGGTAACTGATAACAAAGCGATTTACCAGCACCTGTGGGCATAATCACAAACGTGTTGCGGCCCGATAGAATACTGTGAATAATGGCCTCCTGATCACCCCGAAACTGACTGAATCCAAAAATCTCTTTAAGCCGTTCTTTGAGGGTCTCATAGACCGTCTGATCAACCTGCATCATTCTATAAAACGTACAAAAGTTACTTTACACAATCAGGCTTACCGTATCTTTGCATTACAAACGTAAGCGAATATAACACCATTCTTTTTCTTCTTCGCGAACAGAAGCCTTGAAAGTAGCAAAAAATCATCAAAGTATTGCCCGCTCGGTACTTCAGGCCGAAGCTGAGGCCATTCAAAACGCCATTGCTCAACTCGACGAGCAATTTGACGATGCCGTCGATACCCTGCTGGCCTGCGCGGGTCGTCTGGTGGTGACGGGGGTTGGCAAAAGCGCACTTATCGGTCAGAAAATCGTAGCCACGCTCAATTCGACCGGTACACCGGCGTTGTTTATGCACGCTGCCGACGCCATTCACGGCGACCTCGGCATGATTCAGCACAATGATGTGGTGATGGCTATCTCCAAAAGCGGCAACACCGCTGAAATTAAGGCATTAGTGCCACTGCTGAAACGGGCTGAGGTGCCACTGATTGCGCTCGTCAGCGACCGCAAATCGTATCTGGCCCGTCATGCCGACTTTGTGTTGCTGGCCCACGCCGAACGCGAGGCCGACCCGCTCAATCTGGCTCCCACAACCAGTACTACCGTGGCTCTGGCCCTCGGCGACGCGCTGGCTGTTAGTTTGCTCGACGCACGCGGCTTCACCCGGCAGGATTTTGCCCGTTATCACCCTGGCGGCTCATTAGGCAAGAAGTTGTACTTAAAGGTAGTCGATATTTTTCCGCACAACGCCTGCCCCTGTGTATCTCCCGACGCAATGGTTCGCGATGTTATTTTTACCATCTCAGCTAATCGGCTGGGAGCTACGGCGGTTGTTGATCAGGCTGGCTTGCTGGCAGGCATCATTACCGATGGCGACATTCGGCGCATGGCTTATCAGCACAACGCGTTCTGGGAACTTCATGCGCAGGACGTTATGACGCCCACACCCGTTTGTATCAGCCCCGACGATTATGCAGTGGAGGCATTACGGCTGATGCAGGAAAAGAACATTTCTCAATTGGTTGTAGCTGACCAAAAACAGGTGAAAGGCTTCGTTCATCTACACGATTTATTGCGAGAAGGTTTGGTTTAGCCGAATAACAGGGTGTACTTTGTTTAAGATAAAAAGCCGAATGTTAAACAAGTTCTACACCCCACATTCCACAAATTGGGGGATAAATTCCACACTCCACACTTATTTGGGGGCAACGTATAGTCTCTGTTTTTGAAATTTTAATGTTTTCAAATGCCTGTTTCTGACTTGTTTAGGCTGTTTTTTGAGAAAGGTCAAAAAAATTTGCAAAGAGTGGTTGCTTATTTGTTTAATAGCTGTGTAGATTTGATTCAACAAATAAAACTCTTAAACAACCATGACCGCGCTCGAATTCACCAATCATATCGGCAAAGTATCTAAATCACTGCGCCCATTTGCTCTCCGGTTAACCAAAGATGTAGAGGATGCTAATGATTTGTTGCAGGATACATTGTTGAAAGCTTTCACCAATCGGGACAAATATACCGACGGCACCAACCTGAAGGCATGGTTGTACACGATCATGAAAAACACCTTCATCACGAACTACCAGCGTATGGTTCGGAAAAACACATTCATCGACACAACCGACAACCTACACTACATTAACTCGACGGAAAGCAGCACCGAAAATCTGGCGTACTCTTCGTTCGCCCAAGACGACATTAACCGGGCCGTAAACAGCCTGGACGATACATACCGAACCCCGTTCATGATGCATTTCCGGGGCTTCAAGTACCACGAAATCGCAGCGAAGCTGGATATTCCCATCGGTACGGTCAAAAACCGTATCCACATAGCTCGCAAAGAATTGAAAGACCAGCTAAAAGTTTACGCTTATTTTAATGCGTAAGCGATACTTTTCTCGATACACTCCGTCTAAGGTGTATTGATTGAGTAGTTTTTGGTTAAAAAAGAGGAAGGTTCAGAAAAGTTGGATGGATTCCGTCCAACTTTTTTTACTTTTCGTGGTTAAAAAAGTAGTTTGACGATTAAAATTCATAGCCATTGGCTGTTTACAACCGCTCTAAGCTTTGATCGTCACCTATTTCAAAAACCACCGATGCCAAAGCGCGTTCTTGTGATTGGGGCTGGTTTTGCGGGTCTTTCTGCTGCCACCAGCCTTGCCTCCAAAGGTTACGACGTAACCATCCTTGAGAAAAATAGTATGCCCGGCGGTCGGGCACGGGTGTTTGAAGCGAATGGCTTCACGTTCGATATGGGGCCAAGCTGGTATTGGATGCCCGACGTATTCGAGTCGTACTTTGCCCGCTTCGGTAAAAAACCCGCTGATTACTACGATCTTGTTCGGCTCGACCCTTCCTACTCGGTTGTGTTCAGCCCCAGCGAGGCCGTCGACCTTCCGGCTGGTCTGAGCAATCTGGAAAAACTTTTCGAGCAGTTTGAACCCGGCAGCAGCCCACGGCTGCGCGATTTTCTGAATCAGGCGTCGTACAAATACGACGTGGGCATGAATAACTTCGTCTGGAAGCCCAGCCGTTCGGTTACGGAGTTTCTGAGCCTGAAACTGTTGTACGATGTCACGCGCTTAGACGTGTTTCAGTCGTTCGCATCCCACGCCCGCAAATTTTTCACACATCCGCGTCTGCTCGAAATTGTGGAGTTTCCGGTGTTATTCCTGGGTGCTACACCAGAAAATACGCCTGCCATGTATAGTTTGATGAACTATGCCGAAATGGCGATGGGTACGTGGTATCCAATGGGCGGCATGCATCAGATTGTGAAGGGCATGGTAAGTTTGGCGGAGGAGAAAGGCGTTAAGATTCTGCTCAATCAGACCGTTCAGAAAATCGACGTTACGGAGGGAACTGCCCGTCGTGTGGTAACTGACAAAGGTGTTTTTGAATCCGACGTGGTTGTGGCCGGTGCTGATTATAATCACGTAGAAACAGCCTTAGTTGACCCGGCAAATCGTAATTATGACGACGCGTACTGGAAAAAGCGCGTTATGGCTCCCTCATCGCTCCTGTTTTATCTGGGTGTGAACAAACGCGTTCCCCGGCTGCGACACCATAATTTGTTTTTCGATGAAGATTTCAAACAGCACGCGCACGAAATCTACGAAGACCCGCAGTGGCCTACCAAGCCGCTGTTCTATGCGTCGGCTCCGTCGAAAACCGATCCCAGCGTAGCCCCCGATGGCTGCGAAAACCTGTTTCTGCTTATCCCCGTCGCACCCGATCTGGCCGACGACGAAACTACCCGCGAACGGTACTACCATATGATTATGGAGCGTCTGGAAGCTTACGTGGGTGAAGACGTTCGGAGCCATGTAGTGTATAAACGCAGTTACGCCCACCGCGACTTCAAGAGTGACTATAACGCCTTTCGGGGTAATGCGTATGGACTGGCAAATACGCTTAGACAAACAGCTTTGCTGAAACCGGCTCTGAAAAACAAAAAAGTGAACAATCTGTTCTACACGGGTCAGCTCACGGTTCCGGGGCCGGGTGTACCGCCGTCACTTATTTCGGGGTTGGTTGTGGCTGATGAAGTGGTGAAGGAGTTTGCTTAATTTTTTGCATCTTACCACTTTCCTCTATTCTTTTCTCCGTAAAACCCTATGATGGCGTTGTTCAATAAGACCGCACTGGAATGCAGTAAATTAATCACGGAGCATTACAGTACGTCGTTTACGTTGGGGATCAAAACCCTCGACCGCAAATTTCACCTGCCCATCTACGCCATTTATGGGTTTGTTCGCTATGCCGACGAAATTGTGGACACCTTCCACGACTTCGACAAAAAAACGCTGCTTACCCGTTTCCGCCACGACACGTATCAGGCTATAGAAGAAGGCATTAGCCTGAATCCGGTGTTACAATCGTTTCAGTTGGTGGTACGCGAATACAAGATTGAGCGCGAGCTTATCGATGCTTTTCTGCATAGCATGGAGATGGATTTGTATGAGCAATCATACAGTGATGATGGCTACAACGAATATATTTATGGTTCGGCAGAAGTGGTGGGTCTGATGTGTCTGCGCGTATTTTGTGAAGGTGACTGCACTCAGTTCGATCACCTGCGCGAACCGGCCCGCAAACTCGGCGCGGCTTTCCAGAAAGTAAATTTTTTGCGTGATCTTAAAAGTGATTATGAAGACCGGGGCCGCACTTATTTCCCCGGCGTCGATTTTTCTGAATTTGGCCCAGATGCCAAAACACGTATCGAAGAAGATATTCAACGCGATTTCGATGAAGCGTACATCGGTATCATGAACCTGCCTCGCGGTGCCCGCATGGGCGTATATCTGGCTTATACGTACTATCAGACGCTCTTCAATAAAATCAAACAATTGCCGCCTTCCATTATCCAGAGCCAGCGCATCCGGGTGCCAAACCCGCAAAAATTTGCGCTGCTGGCACAGACCTATCTAAAGTATAGGCTGAATGTGCTTTAACCATTTACGAAAATACTACGCAGGTCTGTAGTCTGTCGGCACCGACAACTGCGAAAATTTCCGTTACTTTGTTCTGGAATACAACCTCATAAGTAGTACTTTTCGGTTAACGAAGCCGCTATACGCGCTGAAAACACTATGAATATTGCATTAGTTACGGGTTCGGCGGGCCTCATCGGCAGTGAAGCCGTCGCCTTTTTCGCCGATAAATTCGACCTCGTCGTCGGCATCGACAACAACATGCGTCAGTACTTCTTCGGACCCGACGGCTCCACCGACTGGAACCGAAACCGACTCGCCGACGCCTTCCCCAACTACCACCACCGCACCGCCGACATCCGCGAGGTGCCCCAGCTCCAGACCATCTTCCAGGAGTTCGGAACCGACATCAAGCTCATCCTCCACACCGCGGCCCAGCCCTCCCACGACTGGGCCGCCCGCGAACCCTTCACCGACTTTGGCGTCAATGCCGTCGGCACGCTTAACCTCCTGGAGATGACCCGCCTGCACTGCCCCGAAGCCGTCTTCATCTTCACCTCCACCAACAAAGTCTACGGTGACAATCCCAACTTCCTGCCCCTCATCGAGACCGATACCCGCTGGGAAATCGAGCAGACCCATGCCTACTTTGAACACGGCATCGATGAACACATGAGTCTGGACCATACCAAGCACTCCATCTTCGGGGCCAGCAAAGTAGCCGCCGACATCATGGTCCAGGAGTATGGCCGCTACTTTGGCATGAAGACGGGCGTTTTCCGGGGGGGCTGCCTGACGGGCCCCAACCATTCGGGGGCGCAGTTGCACGGCTTTCTGAGTTATCTGATGAAGTGTGCCATCACCGGCACCCAATACACGATCTTTGGCTACAAGGGCAAGCAGGTGCGGGACAACATCCACAGTTGGGACCTGGTAAATATGTTCTGGCATTTCTATCAGAACCCCCGAGCGGGCGAAGTCTACAATGCGGGTGGTGGCCGGTATGCCAACTGCTCGATGCTGGAGGCCATCGGGTTGTGCGAAGAGATTTCGGGCAACGTGATGAACTACCAGTACAGTGAGACCAACCGGAGTGGGGATCACATCTGGTACATCTCGGATCTGAGCAAGTTCCAGGCCCACTATCCGGGCTGGTGGTGGACGTATGATCTGAAGGCGACGATGGTGCAGATTCACGACAGCATGGTAGCCCGTCTGGCCGTAGCTAAATAAGCGTCCGGGTATTCTTATGCTCCGGTTCGATTCTAACCCGTTTATTTACTGGCTGATTGTTTACGGTTTATGCTGGCTTTTGGGGTGGGTAACGGTGCAGCTTCGGCTTAGCCGTCCGGCATTTGCCGTGGCCGCACTTGGTCTGCTGTTTCTGCTCCGATTGCCCAGCATCGTCTACAACAATGAGGTCAATCCTGATGAAAGTCAGATGATTGCGCAGGCTCTCACGTTGCGGCAAGACCCCGTTTATTTCCGGTCGGTCGATGGCACAACGGGAGGGCCTTTAGACAGCTACTTTCTGATCCTGCCTACGTTCGTTGGTCTACCCTTCGATTTTATTTCGGCCCACCTGACGGCCTATGCCTTAGTTGCGCTCAGTTTATGGCTATTTTTTCTGACCGCGCAACGCTGGTTTGGTGAAACGCCCGCCCGGTTGGCTCTGCTACCGCTGGTGTTTATGCTTGGCCTAACGCAAAATGGCGATTTTCTCCACTACAACAGCGAGTTGGTCGCCATTGTGTTGTTGGGCTGGAGTACGCTGCTATACGCGGTATTGCTTACCGAAACGCGCCCGCCCATCTGGCGGCTGGCTCTAATTGGTTTTCTGTTAGGAATGATTCCTTATGGTAAACTTCAGGGCGTACCAATTGCCGCCGTGATTGGGCTATTTGCAGGATTGGTTGTGTTGGCAGGGTCGGGCCTGACGAGTATCGAAAAAACTGTTCGTCTGGCTGCGCTGGCCGTGGGGGGGCTTGCCTTCTCGGCACTTTTCATTGGCTTTATGTGGCTCAATGGCATGTACGACGATTTTGTAACGTTCTACATCATTGGTAACTTCCAGTATGCCAGCGATTCCAATCAATTGCTTAGCCTGCTGCGTTTGCCTGCTTTTTTTCAGAAAGGCGAAGCATTCGGCTGGTTTGTGACGTTGGTACTGGCTGTGGTTATGGTGGCGGTTGTGATGGCCCGGCGTCGGGCGGTGCGGGTAGTTAGCCCAGGCTGGCAGAAAATAGGGTTTGTTGTGTTGCTCGTACTTGCAACGATTTTCTCGATTACGCGCACAGGTTCGGAGTATGTGCATTACCTGTTTTTTCTGATAGGGCCACTGCTGCTGCTGCTGGCACGGGCATGGGACGTGTTGCTGCAAAGTACTCCACAAAATCGGCGGCACTGGTGGCCGCTGGGTTTGCTGGCAATTTTTCTGCTCGTGTTTGGTGTGCAGATGGGCCTGCGCATTGCTCAGAAACAGCCGATGAATACCTACGTCAGCGAATGGCAGGGTGGTTGGGCCATTCAGCAGTCGCCGGTGTCGAAAGAGATTGCAAAATATGCCAGACCTGGCGAAAAACTGGCCGTTTGGGGTTGGCGATGCGACTATTACGTGCAAACCCAAATGCCGCAGGGCGTAGCCGAAAATCATACCATTCGCAGCGCGTTTGCGCATCCGTTACAGGCAACCTACCAGCAACGCTACGTTCGCAATATGATGCGCTCAAAACCAGCCGTCTTTGTCGACGCCGTAGGAAAAAACAACCTCTGGATGACCGACCGCGCTACGCAGGGACATGAACTGGTAAAACCACTTCAGGAGCTTATAAAGTCTCAGTATCAATACGTTGGCATGGTGCACGACACACGCATTTTTGTGCGGAACGACCGGGCAAAATCACCATTATCTCAAGACCGCAACCAGCTATAACATCCTATGTGGACAAAACAAGGACTGATCTATAAACCCGATGGCTCGCAGGCGTTCAGCCGCACCCACGCGCAGGTGCCATTTGGGTATCCGCTCGACGACAAACTCCGGGTCTATTTTGCCACCCGCGACGAAAACAGTTCCTCGGCAACCTCTTTCGTTGAACTTGACCCCGACGATCTTAGTAAGGTGCTGTATGTTCACGATAAACCCTGCCTGACGAAAGGAGCCGTGGGTATGTTCGATGAAACCGGAGCTATGCCTTCGTGGTTTTTGCCGGTTCAGTCCGACGATTCGGACGATGAAATCTGGCTGTACTACACAGGCTGGAATAAAAGCGAAACCGCCAGCTATCGGCTTGGCATTGGCCTGGCTATCAGCCGCGACGGTGGGTTAACCTTCGAGCGCAAGTTCACCGGCCCCCTGCTCGACCGCTCGATCTACGATCAGGTGTGGGTAGCGCAACCATGCGTGATACGTGAGGGTAACTCGTGGCGAATGTGGTACTTGTCGTGTACAAAAATAGAGGTCATCAACGGTCATCCCGAACCATTTTACGACGTAAAATACGCTGAATCGCAGGACGGTATCCGCTGGGAACGCACGGGCCACGTTTGTGTGGGTTATGACGAATTTACAGACGCCATTGGCCGGCCAACGGTGTATAAAGACGGGGAGCTGTACAAAATGTACTTCTCGTATCGGAACGCCATCAATTACCGCACCGACGTGCAGCGCAGCTACCGGATTGGTTATGCCGAATCGAAAGACGGCATCAACTGGGAACGCCACGACGACCGGGCGGGCATCGAACGCTCGGCAGACGGCTGGGACTCGCTCATGATGGATTATTGTCACATTTTCCCGCACCGCAATCAGTGGGTAATGCTGTATAATGGCAACGGGTTCGGGGCGTCGGGCTTCGGCTATGCCACAAATCAGATGAAACCCTGAGTAAGATCAGCGTGTTAACTGGGGCAGATGCCTTAATTTTGTACGTTTCCGCTCAGTAAGAAAGCCCTCGCAACGTGGCTTTCGCCCGGACAGGAGTCTAACTTGCCACAAATTGCCACATAATCGTATGCAGGAAGTAGCCAAGTATCTCATCAAGGTTAACGCCGAATTTAAAGACGGACAGATCGTTCCTGAAATTTCGCCCGAAGAGGTGATGCGTTTGGTCAATGAGCCAAACATCGTGATTATCAAAACCGGCATTCCCGAAGCCGTACTTCGCAACGTAATTGAGACGACCCGCGCCTGGGCCGCCAAAACGCCCTTAGCCGAAGGGCCTGATACGTTCGACAATAACCAGCATAAACAACGACTGCACATTGCTAAAATTCAGCAGGCTCCGCAGTTGTTTCATGACCATACGTTCGATGCCATTCTGGACCTCGAACAGCCAGCCCAACAAAACCTGCTCCAGGTTTTCGACCCTATGCGCCGATTCTGGAATTCACTGACGGGCAATAATGAGCCATACGGCGTTCGGAAGGGTGAACCCTATTTTCATCCGCAGGTAACGCATTACCCGCTGGGTGGCAGCTTCTTCGGACGGCACTGGCACCCGCTGAACCCGCAGAAAGTAGGCACGATTCTGGCTCTCAATCAATATGGTCAGGACTACCATTCGGGCGGCACGGGCTATGTCATTAATGACCATATCGTTGAAACAGAAGGTTATCAGGACATGGGCGACATGATTCTGTTCCGGTACGATCTGCCCCACTGGGTTAGCCCGTCAAGCTTTGCCGACCGTTTTAGCTGGGACGACCCCGCCGGTCGGTGGGTGGCAATTTTGCCGTTTTATAACCCCTGGGGAACGCCCGCCGACTATAAAGAGCCGCAGGGCTGGAAAGAGCAGATTGTGCAGGCGAAAGAAGTAACCGCATAAATAAGTTGTAGGGTTGTAAGGGGTAGGGTGTACCGCCATAACCTTACACCTTGCAACCTTACAACTTACAACCTCTTACAATGAAAGTAAGCGTTTTAATCATTACCTACAATCAGGCTAAGTTTATTCGCAAAGCGATTGATAGTGCCCTTGCGCAGCAAACGACGTTCCCGATAGAGATTTTGGTGGGTGATGATTTTTCGTCGGATGGTACGCGTGAAATCATTCAGGAGTATGAGCGGGCGCATCCCGGTTTGGTAATTGGCGTTCTGCACCCGCACAATATGGGCAAAAACGGCGGTATCAACTTCCTCGAAACGCTTAAACGCGCCAAAGGCGAGTACTACGCCCTGATGGACGGCGATGACTACTGGACCGACTCGCTTAAGCTCCAGAAACAGGCCGACCTGTTAGATGCTCACCCGGATTACTCAACGGTTTTTCATAATGCCGTTATTACCTATGAAGACGGTACGCCTTCGCACCTGCTCAATGGGCCGGACATGAAGCCGTATTATACGGTCGATGACCTGATCGGCGAAGATGAAATCTGGTTCATGGCAACGTCGAGCACCATGTACCGCAACAACATCAGCGAGTATCCAACCTGGTTCCGCGAATCGTCGAGTGGTGATATTCCGCGCCTGATTCTGAAAGCAAAACTGGGTAAGATTGGCTATATTCCCGACGTGATGTCGGTGTATCGGAAAAACCGGGGCGGGGCCAGTTACGCTGACAATTACTTCGACGAGACTTTTCTGCGGAACCGCATCCAGATGTATACCGACATCAACCGCGAACTCGATTATAAGTACGACCGTGTGCTACGCCGAAACATTGCCCGGTATTACCGAATGATGCTCGATGCCCGACAGTATAAGCAAAGCTACTTTCGGCGAGCTGGCCTTGCGCTCAAATATCTGTATATGGCCCAACCCGACTGGGATAAAGCCAAAGACGTTGTCTGGACTTATTTGCTGCCGGAGCCAATGCGAAAACTATATAGTTCGATTCGGCTGATGCCACACCGGCAGTGAATGTAAATCAAAAACTGCTATCTTTCTTTTACAATTAGAGTCAAAAGCGGGTTTCCACCCGCATTGCGTATGAAACTAAGCGTTGTTATTCCGGCATATAACGAAGAAGAGTCGCTGCCACCTACCTTGCGGGCGTTATACCAAACGCTGGCGAAGCATGGGATTCAGCATGAAATCTGCGTAACCAACGATAATTCCAAAGATGGCACCCTGCGCGTGCTGCAGGAACTGGCAGCTACCGAAATTCCAACGCTGACCTATTTCACCAACCCTGGCCCCAACGGTTTCGGCTATGCCGTGCGCTACGGGCTGGAACGCTTCACGGGCGATTGTGTGGCCGTGTTCATGGCCGATTTATCGGACGACCCCGAAGATTTGGTGAGGTTTTATAACAAAATGCGCGAAACCGACGTCGATGCCGTATTTGGGTCGCGGTGGGGCCGCGACGGGAAAGTGATTGATTACCCGCCCCTGAAGAAATTCATCAACCGCATTGCCAACGCCATTGTGCGGCTTGTAATGGGCATTAGTTACAACGATACCACCAACGCTTTCAAGTTATACAAGCGCGAAACCATCGAAGGCGTGAAGCCTTTTTTATCACCACACTTTAATCTAACGGTTGAGTTGCCTTTGAAGGCCATTGTACGGGGCTATAGTTACGCTGTAGTGCCGAATAGCTGGACCAACCGGAAGTATGGCGAATCGAAACTGAAAATCAAGGAGATGGGGAGCCGTTACTTTTTTATTCTGATGTACTGCCTGATTGAAAAATACTTTTCTCGGGGCGATTTCAGAAAAAAATCAGCGACTCAACCTGCCGGGTCGGCGGTGAGTCGCTAATGGGCTGTATTTGCCGGGTGGCAGGAAAATTCAGAAAAAAACAGCGGGCTGATGAAGCCAAATATTGATTGAGGAGTAAACCCGGCAAATGGCTTACAGATGTATATACAAGTAGCTTGACGTATTGGTTCCCTATCCCCAAAGCGACGGGCCGCATAGCTGACGCACTTTGTCACGCGAGCGTTTGAGTCGCATTTTCACGGCACTGTCTTTTAGGTTGAGTTTGGCAGCAATTTGCTGAACGTCAAGCCCTTCTTCATATTTCAGGCGTAAAATCATCGCTTCCTGCGGAGCCAGCGCATTCATAGCCCGCGCCAGTTGCTGAAGGCCATATTCCATCGTTTCCGATTCGTCGGAAGCCGTAGAAGGTTCATGGTCTAATTCTTCTTCAAGTGTTACGGTGGGGTTTCGCTTGGTCAGTTTAAGCTGATCCATGCAATAGTTATACGAAATTGAGTACAACCAGGTCGAAAAAGTTGAACGCTCCTGAAAGCGGTCGAGCCGCGAGAACATCCGAATAAAAATGTCGTGCGTAAAATCCTGCGCCTTTTCCGAGTCCTTTGTGATGGAATAGCACCGTTTGTACACCTTCTGCACATAGCGGTTGTAAAGCGTTTCAAAACAGTCGTTAGGGCGGGTGGTCAAGTACTGCCGGATGACTTCTTCGTCGTTTAGGGTAAGTTTCATGACTTGTATTTGTGTTGTATGGGCAGGAGGTTAAGATTCGTTGTTGTTTCTGTGCGTTTTGATGATACAAATCTGCATCAATTCCGTCTAAAGGGTCCTGAGATTTCGATGAACCGTATGTTTTGCACGTTTTTTGGTGAAACTCGCCAGAATTCGCAATAGATAAATATACTTTCATCTGTTGTCTAATCTATTATGTTACCGCTTTTTTATAAATTAGTGCGATTTTAATCCAATGGTTTTTCATGAAAGGTATTGTGTTTACTGAATTTCTGGAGATGGTCGAAGAAAAGTTTGGTTACGAGCTGGTCGATCTTCTTCTTTGTGAGGAATCTTTAGCTTCTGGTGGCGTTTATACAGCCGTAGGCACTTACGATCACGGAGAGATGGTAACATTGGTCACCAATCTCAGTCAACAAACAGGACTACCCGTACCAGAGTTGCTTCGGACGTACGGACGATATATGTTTGCTTCTTTTACACGCAGTTACCGCCCATTTGTTGAGCGGGCAACATCTGCCTTTGAACTATTGAGTTCGGTGCATCATTACATTCACGTTGAGGTCAGAAAACTATATCCTGACGCTGAGTTACCTCATTTTACTGTTGAGCAGCCTGCCGCCAACCACCTTACCATGCGATACGAATCGGAACGACGACTATCTGACTTTGCGCATGGCCTGATTGAAGGCTGTTTGACCCATTTTAACGAAAAGGCGACTGTGGTTCAGAAAAAACTGACCAGCGACGGCACTGTGGTTCTGTTCGATATTGTGAAAGACTGAGCCAGTATGGAAAACATTGACTTACTGAAACGAAGGCTTGCCCGCGAGCGGCAGGCTCGTCAGCAGGCCGAAGCTATTCTGGAAGCGAAAGCACTCGAACTGTACTATGCCAACGAACAACTGCATAGTGCCAACGAGCAACTTCTGCACCTGAATGAAAACCTGGAGCAACAAATTCGGGCTAAGTTAGCTGAACTTCGTGAAAGTGATCAACGCTACCGGCAACTCATTGAATCGGTACAGGACATTATTTATAAAATTTCGCCAACCGGGTATTTCACCTTTGTTAGCCCGGTGGTTGAAAAATTATTGGGTTATACGGAATCCGAAATTATTGGGCAGCACTTTACTGATTTTGTTACTCCCGAACACCGGCAACCCTTAGCCGATTTTTACCAGGGTATGCTGGAGAACCGCCACGACAGCACATACCATGAGTTTCCGGTAATCGCTAAAAACGGGCGTTCGGTCTGGATCGGGCAAACAGTTCGGCTAATCGAATCGGGCGATGAGGTGGCCGAAATGGTGGCCGTTGCCCGCGACGTGTCGGACCGCAAACAGGCCCAAATCGCTCTTCAGACTACTCAAATCCGGCTGGCAACGTTAATAACCAATCTACAGTCGGGGGTTTTGGTAGAAGATGAACATGGTAAAGTAACGCTGGCAAATCAGCTATTCTGCGACATCTTCCAGATTCCCCTCAGCCCTGCCGAATTAGTGGGTTACGATTGTGGTCAGGCCCGCCAGGAAGTCAAGCACCTATTTGTGCATCCTGACGCTTTCGTTGCCCGGATGGACCAACTGCTGCGTGAGCGTCAGACCAGCGTGGGTGAGGAAATCAGCATGAGTAACGGGCAAATTTACGAGTTAGACTACATTCCCATTTTCTTAGACGCGAAATACAGAGGGCATCTGTGGCGATATACCGACGTTACCGAAAAATACCGCGCACGCGAGCAAATTCGGCGGAGTGAAGAGAAGTACCGGGGTATCATGAATAACATGGAACTCGGCCTGCTTGAAGTCGATAATGAGCAGAAAGTGGTGCGGGCCTACGAACGGTTCTGCCGTATGATGGGCTACACGGAAGACGAACTGATTGGTAAAAATGCTGCTGAACTGCTGATTCCCAACGAGTTTGCCGACGTGCTCGAACGGCAGCAGCAGCAGCGGATGCTGGGTATTGCCAGTTCGTATGAACTACAATTGATTCGCAAGAATGGCGAGCGTATCTGGGTGCTCATCAGTGGCGTACCCATCAGCGACGAAACCGGCGTACAGGTTGGCTCAATGGGTATTCATTACGACCTGACCGAACGAAAACAGCTCGAAGAAGAGTTGGCAACGGCCAAACACATTGCCGAAGAAGCCCGTCAGGCCGAAAAACAATTTCTGGCAAACATGAGCCACGAAATACGAACGCCCCTGAATGCCATCATTGGTATGTCGCATTTGTTGTTCGATACGCAGCCATCGCGGCAACAGCGTGAGTATATCGACATTCTTAAAACGTCAGCCGATTTTTTGCATAGCCTGATTTCTGACCTGTTGGATATGACTAAGATAGAAGCGGGCCGGGTGGAAGTTCACCCCCGCGTTTTCGACTTGAGCGGCCTCCTGCGGGCCACTCAGAAGGTGTTCGAGATGAAACTTGAACAACGACCAATTACCATCGACGTGATGCTCGACGCCCGCGTAACGGGCGACTTCGTAGGCGACGATGTGATGTTGAACCAGATTCTGCTCAATCTGGTGGGCAATGCCGAAAAGTTTACCGAAGAAGGCAGCATCGAGATTACGGCCCGTGTTCGCAAAGAAGAAGAAAACACGTGCTGGATCGAGTTTGCCGTGGCCGACACCGGTATTGGCATACCGGCAGAGAAGCTGGGATTGGTATTCCAGAAATTCAAGCAGGTGAACCCGCAGGGACACAAACACAAAGGCACTGGCTTAGGGCTGGCAATCACCAAAGAATTAGTTGAGCTTCAGGGAGGTACAATTTCGGTTAAAAGCCGGTCTGGGCAGGGAAGCACGTTTACGTTTACCTTACCCTACGCTCGTGCCAACACGCTGCCCGACCCCAAAAACAGCCCCGAATACAAACTGGCGCAGGTAGCCGATGCGCTGCCCGTTTGCCGGGTACTGGTGGTAGAAGACAACCTTATGAACCAAAAGTACATAGGTAGTTTGCTAACCAAGTGGAAAATTCCGTACACATTAGCCTTAGATGGAAAGAAGGCTGTTGAAGTGGCTAAAACGCAACCTTTCGATTTGATTCTGATGGATATTCAGATGCCGATCATGGACGGCTACGAGGCCACCGTCGCCATTCGGAGTACGCACAATCCAAATCAGCATGTACCTATTGTGGCCCTGACAGCTTCGGCTATGCTCGATCATAAAAGTTCGGCTATGGAGGTAGGTATGACTGACTTTCTGACCAAACCGTTCGAGCCGGGCCAATTGCTGGCTATTCTACAACGATACGCCCCTACCGAACCGCTCGTATCGAAGGACGAGTACGCGTCTGACAACGGCCTTGACCGGGAACGGCTGGAAGAATTATATGGCAGCGATGCCGCCTATGCTGCCGATATGTTTCAGTCTTTCCTGACCGATGTACTTCCAGAATTCAACGAGTTACCAGAACTTTGCCGGGCCAAAAGCTGGCCCGCTGTGGCTCGTTTGGCGCATCGGCTCAAACCTACACTTGGCATGGTAGGACTAACGACGCTGGAAGACGCCATGCGGCAGATAGAAAAAAAAGCATCGGAAGGTGTTGAAACAGATGATTTAGAACATTATTGTTCTACTATCATTAGAAATATTGACGAAAAATTGCCAGTATTGAAAAAAGAACTACAAAAGCTAAGTCAAGCCTAATCGAATGAGTTTGACCTGTATTATCGTTGAAGACGAATTGATGGCGCGTAAGTCGTTGCAACGGCTGTGCGAACAACAGGAGTCGCTGGATGTATTGTCGGTATTTGATAATGCAACGGCTGCACTTGATTTTCTGACCGAGCAAAGCGTTGACCTGATCTGGCTCGACGTTGAGATGCCCGGCCTGTCGGGGTTTGATTTGCTTGAGCAGCTACCTGCCATTCCGTATGTGGTGCTGACTACGAGCAAGACCGAGTATGCGTTCGATGCCTTTCAGTATCAGGTAACTGATTACTTAAAAAAGCCCATCACGCTGCCCCGGTTTAAGGTGGCGGTCGAAAAGGTGCTGGAACTCAGCGCACGAAACCGGCCCGAAGTGGCCGACGGTCGTACCGAAATTTACATCAAAACCGATGGCCGCTATATTCGCCTGCCGTTCGATGCCATTTCGTATGTAGAAAACACGGGTGATTATGTCAAAATATTCACCAGTAGTCAGACGCACGTGGTGTATACCACAATGAAGTCGCTTGAAGAAAAGTTAGGTACGCAATTTTTGCGCGTACATCGCTCGTTCATCGTGCACCTCGGAAAAATTGTTGACATCGAAGAGAACACCTTGGTTATCAGTAACAAGGTGATTCCTATTAGCCGGGCCAACAAGTCAGAACTTATGAGTCGCCTGAATTTGCTCTGACCCTCATCAGGCAACCAAAACTACTACTGTGATTATATTTTCAACGAATGAAGAGAGAGATGAGCTACCTGTCTCGACCGATGAGCCGGCTGCCAATAAGCTCTTGACGGCACCGGAGCAGGTACTCGTTAAGGATATATGGAATAAATTTCTGGCCTTTCAGGACATGCTCATCGAGTTGTTTTTTGAGCGATTGCTGCACGAAGAACCCGGTTTGCGTGAACGCTTCGGCGATGCTATCGATGAAATGCCAGGCTACTTTGCCGAACTCTTCGACGCCGGTGTTCGGCAGTTGATGCCGCATACTGAGCGGATACTACGCGAAAGCTACCGAGGCATTTACCCCGAACAGTCGACCCAAAAACGAACAATTGAAGCGTCTGTTACACTGCTGGCCGATCTGGGTATGAGGCCCAGCCATTGGCTGACGGCCCGGCGTGTCTGGACCTGGACGCTGCTCCAGGTGCCACACCTCGAAGAATATGATCGCGAGAATCTGGCATTGGGCACGCTGTCGGCCCCCTATCGTTTTTTCTCACAACACATTTTACCTCTCGCACTACAGGCAATTGACGATTATGACAAGGCCCTGACCCCGGCCATGATACGGGCCATGCGGCACGACGGCGACCGGCTGGCTGCCAAACCGCTTGCCATTGGCGTCGATTTTTACCGGGCTTTGTTTGAAACGCACCCCGACATTCTACCCTACTTTGTGCGAACCGATATCGACACGCTGGCGCAGCATTTAATGCAAAGCATTGCGTTTCTGGTTCAGTCACTTGAAACGGGTCATGATGTCATGGCCGAGTTGCGCGAACTGGCCCGCGTTCATACCAACCACCGCGTACCGCCCGATGCCTACGGTAAATTGATTGAGCCAATGCTGCGGGTTATGAAGCAGCATATTCCCAATTTCTCGCTCCAGCGCGAACAAGCCTGGCAACGTCTGCTAACCCGCGTCAGTCACGTATTGCAGCAGCCAATCGTCAATCAGCAGCGGACAATCCGGCAGGCACGCGAGTTTATCGGTCAGATAGCTGCCGAGTTAGACTGGGAGGCTGCAAAAACTGAACGGCGGCTGGCCGAAATCGAACGCGAAATTCATGCCACAGGCACCTATACGCACACCTTCGACGAGCTATCGTATGGCGCACAACTCGCCTGGCGCAACTCCTCGAAATGCATTGGCCGAATTGCCTGGCGGAATCTGATTGTGCGCGACCTGCGCCACGTTACCGACCCCGACGAGATATTTCGGGAATGTGCCGAACACATGCGTCTTGCCACTAACGGCGGCAATATGCAGATTGTCATGAATGTGTTTCGGCCAAAACAGCCGCAGGAACACTGGGGTCCGCGCATCTGGAATAGTCAGTATGTTCGGTTTGCCGCTTATGAACTGGAAGACGGTTCTGTACTGGGCGACCAGGCAAATCTGGCCTTAACCAAAGCTCTTATTCGGCAGGGCTGGGTGCCACCAGCGCAAAAAACGGCCTTCGATTACCTGCCCTTGGTCATCGACGTGCCCGGTCATCTGCCCCGGATGTACGAATTCGAGCCAGACGACGTGCTGATGGTGCCTATCGAGCATCCATTTTACCCCGAATTCGACGCACTGAAGTTGCAGTGGTGCGCCATACCGGCTATCACTAATTTTCGGATGGAGATTGGCGGTATCAGCTACGGTTGTGTACCATTCAACGGGTGGTTTATGGAAACCGAAATTGCCCGCAATTTGTGGGAAGAGGGGCGATATAATAAAGCCGAATTTATTGCCCGCACAATGGGTCTCGATACCTCAACCGAGCAAACGCTATGGCGCGACCGGGCCTTTCTGGAGTTGAACGTTGCTGTTTTGCACTCGTTCTCTAAAGCTAAAGTTACGCTGGTCGATCATCAGACGGCTTCCCGGCAGTTCATAGCGCACGATCAGCGCGAAAAACGGGCCGGGCGGGAATGTCCGGCGCAATGGTCATGGGTAACACCCGCAGCAGGCGGAAGTTCAACGTCGGTCTGGCACCACGAAATGCGCGACTTCTATTTAAGTCCTAATTTTCATTATGCTGCCGACCGCTGGGCCGTTATTGACAATGAACTGACCGTAGCCGGAGAAGACACGTGCCCCGAAACCTGGGCCGGTGCCATACCGCAGCCCAACGGCCATACGCCAACCACCGTGAGCCGGGCACGCCCAAAACGCGTTTTGATTTTGTACGGTTCAGAAACAGGTACTGCCGAGAGTTACGCCCGGCAGGCAGCCCGCCGGTTAAACCGCCACCGCCCCCGCGTGATGGCCTTAGACGACTACAGCCCGGCGAGTTTAGGCGAAGAGTCGACGGTACTGGTGGTGGTGTCTACGTTCGGCAACGGCGAACCGCCCGGTAATGCGATGGCGTTTGTTGATCAGGTGCGGCATATACCAACAAATTCGCTTCGTGGATTCGACTTTTCGGTGATGGCACTCGGCAGTACGGTTTATCCACACTTCTGTGCCGCCGGAGCCACTATCGACCGTGAACTGGCCCGTATTGGCGGCAAACGAACCACGATTATGCATCGGGGCGACGAAATTCGCGGTCAGGCCGACACGTTTCGGCAATGGCTTGATATTGTAACGCGCTTATTGGGAGATTCCCGCCCACACACAAATGAAACCAGCAGCGACGACTGGCATCTGACCGTAACCTTACTCGCTCCTGAACAAGTAACTTTGGCGCAAAAAACCAATGCGCAAAACCACCTTCCCGGTGTGGTTATACCCGTGTTGGCAAACCGCGAATTGCTTAGCGAACTGGTGCCCAACAGCCGCTCTACGCGGTTTCTGGCCTTCGACATCCGGCAAACAGGGCTTACCTATGAAACGGGCGATCATGTGGCAATTTATCCGCACAACCCCGCCGATCTGGTCGAGCGCATCAGTCAGCGTTTAGGCATCGATGCCGATGCCTGGTTTATGACCGCCCCGGCCAATAACGAAGGAGCAAGCTCTTCGGGCGATCATCCATATCCACAACCGGCATCGGTACGGCAGGTACTTACCGAAGAACTCGATCTGGCCCTGCGCGAGCCATTTGATGAATTAATTAACCTGATGGCCCAGCAGGCCGAAGCCCCGCCAGAACGAACGCGCCTGACCGACTGGGCCGATACGCTGGCCCTCGGCGACCAGCACGATGCCTGCACGGGCCTGAAAGCGCACTTGCAGGAAAGTTACGCCACCATTGCCGATCTGCTCGATGCCTTTCCGTCGGTGCGGGTATCGTTTGGGCAACTGCTGGAGGTGCTACCCAAGCAAAGGCCGCGTCTGTATTCTATCTCCTCTTGCCCGGCTACCTATCCCGACCAAATGCATGTTACGGTCGGCGTTATTCAGGTGGTTAGCTTATCGGGTCAGGTGCGGCCCGGTTTATGTTCCAACTACCTGGCGGGGTTAAGCCCGGAGCAGAAAGCCACTGTGCGGCTGTCGGTTCGAACGTCGGGGTTCCGGCCACCACAACGCCCCGATGCGCCGATGATTCTGGTTGGTCCCGGCACAGGCTTATCGCCGTTTATTGGCTTTTTGCAGTACCGCGAGTGGCAGCTACGCACCCTGGCGTTATCGGGCGAATCCGTTACGTCGGCATCGGCCCGGCTATATTTTGGTTGCCGCAACCAGCACGATTACCTATATCAGCAGGAGTTGGAACACTGGGAGCAAATTGGCCTTCTGACGCATTTATCGGTCGCGTTTTCGCGAGTTGGGCCGCAAAAAACGTATGTTCAACACCTGATTGGGCAACATCACCCCGATGTATGGGCGATGCTTAAGCAACCAGATTGCCATGTGTATATTTGTGGAGATGCCCGCATGGCCGACGAAGTGATGGCGACCTTTATGACGATTGCACGAACAACGGGCCACTTAACCCATGCTGATGCCGTTGAATTTTTCAGGTTGATGGAGCAGCAGAACCGCTTTCAGACCGACGTTTGGGGCGTATTACACCACTTCCGTCAGTCGCTGGCCGAAGTACAGGAAGCCCGGTATGCCCAAAGCGAACGGTGGCTGGCACAGGTCAACGGTTCAGCAGCCCGGCCAGTCCCGGAATCTGATACAAGGCTATGGTCTGAATGATTGCCCAGAGAATCGCGCTGACCAGCATGTAAAGCAGTATGGTAGGGCGAGGCACCCGAAACGAAACCGCCAGAGCCGTGCCGCCAATAGGCGTCAGAATAAGTGGAGTTAGCAAGGCAATACCAGCCATGCCCGACCGTTGCCAGATACGCACAGCCAGGCGGGTTCGGCGCGTAAAGCGTTGGGGCGGTTTTGTACGGTATCGTTGCAGGAGTGCCTGTAGTGCGGCCCCCGCATATACCACTGCTACTACGCTCAACATCATACCCAGCATTGTGCAAAGAGCCGTCTCAAACCAGCTCAGTCCAAGAGCTGCCCCCGACAGCGGGCCGCCCACAAATTTGATGGTGCTGGCGAGAATGACCGATACGTATCTGGCAACTGACATAGTACAACGCTGACAAAACAACCCCCAAAATTAGCTGTTATTACCAGTATGCCGCTTATTCTTTCGGCCTATACCGGCCCGCCAAGCTACCAATATAACGGCCATCTGCAAACCATTATTCCGAGTTTGGTTCGCACGGTGCCGGGCGTGACCTACGAACGCGAACGACTGACGCTTGCCGATGGTGATTTTGTTGATCTCGACTGGATTGACAAAGGGAAACCCCGATTAGTTATTCTTACGCACGGGCTGGAGGGCGATAGCAACCGACAGTATATGCGTGGCATGGCGAAGTTATTCGCCCAGAATGGCTACGACGTGCTGGCCTGGAACTGCCGCTCGTGCAGTGGCGAAATGAACAGGGCTTTTCGGTTATACAATCATGGCGAAATCGGTGATCTGGGTGAAGTAATTGGTCATGCGTTACGAACGAAGACCTACCAGCACGTTACGCTGATTGGCTTCAGCATGGGTGGCAACATCACGCTCAAATACCTCGGCGTTCATGGCAAACACCGGCCCGACGTTATTCGGCAGGGCGTCGCCATTTCGTCTCCCACCGATCTGGGAGCCAGTGCAGCACTGCTCGACCGCCCCTCTAACCGGTTCTATCGGAATCGGTTTATGAAAAAGTTAGTGGTCAAAATCAGCCACAAGGCCAGTCAGTTTCCGGGACAATTGGACATGGATAAGTTGCGGCAGGTGCGGCAATGGCGCGATTTTGACGAGTTCTTTTCGGCTCCGGTTAATGCGTATCAAAGTGCCAGTGATTTTTATAAACAGGCATCGGCAGTCAATTTTATGGCGGATATTGCCGTACCAACATTACTGCTAAATGCCCAGAACGACCCATTGCTGTCGCCTGAGTGTTCGCCGGGGTGGCTGGCCCAACCGCATCCACACATTTACCTCGAAACACCCCGCACGGGTGGTCATGTCGGTTTTCTGACGCCCCGCGACCAACATACCTATGCCGAACGGCGAGCCTTTTGGTTTGTCGGGCAGCATTAGTAATTTTAGGCTCTCATAGCCCATTTCGATGATCGGTACGAACCGAACGCCGTTATCTGCAAACGCTCAGTTGCCCTCGCTCCATCCATACCAGCGAAGGCTAATGCCATTTCTGCCGGTGCTCTGGGGGCTATTGCTCGCCATACCCGCCGGTTGGTATACGCTTACCGTTTTCCAGAACGCATATAATTTTCCATACGAGGACGACTTTAATAGCGCACTTTCTTTCGTTTCTGCGTTTGTCTTCATTGAAACCAGCTTTGCCAAACGCGTCGACTTATTATTCTCACAATATAACGAGCATCGTATCGTATTCGACCGGCTGGTTTTTCTGGCAGATTATTACTTGTTTGGCGTCCTGAATTTCCGCCGACTGACATTGGTTGGAAACCTGTCTATCGTATTGCTTGCGGTACTTTTCCTAAAAACGGCTTTCCGTCGGCATCCGTGGCCGAAGCGGCTCTTTTTCTTTATCCCGGTAGCCTATTCGCTGTTCCTGTTTCAATACTGGGAATTAACTACCTGGTCGATGGCGGCTTTGCAAAACCTGTATGTCATTGCGTTCGCCTTTTCCAGTCTGTATTGTCTGGTCAGACCGGGTCAGACCTGGTTTATACTGGCCTGTTCAATGGCAGTACTGGCGACGTTTACCAGCGGCAACGGCATGTTCTGTTTTGCAGCGGGCATACCCCTATTGCTTTTGTTGAAGCAATACCGAAAAGTAACTATCTGGACTGCGCTGGGAGCTATGGTTATTATACTCTATTTCCAGCAGTACTATCGCCCGCCCTATCACCCCAACATTGCCGATTCGTTGCTGAATCATCCGGGTCGGGCCATCCAATATTTTTTCTCACTGATTGGTGCTTTTTTCCCAAACCGCCCCACAATCAGCCTATTGTTTGGTATTGCATCGGTCCTGATAACAGCGGGGGCTGTGGCTTACCTGTTCTACACCCGACGCCTACTGAACTATCTGCCATTAGTGGGGCTACTTCTGTTTTTATACCTCACAAGCCTATCGCTCACAGCGGGGCGGTCGGGGTTTGGCGTTCAGCAGGCGTTCAGCACGCGTTACGGCATTATCACGGTTATGCTGTTTGTGGGTCAGGTAGTGCTGGTAATAGAAGCAATTACGCACAGACTACTGCAAACGAGCGTAACGGTTGCTTACGGGCTGTTTGCGATGCTGCTGTTTGTGTCGGGCACAAACGTTCACCACCGCCGAAACATTGAAGCCCGTGCGGCTCAGCTTCGGCAGACAGCCGCTCAATATCGGGCCAACCCCAACAGCGTTCAACTTCCCTGGGGCGACCCGGTGCAGGCTAAAGCTATTTTCGATGATGCTATCAAACGGGGCATTTATCGGGTGGAGGAGTAGCTGCCTACAACCAGTTGTCATCTTATGGCCCAATATTTGCACCTACCGTCGCGGACTATAAAATTTTATTTGTTTCTTATCTGTGAATCAATTTCTGCACACACAAGCCTTAAGAGTTGCCCGCCGATTCAATAGTAGAATGATCTGGGGCTTACTTTTTGATCGTAAGGGCTATCTGCACCAAAGTGGCTGGCTGCGTAGTGTACGTCGGATGCAGGCCATTGACGTCACTGATTGCCCCATTCCCTGGTTAAGTTACCCCTTCATAGAATTTATTGAACCTCGACTCAATAAGTTTATGAATGTGTATGAATATGGTAGCGGCAATTCTACCCGCTGGTTCGCAAAACGAGTTGGTCTTATTCATGCTATCGAGCATTCTTTAGACTGGTATAATACCATTAAAGGAAATTTGCCCGATAATGCCATTCTTGTTTACGAGCCGCTGGAGTTAAAAGCAGACTATCATGATATGGCTTTTATGGACGTGAATGACGAAACTCCCTATTCATTAAATATTAAAACAAGGAACCTGTTATACGATATTGTCATTGTCGACGGTGTAAATCGTAATAATTGTATTGCTAACTCTATCGGATGTGTTTCATCTAATGGAGTAATTATAGTAGATAATCTTGAATATAGTGGCCAAATGCAGGCTGGTTTGAATTTGCTAAAAGACGCTGGCTTTAAGCGATTGGAGTTTTGGGGCCTCTCTCCCATAGTATACACTAAAACGGGTACAGGCTTATTCTATCGTCCAGATAATTGTTTGCTGATTTAATTCAATTTGTTTATGAAACTGGCGAAGTACATTGATGATTTTTTCTTCCTTCTAACAAATCCCCGGTTAGTTCGATGGATACCTCACGGGCTACAAATTCAGCCTAACCGGGCATATAGGGCACCGTGGCTTCACGATTTAGCGATTGATACTATCTTAGACATTGGAGCTAATGTAGGGCAGGCGGCTATTAACTTCTGTAGTCTATTTCCCTCTGCTTATGTACACTCATTCGAACCTATACCTGCCTGTTTTGCCAAACTCGAATACGTAGCCAACGTATTCAAAAACTTGTCGGCATACAATTATGCTATTGGTGATAAGACAGGCGAGGTTCCTTTTAACCAGAATGCCTATAGTCCGGCCTCATCAATTCTCAGGATGTCGGATGAACATCGCAGGAGTTACCCTAAAACGAATCAGTCGAAAGAGATTCACGTACCCGTGCGTCGCCTTGACGATGTAGCCAGCGAACTCAATTTGAGCGGTAACATACTTATAAAAATCGACGTACAGGGCTATGAGCGAAATGTTATTGCAGGTGGTGTTGATACGTTCAATAAAGCCAGAATCGTGATTATCGAAACGGCTATTAAGAGCTTATATGAAGGCGACTCTTCTTTTCACGAGATTTATCAAACCCTGACGAACTTTGGTTACGCTTACTATGGGTCTTTGGAGCAACTGGTTGATCCCAAAACGGGCGTCATTTTACAGCAGGATGCCATCTTTGTAAAGCAATAACTGATGATTTATGAATCGCCTTTTTACTATTCTTATTCCGAATTTTAATGGAGCCGAGTTTATAATCCGCTGCATAGAAAGTGTTCGGAATCAAACCTACACTAACGTCGAAGTAGTGGTTGTAGATGGTAAATCAATAGACGGCTCACATCAGTTAGTCGATGATATAGCAAGACTGGACAAACGTGTTCGTCGTGTTGACAAGCCCCTTGATATTGGCTTATCTGATGCCGTAAATATAGGAATCGCTTCGGCGAAGGGCGATTATGTACTTTGGTTGGGGAATGACGACTACCTTGTTGACGACTGTGTGCTCGATGATGTAAATACGTTTCTGGACAGTTACCAGAGCGAAACAGGTATAGAACCGGTTATATGCTATGGGAGTTATAAAATTCATTGGACAGCATCGAATGTTACCGAAAATCGCCTGAAGCGTGATCTTGATTATCATTTAATGTGGTTTACCGACTCAATCATGTGCGGAAATGTTTTTTTCCGACCAGCATTCTGTAAACAGCATAATATTCTGTTAAAAACGCATTTGCAGTATTGTATGGATTATGACTTGTGGTTGCAGATGATTGATAAGATAACCGACCGACGGGAAGTGGCGTGTATTCCTAAGCGGTTTATTCATGTTTTTTCGATGAGAGAGGGAAACATTACAGGGGGCAATATATATAAATCGACTTACGAAGCTAAGAACGTTGCTTTAGGCCACACAAGAAACCCTTTGAAATGGATTGGCATCTACTTGTTTATAGGCACACAGCTTTCTTTTCAAAAAGTTCGAGCCTTATATCTCAATGCCTACACCTTTTTCAGCACCCGATAAATACTGTTAATCAGCGTATTGTGCAATCTATGTGCGGTTCGGGTCAATGTGTTGGATGTGTACTTAGTTAAAACGGCATAATCCTCCTCAAACTGACGAGAAAATTCGCTGCCCCCCTTCGAATCTTTATGAATACGGAAAGCTGTGAGAGGCCGGGCCAGCACAACCGGAGGTTGTATGCTTTTCAAGCGCAGCCACCAGTCGTAATCCATTGTATACCGGAGCGACTCATCAAGATAGCCCAGTTGCGCATGAATAGAACGTCGCCAAAAGGTAGCGGGCTGACATACCGCATTTGTTAGACCCAGATAAACAGGCACAGGTAATTGCCTCAATAAGCGTTTATAATACCGAATGGGTTGCTGAATTATCGTGCCCTCTTCGTCAACAATCAGACAATCGCCCGTTAGCCATAAACAAGATGGATGCTGGGCAAAATAGGTACCAACTGCCTGAAGCGTGCCCGGCAGAAAATAATCGTCTGAGTTAAGCCAACAAACAATTTCTCCCTGAGCCGAACGCAAACCTTTATTGATAGCATCAGTTTGGCCACTGTCCTGTTCTACAATCAGACGTAGCTGACTTTTATACGTTTCAAGTATCGATAATGTATTATCAGTTGAGAGACCGTCAATAATTGTATAATCTAATTTGGGATACTGCTGACAAAGAACAGATTCTACGGTTTGCCTGATGAAATGGCCCTGGTTAAAAGATGGCGTAATCACGCTGATAGAAGGTAGGTCCATACAATCAGGATTCTGTTAATATGGGTGGCCCGTCAGCGGCTTGTCCTGAGTTTTCTTTTAACATAGCCACTTCTTGTTTCAGATAAGCCAGTTCGTGCGTAAGCGTCTTGATATGATTTTGTAAACGAGACACCACTACCGATAAGTGTACCAGAAAGATAATGATTGCGAATATGGCTGCCAGAAAAATCAGAGATGGTGGGTAAAACACGCCCAGGGCAAGCGAAATTTGTTCCAGGCCGCGTCGCCAGATTGAGAAAACAATCAGGATAATCGTGCATAATATCCAGACAATCGAGTATTCTTCCCGAAGCTGGCCGCGCACAATCAACCGAAAAATATACAGCATGAACAGGGTGGCCCCAGTCAGCCCAATAATTTGTATGACGACAGGTATCGTTTCCATGACTTATGCCATTTGATGCTTAAGTTTATTTCGTAGACGGGCATAAATAAACAGCGTTCCCAATGTCACTTTGACCATATAGTAAATAGCTCTGCTGGTATTGATAGACGATACTCCTCCTTGTCGTTCACGCATTGTCACGGGTACTTCCGTCATTCGGAGTTGATGCAAACCAAACTGAACAATAGCCTCTGGTTCAGGGTATTCATCAGGGTAGTAGACGTTCACGGTAGATAAAGCCAGCCGATTAAATGCCCGAAAGCCAGACGTGCTGTCATAAATAGTCTGCCCTATTAATATCTGATTTAGCCGGCGAAAATAATTGATGCCAACCCGGCGCATGGTCGACGATTGAAAGCCGCTGCGGTTTAAGAATCGCGAGCCAATTACGATGTCAGCCTCCCCATCGAAAATGGGCTGGAGAATCTTCATTAATTCATCTGCCGGATGCTGACCATCGCCGTCTATCTGAACCGCTATGTCGTAGCCGTTTCGGAAGGCAAATTTGTAGCCAGCATGCATGGCCCCGCCAATACCCAGGTTCACAGGCAGGTCGAGATGCAGGCAGTTCGCTCTTTTGAGCACCGCCAACGTGCCATCCGTCGAACAGTCGTTGACGGCCAGTATGTCAAGATGTAGGCTATATCGGTTTTTTGCCCGATTGATATCTTCAATTACCGCTGCAACGGCCTCTTCTTCATTGAAGCATGGTACAATGACCAGAATTCTATCCTTAGTCATGGTCTCAATCGTTTATTCGATAGATCTGTAACGAACCTAACGATGAAACTAATTTCATGCACCGCGTTTCAACTGGCTGCGGCTGCCGGTCGAATATAATGTATTTGACATTCAGCTTTTTGAAGCGCGGTGAGCAAGGGTCCATAGCCACTGTATAGCCATCCTCAAACGTGTTAACCATGATAACTGAGTCTGGTTTTTGCGGATTTATATATGTGCTGTACACCGTGTGTGCGTAACGATTATAAGCTGAATCCCGTTTTGCCTGCGGGTCAAGAACACGTAGAATCTGCCTTGGTGGCGTATATTTTACACCACTTAGCAAATTAACGCCAGTTGCCGTAACCATATACGAAACGAACTGCCCCCCAAAAACCACCCATCTGGCTTCGGGTTCCCGGCTCTGAATATCACGAACAGCCTTGTACAAGACATGCTCAGTGATAGGCGTCAACCCTTTAGAGACAGGGTTAAGCCTTAAGTTGGGGCTTAAAAAAAAGAGGATCGCAATTCCGAAAATGGCTGTTCGGTAAGACGGTTGCCAGGTAGGTAACAATAAAATACCCAATCCGGCAAAAAAAGCCGCTGGCAGAAATAGTTGGTATGCCTTGAAGAAACCGTCAGAGTCATTAACATTTACGTATACAGCATACCCAACAAAACCAATAACACCGATTATGACAGCCGCCATCAGTACCCATTCATTTTTGCGCGGCAATCGAACGGTTGTCAAATAATGCAGGTACAGAACCGACAATAAAACGTTCCCGATACCAAACGGAATTTGCATACGACGAGTCGGGCTCATATTCCACAATGTCAGCTTTGCCAGCCAGGCTGGAAAACCAACTTCAATCCAGATATAGCCAGCCACCACAAATACACTAAGTAGCAATAGCGTCCAGTCAAATTGGCGGGTCAGAACGTACACAAGTATCAATGAAGGAATGATAATTGGCGCAAAGGTTATATAATGCGATAATTCGCAGTGGTTCAGCCAGCTACCCGGAAACGCCGTGTCTTTAAACTGCCAGCTAAAATATTCCGAGAACCAGTTGGCAATGAACCCTGTACCACCCAATTCACTACGCTTGCCGGGATAAACGGTATTTGTAATGGCATCGATGGTCGGCTTCAAATCAGTAAAGTAGAGATAGAATATAACGGCAGACCCCGCCAAGGCACTAATTGCTCCTATTATTTTAGTTTGCCATTGAGAGCTTAGGTGCTGCTTATTGACATGTGTTAATAGGTATCCCAGAAATAAAGCAGCAAACACATAGCCTAACGGCACCTGATAGGGCGGATATAAAATAAACGCATAGTATAAAACCATATAGCATAGCCCTATACTTGCAATAATGATCTGCCTTTTGTTCTTACCAAAACATAAATAGATTGCAGCCACTACAGCCAGACTGCCCGAACCAATCATGACAGTTGGTATGTGTGTCCACGACTGTGTTCCTGACGATAGAAATAGCCATGTACTTCCAAATAGAGACAGCCAGAAATTATTTTGTGTGAGCAGCAGCAGTAAAAGTGTTGCTCCTATCAGCGACAGAATCGCCCGGAAATTGAATGCCCAGGCATACCCCTGCTCAGCGTTCAGGAAAAAGAAACCCCAATAATCAGCACGGAACAGTGTGCTGAAATGATTAGTCGGAGTCACCAGCACGGGGGCTTTACCACCACCAATTGTTTCGTTTTCCTGAGGCAAACCTCGATTAGTCTGTGATAATATCCACGGTGCCATCACTGCATAATCGTCCATTCGGATTCGGCGCGATTCGCCAGAAATAACCCCCCGCTTTGCATCACTTCCATCGGGCATCATTTGATTCCAGATGGGTATGGAAACTGCATGAATTTTAGCCAGCGAGAGCAGCAGAAACAATCCTAAGCATATGCCCAAAAACCACTTCACCCGCCTGTCGAACCGAATTAAGTCAAAAGGCTGTTCAGTGTTGGGGGTTTCAACGGGTTTGACTGGCCCGACGGGCTGCGATTTTAGCGAAACGGGTTCGGCAGCAGGCTGCGGTTTGGCAAGTCGGCTGGGCGAAGGCGTGACCGGAGCAACGGGCGAACCTTTCCTTTTCTTCGACATAAAGAGGTTACGGACAGATTTTTGTATGGGTTAGACGATACCAATGAGTATACAGATCAAAACTACTAATACCGTGCCAGTTCTGCCAGCTTACGATAGTATGTTTCGTAAAATAACTAATTTGCCCCGATGAACAAGCGATTTGTAAGCCAGTCTATTTCTATTTTGCTGGCGTTGGGGCTTCTGTGGTATGTATTGAAAGACGTTCCTTTGGGCGAGCTTGCCGACCAGTTCCAAAAAGCAAATTATTGGGTTTTGCTGGTTGCAGCGGTAGTATTTGGTATGTATTACCTGCTGCGTGCCATTCGCTGGATGCTTACATTACAGGCTCTGCATTACAGCCCTTCTCTCTTTCGAGTTGCTATAGCTATACTATCGGGAGCTATGGCGAGTATGATTATTCCCGGCGCGGGCGAACTGACCCGATGCGGCACCCTACAACGTACCGATGGTATTCCGCTTTCGCACAGTGTTGGCTCCGTTGCAGGCGAACGGGTTATCGATTTGTTTGTGTTACTGCTGACGTTGCTGTTGACCGTGTTGGTTGAGTTTGTTCGGATGAAAGCCTACCTGAGTAACCTTACCCTTGCCCTTCCTGATGTTTTTTGGGCTGAAATCATGCTTGTTCTGGTAGTCGCAGGTGGGCTTATAGGCTGGTGGCTATTCACGAATCAGCACATCCGCCAACATCGGCTGACTACGAAAGTGTTAGGAGCCATCAACGGCTTTCGTGAGGGTTTTCTGGCAATTCGGCGACTGCCCAAACCCGCTCTGTTCGTATGGCTGACGGTTTCTTATCAACTAATGGGTTGGGCGTTCACGTATTTGCTGCTTCAGGCATTTGACGTCACGCGGTCGTTACCCCCGTCGGCGGCACTCACCATTTTAACCGTCAGCTCGCTGGGGGGCATTGCCGTTCCGACACAGGGCGGCATTGGTACGTATCACTTTTTTGTCAGCCGGGCGTTGGTTTTGTATGGTTTTACTACGGCGCAGGGAGCTACAGCCGCTACGTTCCTGCACGCCGTTGGCTTTGGTTTCAACCTGATCTTCAGCGGTATTAGCTTCCTGATTATACCGTTTCTGCTACAGAAACGAAATGCGCGTCCTGCTGCTCCGGTTAGTCCTTCCCACTCCCCCCCACTTTCCCGGCCTTCGCCGGAACGCCGGGCTGAGTGATCTCGAAGTTTTCTTTGGCTTTGGCATCGGCAACGAGTTTGCGCACGTCGGCCAGCAGTTGTTTGGCATCGTATACCACACCATCTTTCACCGTGTAGGTAACGCCCCCAACGCGTTCGACTTCGTTTTTCTCGTTCAGATGAATAGCCCCGGTGCCGTAAAGTGTTTTCAGATTTGCCAGCGGGTTTTCTTTCACAATCACAAAGTCGGCTAACTTACCTACTTCTACCGAGCCAATCTGATCGGCCATGCCGAGGGCTTCGGCTCCTTTGATGGTAGCGGCCCGCACTACTTCGAGGGGGTGAAAACCCGCTTCGCGCAGCAACTCCAGTTCGCGGATATAAGCAAAGCCGTAGAGCTGATAGATAAAACCCGAATCAGAACCCGCCGTAACGCGGCCACCCCGGTTTTTGTATTCGTTAATGAATTGCATCCAGAGCTGGTAGTTGCGTTTCCAGGCCACCTCCTGCTCGGTGCCCCAGTTGTGCCAATACGACCCGTGCGAGATGCGACTCGGTCCGTAGAACCGCCATAGGCTGGGCAGCGTATAGTCGTCGTGCCACTCGGCGCGTCGGGCCAGCATCAGTTCGCGGTTGGCTTCGTAGATGTTAAAGGTTGGGTCGAGCGTGAAGTCGAGCCGGATAAGCGAGTCCATCACGGCATTCCACTTTGGCGTACCAGGTTTGGCGGCCTGTTCCCATAGCCGACCGGCCTCCTCGAATCGGTTTTGTTCGTTGTTGTAATTATACGTGGCCGGGTAGTTTTGCACGGTTTTGTCTTCAAACAGAGCTTCGGGAAGGCCATACCAGTGTTCCATGCTGGTCAGGCCCGCTTTGGCCGTAGCCAGCACATTCATACGAGCCACTTCCAACTGGGCATGGTGACAGGCCGAACGCAGCCCCAGTTTTTTGTTCTCTTCCAGAGCGGTTCTGAATATAGTTGGTTCGGCCCCGAAAAACTTAATGCCATCGGCTCCGCGTTTGGCGTTCTGCTGTACCCACGCCCTCGCCTGTTCGGGGGTGCTGATGGGGTCTTTCGCGCCCTGCCCAAACACGGTGTAGGCCAGAATGCGCGGAGCCACAATGTCGTTGCGGTTGCTTTTGGCGCGGTGTTCAAGCACCCAATCCAGCCCGTTGCCGCAACTTGGGTCGCGAATGGTTGTAATGCCGTGGCCCATCCAGAGTTTAAACACGTATTCGGCGTTGGCTCCCTGCGCCGAACCGCCAATGTGGCCGTGCATGTCTACGAAGCCGGGCATCAGGTACATGCCCTCACAGTTCAGTTCTTTGTCGCCTGCATTGGCCGTTGGGCGGCTTTTGGGGTCGATAGAAACGCCCGGATACCCTACCTGCCGAATCTGGGCAATGCGATTTTTTTCGACAACAATATCGACCGGGCCAACCGGCGGGGCACCCGTGCTGTTAATAAGGGTAACGCCCCGAATAATGAGCCGGTTATGCGGCCCGTCGCCCTCGCCCTGCCTGCGGGCCGGGGCTTTTTCAACCTGGGCAACTAAAGAATGGATAACGAAGAATGTACAATGAAGAATGAGCAGCGGGCGGAGGGAAGAGATGCGCATAACGAACGTAGCGGTTGATAAGCTATTCAGCAAGATACGTTGTAAACTAGTAGATTTGATAAAATTTAGGAAAGTTATGTCAACCGTCACAATTCATGTCCCGGAAGAGAAAGAGGAAATTCTGATGAATTTTCTGAGGTCTATACCGTATATCGTTGTGGAAAAGAGCAACCCATCGACGAGAACTGATTCGGTCTGGACGCGACTGGAGGGGAAATATGCAGGTGCGGGAATAACGTCAGAAACGTTGGCCCGTGAAAACGACAGGGAAAAACAGCGCGAACATCAGCAAGGCTTACAGTGACAGACGTTTATTTATTGGATGCCAACGCCATTTTAGCTTTTCTGGGAAGCGAGCCGGGCGTGGCTAATATTCGGGCATTATTTCGTAGCGCAGAGAATGGTAATTGTTCATTATACATTCATGCTGTCAATGCCTATGAAGTTTATTATCAATTTTATAGAGACATTCGTTTTTATTGGCTCAGGCACAGTTACTTGGCGCAACAGTCGTTACCTCCGATCATCATGAACTTGACGTTGTTGAACAAGCCGGTTCAATTACATTTTACTGGTATCGATGAAACAGACCATCACAAAAAACTTTTTGCTTCTTGTTCTCGCGCTGGCAATCGTGTTTGCCTTTGCTATGAGAGCAACGATTTTTCAGCAACCGGCTGCTCAGACCGCTAAGCCTGCCGAAAAGCCCTCGCCCGACTTTGCTGCCTACTGGTTTGCGGGTAAAGCCGAACTGAATCACTACAAACTGCAACAGGCGCAATACGGGGTGCTGAACCCCGGCGAAGCCGTACTGATTTTCGTGACCGAAGATTTCAGAACCGATACGCAGGTAAAGTCCGAGTCCGAACCGGGGTCGCGCACGACCAGCCGCGCTAACGCTGTACCTGTGCTGAAAACCAACATCAGCCGTACGTTTGTGACGGGTATTTACGATTATTCACTGTTTACGTCGGTGTTCACGCCTATCAACAATCCGTCTTTTCCGAACACGCTGAAAGTCAGTACGTCGGCGCAGGAGTGGTGTGGGCATAGCTATTTGCAGGTTAATTATCAGAACAGTGGCTACCGCGTGGTCGGCAAATCGTATTTCGAGAAAGAGGTTAACGAAGATTACGTGGTTGAAAAAGCCATCCTGGAAGATGAACTCTGGAACCGCATCCGGATTAATCCCGACAAACTCCCGACGGGCGACATACGCCTGATTCCCGGCACTGCTTCGGCCCGGCTGCGGCACAAAACCCTCGAACCACTGGCCGCAACGGCCAAACTCGACGACTATGAAGGTGTGTTATTTCCGGGCAAATTCCTGAAGTCGTACACCGTACAATACCCCACCGACGACCGAACGTTAATGATTGTGTTTGAGCGGGCATTTCCGCACCGTATTGTGGGCTGGGAAGAAACTTATCCGTCGAAGGATGCTTTATTGACCTCCCGCGCCGTTCTTACTAAAACCATTCAGAACGATTACTGGAATCATAACCAACCCGCCGACAGCACGTTGCGGGCCGAACTGATGAAATAATGAAAGCTAATTTTTGGAAGCCCCAGTCTATACCCCACCCCAACCCCTCCCCGTTAGGGAGGGGCTTAAATAACTGGCTTGCAAAGCCCCTCCCTAACGGGGAGGGGTTGGGGTGGGGTGCAATTCTGTGTTTCCTCTGCGTATCTCTGTGTTTAACCCTTTTTTCCTGTTCGACAGAGCAAAAACCCTCTACTTCCGATCCTACTTACACGCTGATTTTTATCGACAAAACGCGCAGCGTAAATGTAAACCGGGCGTTTGTGATGAGGAAGTATCAGCAGGCTATCAACGATATTATCGAGCAGAATATCCGGCAGAAAGGCGACCGGCTCGACGTGTACTTTATCCACGAAAACACCAGCAAAGCCCGCGCCCTGAACATGACGGTACGCGCCGAAATGGAAGACGTTTCAGCAGCCAGCCCCACCGACCGCGAAGCCGCTGAAACGGAGTTCGACCTGCTGCTCACACGCGAAAAAGCGCAGATTCGGCAACGGGTGCTGCAACAGTTGGTGGCGCAGAATGACGGAGCTTCCAACCAGCGCACCGACATCTGGGCCAGCCTGCCGGTCATTGAAAAAGCCAGCGAAACGGGCCTGTCTGTGAAAGTCTACTACCTCAGCGACATGATCGAGAGCGTACCCGGTGCGAATCGACGCGATTTTCAGAAGACCCCCCCACGCGATAACACCCAGGCCGACGAATGGGCCAAAGCAGATGCCCAGAACCTGAAACGCTACACCATTGGCAGCCCTGAGATTACGATGCTGCTGCCTTTTGCACCAAACGCATCGGTGCGCGAGAATAATCCCGCCGTAACCCAGTACTGGCAAACGCTGTTCGCAGAATTAGGCGTAGGAAATGTGATGGAAGAGTGAGGGCGCAACGCTGCGAATGGTCTTCAGTTATGGCGTGAGGTAATCGCCTTTTTTATAAGGCTTCCAGCCCATTTGCTTTTGTAGTTTTTTTAGGAACGCCCTGTACGTATCGCTATCTACGTAGCCCGTGTGCCGCGCAGAGGCCACGAACTTTAAACCACCCGAAAGATCGAGTACTTCGGTTTCTGCCTTTTGCCTGAACTTTCGCGCAGTTTCCGGGTCGGCATTCAGAAAATCCCCAATTAGTTTTGCCATCTCCGTAAACATCTCATAAGCCGCCGAGTTGGTCTCCATAAACCCGATGGCAAACAAATTGTCGTGCTTCGGACTGAAGAGATTCATGTATAATTTTGGGCGATTGTCTTTCCAGTCGAAGTGTTTTTTGGCGTATGGAATCGCGTAATCATACCCCGTAGCGAAAATTACTTCGTCTACTTCTATCACGCTACCATCGTTGAAATGCACCTGATTACCGTTGAAGTAGTTGATATCTGGTTTGACGCTTAGATTACCGTGTGAGGTGTGGTGCAGGATTTGCGAATTCATAATTGGGTGCGACTCCAGCAATTCGTGATCGGGCTTGGGGAGGCCAAATTTAGTTTGGTCGCCAACGGCAACGCGCAGCATCTTTTTTAGAATCCACTGATTCAGTTTGGTGGGCAACTTGGGGCCACCGTGGGCAAACACGTCGGCAGGTACGCCAAATATGTGCTTCGGAATGAAATAATACCCACGCCTGAGACTCAGGTAAGCTTCGTTTGCATACGAGGCAGTCTCGCAGGCAATATCTATCCCCGAGTTGCCTCCGCCCACTACCAAAACGCGTTTGTCGAGCAGTTCGGTAGATTTTTTAAAAGTAGAAGCATGCCGAATCGTTCCTGAAAAATGCCCCTGATAGGCGGGGATATTCGCTTGCCAAAGTGGGCCATTGGCACAAATTGCCGCTTTATGTATTTGTCGGCCTCCGTACTCTGTTTGAACCTCCCAGCCTTGCTCCGTCTTTTCTATCTGCGTTACTTTTGTATTGAATTTGATATGCCGCTCCAGGTCATAATGTTGTGCGAAGGCCCGGATGTACGCCAGAATCTGGACTCTGGTCGGATAGTCGGGGTAGTGCGCGGGCATCGGGAAATCAGGAAACCCTGAAAGCGTTTTTGACGAGATAAAATGGGCGGCTTCGTACATAGGCGAGCCTTCGTTGTTCATGTCCCAGATTCCGCCCGTATTGTGGTGTTTTTCGTAGATGGTGAAAGGGGTCCCCATCTTTTTCAGGACCCGCGCCATCGAAAGCCCCGCCGGTCCCGCTCCAATGATAGCGATGTGGTTGATGTGGTTATTTATCGTCATAATTAGTGCATTTGGCGGCAAGTTAGTATCGTGCTGAATCGAGTATAAGGATCTGTTAAGCGAATGTGTCCGTAATTATAAATCTTTACAAGGAGTGTCTCTGACGTTTAGATTGGCTATCCAATGAGTTCATATACCTGTTCAAAGGCCATTAAATTATTTTGATTAATTCTAAACAAAGTATTGCTATCAATCCAATGCCTATTACTTTTGCATTGTTTTGAATCAGTCTAAACAAGATAATGCGCCTTACCATTTGTTCACTCGCTTTAGTAGTCACGTTTTACACTTCATCAATTGCCACACCAGTCGACGATAATCCGAAGCCGGGTATTGGCCTGCCCGCCGGAACGCTCACCGGCGTAGTGCGTGACCGCAGCGGTATGCCCGCCGAAGGGCTGACCGTTCGGCTTAAAGGCACGGTGCGGGGACTAACCACCAATCAGGCGGGGCAGTTTCGGTTTCAGGACCTGCCCGAAGGCAACTACACCGTTATTGTTTCGGGGGTGGGTGTTTTGCCACACGAGCAAACACTGACCATTCGTCGGCGCGAAACCACGGCACTCGATGTGGTTATTAACGAGAGTGTAGCGCAACTGACTGAAATTAAGATTATTGCCGCCAAAGGGCTACGCGAACGTGAAACCCTGCCCAGTGTAACGCCAACGGCTATCTTTGCCGGAAAAAAGACAGAAGTCATTAATCTGAGCGCACTCGACGCCAACCTCGTTACCAATAATACCCGGCAAATTTTTAGCAAAACACCGGGTGTGATGGTCTGGGAAAACGATGGCTCAGGTGTGCAGGTAGGCGTTTCGGTGCGCGGGTTGAGTCCGAATCGGTCGTGGGAATTCAATGTCCGGCAGAACGGCGTTGACATTAGTTCCGACCCTTTTGGGTATCCTGAAGCTTACTACAATCCGCCGATGGAAGCCGTTGACCGCATCGAACTCGTTCGCGGGGGCGCATCGCTGCAATACGGACCGCAGTTTGGTGGATTACTCAATTACGTGCTAAAACCAGCCGCGCAGAATAAGCCATTTAGCCTCGAAACGCAACAGACAGTGGGCAGCTACGGCCTGTTTTCCACGTACAACCGCATCAGCGGCACTGTGGGGCGGCTGCAATACAACGCCTATGCCCATTATCGCCGGGCCGACGGCTGGCGTGAAAACAGTGGCTACGGTATCTTCAACGGTTATGCGTCGCTGTCATATGCCGTAACGAACCGCCTGCGCCTGACTGCCGAACTGACGCGCATGTACAATGAAAGTCAACAACCCGGTGGCCTAACCGACGCGCAGTTTGCGCAGGACGCCCGGCAAAGCAGCCGCGCCCGTAACTGGTTTAGCACCCCCTGGACAGTGCCGGTACTGACCGCCGAATACGCCATCAGCGACCAAACCCGCCTGACCGCCAACGTACACGGTCTGATTGCTGACCGCAATAGCATCGGCTTTACGTCGGCCATCACCACGCCCGACATACCCAATGCCGCCGGTCAGTTTGCTAATCGCCAGATTGATCGGGACTTGTACCGCAATTGGGGCAGCGAACTCCGGCTTGTGACAGGATACACGCTCTTCGGTCGGAAACACAACCTCTCGACAGGTGTAAAATACTTCGATGGACATACGCAACGGCAACAGCAGGGCCGGGGCGATACGGGCCGTGACTTTAACCTGAATCTGCAAACTGACCGTTTCCCACGCGACTTGAGCCTATCGGTCACGAATGTCGCGTTTTTTGCCGAGAATCTGTTTCGCATCACGAATCGCTGGACCGTCACGCCCGGTCTGCGCGTTGAATCGCTTACCAACGATATCAATGGCCGGTTTAGCCTCAACGCCAACGGCACCGAAAACCTTGTTTCGCAGCAAAGCAGTCGTCGGTTTGTGCTGGCGGGCATTGGTACTGAGTACAAACTGGCTGAAGGCATCACGCTCTACGGCAACGCATCGCAGGCATACCGGCCCGTGCTGTTTTCAGACCTGACACCAGCCGCCGTTACCGACTTTGTGGTCGATCCTAACCTGCGCGATGCCCGTGGCTATACGCTCGACGCGGGCCTGCGCGGAGCCGTAGGCAAATACCTTAACTTCGACATTGGTTATTTTCATCTGAACTACAACGACCGCATCGGCACATTGACACTGTTGAACGCGGCTAACCGGCCTTATCAACTCCGCACGAATGTGGGCCGAAGTGTGAGTCAGGGCGTTGAAGCATACGTTGAATTTGACCCGGTGGTAGCATTTGCAGGCCGCTCGAAGGTAGGCTACCTGAGTTTGTTCGCGTCGGTAGGATACACCGATGCCCGGTATCGCTCACTACGCACAAGTACGGTAGCCAACGGACAGGTAACAGAAATCAGCTTGGGCGACCGTCGGGTTGAGAACGCACCAGAGCTTATCAGTCGTTTTGGGGCTAACTACACCTACAAAACCCTGACCGTAACGGCCCTGCTCAACCGCGTAGGCATGGCTTATAGCGACGCCAACAACACCATAACACCCTCAGCCAATGCACAAACGGGCGTGATTCCGGCTTATCAGGTCGTGGATTTGTCGGCGTCGTTCGACTTAAAGAAGCGGTACACGTTCCGGGCGGGCGTAAACAACCTGACCGATGCCCGTTATTTCACGCGCCGGGCAGGAGGCTACCCCGGTCCGGGCATTCTGCCCGCCGATGGCCGCACGGGCTACCTGTCGGTAGGGTTACGGTTGTGATTGGTCGCGTCGAGCGTGGGAGATTATACAAACTAATAGCGGATAGGTTTTCTTTTCGTTAAGATTCATGTGCCGGGTGCCGCCATTCGGAAGAATAGAGTTATCTTTCGATTTGTATCCGAAAAAAAACTGGCTGCTCTGTGCGAACAACAACCGTTAAGTTTCTCAATAAAGATAAGTCTACGTTCTTTCCGATTCTCCGCGAACGTATCGAAGCTTATTTTGTTGAAACAGCCCACTCGAAGCAGGGTGCCGGGGGCATGGTAGTGAAAGGGCTATTTATGATGGCCTTACTGCTGGTTCCGTATGGTCTGATTATCAGCAATCAGTTTTCGCTTCCAGCCATGTTGGCTTTAGTTGTGTTAATGGGGATTGGCAAAGCGGGGGTGGGTATGGCTGTTATGCACGACGCTAACCACGGCTCTTTTTCAAGCAAAAACTGGGTTAACAACCTGTTCGGAGCAAGCCTGTTTCTGATTGGTGGTAATGTAAAGAACTGGAAAACCCAGCATAACACCCTGCACCACACCTACACCAATATTCACAACGTCGACGAAGACATTACCGGTAAACCCTGGCTGCGGCTCTGCCCCAGCGAGGTGCGTAAACCCTATCACCGTTTTCAATTTATTTACGCCTTTGGCCTGTATGGGTTGATGACGTTCTCCTTCTTAGCCAAAGATTTTCGGCTGGCACTGAGCTACAATCGCCAACATGCCAGTGGCAACCGAACCGTTACGCCGTTCTCCAGACACGACATGGGCGTTCTGCTAATCAGCAAATTGGCTTACGGGCTGTTTATCGCTGGAATACCACTGCTAACCACCGACCTTACTTTTGGGCAATGGCTTATTGGCTTTTTTGTGCTGCATTTCGTGGCCGGGCTGATTTTGAGTTTGGTGTTTCAACTGGCGCATATCGTTGAAGGAGCCAACCAACCCCTACCTAACGAATCGGGTAGTATACTCAACGCATGGGCGATTCATCAGGTGCAGACCACGGCCAATTTTCGATGCCCGCGCCTGCTGTCGTGGTATATTGGCGGACTTGACTATCAGATTGAACACCATCTGTTTCCAACAATTTCGCACCGCCATTATCCGGCTCTTTCAACAATTGTGCGGCAAACAGCTATCGAACACGGCATCAGGTACAATCAAAAGCCGTCGTTCGGAGCCGCGTTACAATCGCATGTTCAAATGCTGATTGACCTGGGTTCAGACGTTAGCTGTCACACAACAAACTCGTATCCTACCTCGAAGCTCGAAAAATCACTCCGCAGGCAGTAAGACGTGATAGCCAGCCCGTTGCCGTTGTGCCGAACAACGAGGTAGTGAAAAAGTGGCTTGTAGTTTCCGGCCAGATCGGGCAGGCGGCTGGGCGAGGTGTTGAGCGGTTGCCGCAATCCACCCCCTCCACCAATCACTAAAAACGTTTTTCCGTCGAACTCATATCGTTCAAAGGCGTGTGAATGCCCCGTAATAAACAACCGGGCTTTCTGCGAACGTATGTAGGGCGGCACAAACCGCTGCTGCACTAACTTGCTCGACCCCACTAATTTACTGTTGGAATATGGCGCGTGATGGCAGGTTACAACCACCACCGCCACATTTGGGTCGGCATCGAGGTCGCGCAGCGTTTGTTCATACCACGTTTGCTGCTTGACCAGATTACTGACCGACAGTGTCGAGAAGTTGGAGTTGAGCATCACTACGGCGGTGTTGTCGGTGCGTTGCAGGTAGCCGGTTGGGCTGTGGTCGGGGAAACGTTGCTGAAAATTGCGGGCACCTTTGCGCGGGCGACCCATTACGTCGTGGTTGCCCATGATGGCGTATACCGCCGTACCGACCGCCGTGCATTGTGCCAGAAACTCATCGATGATTCGCCACTTGTTGTTCCGAAACCCCAGCGACACAATATCGCCAAGCCAGTATAGCACCGGTGGTTTCCGGCGAATAATCTCCGAAAATATCACCTGCGTAGCCCGCGTGTTCTGATGCGTTCGCAAAACTAACCGCTCCACAAACATCGGAGCCTGCGTATCGCTCAGGAAAAGTAGTTCGGTCATTTTTTACCACGAAAATGCCCGCCACACCAACAACGCCTGTATCGATAAAACGGCGTCGCTGGGGGCGGTTATGTTGTACCATTTTACTTCAGCCGCCAGCCGCACGCGCTGACTAATGGGCTGGGAATAAGCACCCGCCAGCATCCAGCCTATGCTAACCTTACTGGTATTGACCTCGCCCAGATACGACAGATCCGAACGCACGATGTATGCCCCCGGCCCCGCCGTGACCGACAATCTCTGGGCCAGGCTTCGTTCTTTGCCATCGGGCGAGACTTCGCTCAGCCACGCCAGCGGCATCGAAAATAACAGCAGAATTGGAATTGCCGATACGCCTACCCGCGCCCGCTCACCCGATGCCGTAACCTGATAACTGTACAGCGGTACGCGCCCGCTCTCTAAACCAATCCGCAGCCGGTGGTCGGGATACCACATCAGCCGAACCGTGGCAGGAGCGGTAATCCGGTTGATCGCTACGTTCTGAACACCGGGCGGTATGCCAATTAGCCGACTATAGTACGACAAACCTCCACCCACTATAACAACTAAATTGTACGGGCCGCGCCTGGGTGCGGTGGTGTCTGCCGCTATCTGTGCAGTGGCAACCTGGGCAGCAAGCAACAATATGGACAGAGACAACTTATGGCTCCACATAATGGTAATAGGCGACTAAAGGCGAATAATTTGACAGAATACCATCGAACCGGCTTTCACGAATGAATTGTTCGATGAATTTCGGCTCATCGAGCGTCCAGACAAATACAGTCCGGCCTTCAGCCTGCATGGCCTTGACCTGCTCAAGTTGCGGACCGAGGGTCCAGCGAGGTGCCCATATCCTGGCTCCGATGTTGCGCGTTATGGCCGTATCTAACTCAGACAGGGCGGGCGTATTGGCGCGGTCGTTTAAAGCCCGGTAGGCATCTACAGCTTGCTGCGTTGGTAAACCAATGACGATTTGCAGATTGCGCCGGGCCAGAATGGCGCGTTGCCTGAACCGCTGCTGAATGGCCTGAATCTTGTCCATTGGTCCCGAAAATTTGGTATCTAACCAGACAAAACGCAGATTGGTATGGCTGATAACGGTTTCTAAAGCTTCTTCCAGGGTTGGAATTTTCTCGCCGTTGATGAGCCGGACGAAGGTGTTTAGCTGTTGGTAGGTATAGTCTTCGATGGGTCCGGTTAGCCCGTTTTTCTGAATCAGCCGCAGATTCAGCTTATTGTCGTGGTAAAGAATCGGAACACCATCTTTGGTGAACTTAATGTCGATCTCGATACCTGTTGCGCCCAACCGTGACGCCAGTTCGATCATTTCCAGCGAGTTTTCAGACACCGACAGCAGATCAGACGTGCGTCCGCCAGCCCGATGCGCCAGAATCTCGAACGGGCGCGGATTCAGCGGTCGGCGGTACGTAAGTGTGAGCGGCTGATTCGGGCTGCGGTCACGGTTGCCGTATTGGCCCGTCAGCACGAGTGTATCGCGGCTGCTAAGTACACCCGTAATGGGTTGCAGCCGCCCGTTTCGCTTTAGCCGAAGAGCCAGTTGTACCAGACCCGTTTCCGTATTTACAAGCTTGCGCCAATAGCCCATCAAGGTCAGGCTATCAGCATTGGCCGTGCGCTCCAGATTGAAAAAGCCAGCCTGATTGCCAGTGAAAATAGACAGATAATGTGTTGTATCAGAACCGTCCAGCGTAAACGTCCATTTCACGGCTACCTGTTCGCCGAACGTAGCTGCCCCCTCCGACACGGTATAAACACCGTCCATTTGCTGACGAATGGGCGTGGTAAACCGACCCGCGCCCGGAATGTCCGCAAATGAGTGCGGGATCGGGGCTTCGTAGACTTCACGACACCCGACAGCCAGCCCGGCCAGGCCGAGGAGCAGATAAGCCAGTTTATTCACAGAATGAAGTCGAAGAAAAGTTGTGGATAAAAGAAATCGCGCTCGAACGTAGCATAGAGCGACCAGAACTGCCAGTTGAAATTGGAGTACAAGGCCCGAACGCCCAGCGATACATGCCGCTGTTTGTAGAACGGCTGCTCCAGGGCAAACACGAACGCTACGCCGTTGAGCTGCCGCCGTTTGTATTCGATTTCGAGCGACCCCGCCCGCGACCGGTAATACAAATCCATGACGCCCTCGGTCCGAAACGTCAGTTGCAGGTCACGTGTGGGCCGGTAGCCTAACGATACGTTCGGAATGGTTTGCAGCCCCAACGCCTGACTATTGAATACGTCTTTGATGGTTAGTGCCCCAAACCAGCAGACACCATCGATGCCCAGCCCGACAAACAGTTTATCGGTCAGGCGGGTAGCGTAGCGGGGTCCCAGAGCCAGATTACTCTGCACAACCTGCGTTTGAATCCGCCCCGACAAATACCATTGTTTCGACAACCTTTTCTGTAGGTTGACATCGATAGCTGGCACAATTACGCGGATTTCCTCCGTTATTTCGGGGGGCGTGGAGGTAAACACCAGCCCCAGCGATTTGCGCCACTCGCCCGGAAGCGGAGCCTGCGGAAAGTAGATACCCGGCTGACGTTCAGTGGGTTTCTGGTAAGGCTGATATGCCTGTTGCGCCATAACCGACGCACAAACACAGCACAGCCAGGCCGACCACATAACTTTTCGCGTTCGTAAAAACTGCCAGTTCATGTCGTATTGTTAATGCATGGGATGTACCCGTTACAACTGGCAAAAAAGGGGTTATGTTACGGGAAGGTTAATTGGGCTAAGCGACATGCTGATGTAGGTACACGACTTCTGTAGGCTCTATGGCCCCAATCTCCTCCCCGCCCGCAAATGCCCATTGTAGCAGGGCATGTCCGCTTATAGATAAGTGGTTGAACATTAGCGTACGCAACATTGGAAACTGTTTTAGTAGGATGGACAAAAGCCATCATAGTAGCCAATTCTATTGAGATTCTCTCAACCGGCTTTTAGAGAAGCAACAGGGGGTTAGTCACGTACTATCCAATCTCAGAATCTACAGCCAATTCAGGGATTAGTGGCTGTACGTTATGTTCCACAATGTACTCGTCTATACGGGCGGTTTCAGTGTCGGGAACGAACTCGAATGTTGGCTGCTGACGAATGTTTTGCCAGATGCTACGCTGAAATGGTAAGGCTAACCCAGGCTCTTTACCAATAATGAAGTATTTCCCATTTGTTTCGCCATTAGCTTCAAAAGCCCTTGCCAGAGCCAACATCCGATTTACATCCGCTTCAAGCGAGTAAGGTTGCTTTTTATCGAACTCGATAACCTGCGCCACCATGCTCACTTCGTTACGTCCGGCAATGTTGACTTTAGTAGGCGTTACCAGATTAGGCAAAATTTGGTTGGTAATGGTTGAATCAAGGTTAACGCGGCCCTTGACCTTAGGATATAGCTCCCGCCGAACCCGTTCAATACTTTGGCTACGGGTTGCCTGTCGGCGGGCCGTCTCCCAATCCTGGTGAATATACTTTTTAAATAGCTGCGTGAAGGCTTCGTCGGTAACGGGCAGATCAATAGCCTTAGGTTCAGAGAATGTGAGCAGGTTGTTGCTATATGTAGCCAGATACGAAACGTAACCCCGATCTAAAAACCGCCGTTCAAATGGCTCAATAGCTACCTTGTAATTGAAATGCTCGTTTACCGGCTCTGGATTGGCAATGTACTCGTCTAAGTTTTTAACCAAAACCCGCAGCAGGCTGAACGCTTCAGACGGCATGAGCATACGAAGCGCATCAAGCTTTTCGGGGGCGTGGTGAAAAATGATACGTTGCTCGTCGCGCAACAGCAACGCAATACTGACCCGCTCGTCCACAGAAGGGCGGATATTGGCATATACGATGCTGTAAAACGTTTTCATTGGACTTGGGAAACGAAAAACTCTACTGGTCTAATATATTAACACACGTACTCTTGTAAATAGTGCCTGAAGTCTGACTCCACCGACTTTAACCAATCATCAGCGAAAAGGTTGTCAATAAGCCAGGACTCACATTCTGTCGTGTTAATACCCCAGGAAAGAGGCACAAATTTCAGAAATTTCGGTAAGCGTTTCTTACATGCAGCTACATTTTGTCGGAAAAGCTCTAACACAATCTCACTATCGCGCTTTTTGACGGTACTATTTGCATAAAGTAATCGGCAGATGTCTGTTGACAGCACGCTATCTTCGGCAGTCAGTCCAGACAATGAATACTGACCAACGTTCCCCGAATTGAAACAAGATGCATGATCGATAGCATGAAGGTAGAATTTGCCAGATTTTATAGGTATCAACAGCAGGTTGTAATTATTGCCATTGCGATCTTCATTGGTCATCCACAGGTCAAAAAGGGCTATTTTTAGTAAATCTACCCGGTTTTGTATCTTTCGCAAGTCGTTGCTATTGTTGCCCAATGCCGTCAGGGAGTTGTCTATCTCACGGCCATGCTGATAATACAGAGACCCGATAACAGGCCGTTCAAAATACGCTAAACGACCACCTGCCTGCATCGCTTCAGCCGTAATATGCTCAGACCTGACACTAATAAAACAGGCTTCAGGTACTGGGATATTCCACTCTTTCAAAAAACACCATGCCAGTAACTCGTTAAACAGACGGCTCGGGTAACGGTATTTACAAACGTAGTCGTTCAGGTCACTGCAACTGACCAGCACGGGCCGGTCGTTTGTGCCGAATACTTTGTGGATGGCTTCGATGGAGTGGTGTGTTTGCACGATACGTTAAGCAAAAATTAGACCATCTTATGATTCAGCGTTTCTGGTTTCTCATCTCCAACGTTATAGGTGAAGTACGCGGTTAAGAGAACAGTTTCAAATACTCATCGAAGACAAACAGGCGATTGCGCTGAAAGCCCGTTCGTTCGCGCAGAATGCCCAGCCGGGTGAAGTCATTGACTAATGTACCCGCCGTAGGGCGCGATACGTTCAGAATCCGGGCTAAACCAGGAATGTCGGTAACCACCGGATACGCATACAGGTGGTGCATGAACAGGCGGGCCGTGGGTATGCGCTTCCCCAAGGCAAAAATGCGCTGATGCTCAATTTCTTCGCGCAAAGCCATAATATGCTGAAAGGTATCGATACCCTTTTCAGCGGTTTCTTTTACGGCTACCAAAAAAAATTTAAGCCATTGCTCAAGCCGATTGTGCGTCCGAACGCCCATCAGATTGTCGTAATACAGGGTTTTGTTCCGCGCAAAAAAATCAGATAGATATAGGGTAGGTTTGTGCAGCATACCGCTCCTGACTAAGTAGAGCGTAATCATGAGCCGCCCCAACCGCCCGTTACCGTCCAGAAACGGGTGAATGGTTTCAAACTGATAATGAGCGATGGCAATCCGAATCAGATTCGGAACGCTGATTTGGTCGTTATTCAGAAAAAACTCCAAATCGCCCATGAGCGCGTCGACGCTGCTGTGGTGGGGCGGTATAAACACGGCATCACGGATGGAGGCCCCGCCAATCCAGTTCTGACTGCGCCGGTACTCGCCGGGTTGTTTTTCGCGGCCCCGCACGCCACTGAGCAGTTGGCTGTGCGTTTGCCGAAACAGACGGCTGCTCAGTGGCAGCGTATCTAACTGACCGATGGCGTAATCCATCGCCCGAATGTAGTTCTGCACTTCGTTCCAGTCGTCTAACTTTTCCGGGGCAAGGTCTTTTTCGGGCGTGAGGGCTTCGTCTATTTCAGTGCGGGTGCCTTCAATACGGCTCGACGTGGTGGCTTCTTTAACAACGTGCATCCGAATGAACGTGCTTACGTCGGGTACGATGACTGAGAAAGCGTCGAGCTTACCGATGTTCAGTGTGGCTTCTTCGAGTAGTTTGCTGATCTGCGGGTCGCCGATTGCCCATTCGTGATTGATGAGTGATGGCTCAAAACTTTTATAATCAATGCGCTTTATGAGGTGTCCGGCATCAAATTGGCCTACGTCGATTCGCTTCATATACTACGTGTTTGCTTTACGCACAGAATTCTGTGCGTAAAGTTATCGCCTTTTCTTTACGTATGGATTTCTATGCGTAAAGAAAGCGGACCTACGTTTCAACCTCCTCCCCACCCGCAAACGCCCGGTGCAGCAGGGCACGTAGCAACTCGCCCGCGCCCGCCCGCTGCGCCTGCAACTCGGCCCGCAACTGCGCCACCTGCCCCAACGCCCGCTCCACCGCAGCCACAATCGCCCGCTGCTCAGCAAGGGGAGGGAGAGGGATATGTAGGTTAGTTAATATTTCACTATCTATCTTGCCAGTTCCATGAGTAGCTGTATTTACTTCTCTTAGTAACATGGGTTCCAGACCTTTTAAGCAGATAAATAAATAGGGTAAGACGGCTTTTTTAAACGGTTTTATAGCCTTCATATCCTGATTCAAAGTAACGGGCACTACGTTGATAGCCAGAGGAATTTTTTTTAGTAGAATCATGCCGCGAACAACAATAAGCAATGACTCTGCTGGAATTATTTTGGCTGTCGACTCTTGAATTGCTACTTCCGAAATGTGGTCTATTGTATCTGACAGATAATCAACTTTCATGTCTTTAGGGCTGACCCAAGGGAGATTACCTTGCCAGTAAGTAGGGTTATTTTTGGAAGGAGTTCCCCCACCCATCATTTCTGCTAAATCCCCCAACCTCGCCCACACCCATCCTTCGGGCAACTCAAATGGTTTTTCGGCGTCGGTGATGGGGGGGAGTGTTTTTTGGCTGCGGAGTTTACCGCTATGTATCAGTTCGGCTTTTTCGGCGCGGATGCGGGCGAGGAGATCAGTGCCGGTTTCGGTCTGCTCAGTTGCAGTGCGGACGGGACTCGAACCCGTGACAGGCTGCGTGACAGACGTAGCGTTGTACACTGACTCCCGATACGTAGCGGTTAGCTTGCCCCGCACGGCATCCTGCAAAATGGCTTGCTGTAGTTTGGTAAGCAGGGTGTCTTGTTGGTCGAATTCAGCGTTAAGGGCAGTCAGTTTACTTTTCAAAGCCACCAGTCTTTTCAGCACAATACGTTGCTCATCAACGGGCGGCAATGTAATCTCGTAGTTGTAAAACTTGTCGGCCTGCAACCGCACACGGTTAGTGGTGCCATCGCTGGCTAATCGGCAAAGGTTATCGAAAAACGGTGTCGAGGTCAGATACAGAAAATAATCTCTGTCAATAACCCGGTCGTCAACGTCAAAATACCAGAAGTCGTTGGTCACAACAGCCCCTTCCAACTCGTCAGGAATAACCCCAAAGGCACCATTACGGGCATCAATACCCGACAAGACAAACTGCCCGGCCTTAACGCGATACATTGTCTTTGTACCAATTTCACGACCTGCTTTCACCCCCCGCAGGCAAACGCCCTGGTGTCGCATTCGGATGGTTACGAGTTGGTATGAGGCATCATCTTCTACTTGAACTGGTACGCGAATACGGGTTAGAAAATCTTTGATTTTAAAAATCATTGCGTTTGTATAAAGCTAAACCGCCAACCTATGCCTCTACAGCCTCTTTCAACCCAGCCAACAGCTTTAAACTCCGTTGCATTGACTGGCTCAGCAGCGCGATGAGTTCGGCGGTTTCGGCGGGGGTCTCTTCGGTTTTGCGATGCGGGTTCTTAATGTCGAGGTCGAAGTTACGGGCTACAAGCTGCTCTATCGGTACGCGCCATGCCTGTTCGTTTTCCTCACGCTTAGTCCACCATGCTTTCAACTTGTCGAACTCATCGAGCCGGATGGGTTTGGTTTTGCTGTAGGCTTTCTGCCCTTCGGGTAGCTGGTGTTCGTAGTACCAAATCTCGCGGGTGGCATAGGCATGGTTAGGTTCCGTTTCAAACAGCGGCCCCGCTCCCGATGGCAGATTAACCGACTGCTTTTTCTCGAAAAACAACAGGTTGGTACTGACCGTCGCATAGGGCGCAAACACCGATTGGGGCAACCGCACGATGGTGTGCAGATTGCAGTCGGTTAGGAGTTTTTCGCGGACGCGTTGCTTCACGCCCTCGCCCGTGAGCGATCCGTCGGGCAGTACGAGCGCGGCCCGGCCACCCTGTTTGAGCAGGTTGACAATCAGCACCAGAAACAGATCGGCACTTTCGCGGGTGCGGAAATTGGCCGGGAAGTTGCCCTCGTTGCCGTTCGCTACGGTGCCGCCAAAGGGCGGATTGGCCAGAATAACATCGACCCGGTCGCGGTCGCGGATGCTCGTATATTCGCGGGCCAGCGAGTCGTCGTAGCGGATGTTGGGCACCTCCACGTCGTGCAGAATCAAATTGGTCAGGGCCAGTACGTAGGGCAGCGGCTTGTATTCGGTGCCGCGCACGTTGGCCTGAATCAGTTGGCGGTCGGCCACGGTGTTGGCCTGTGGTTTCAGGTGTTCGATAACCGCCGTCAGAAAGCCCCCGGTGCCGCAGGCCGGGTCATAGACCACCTCGCCCAGCCGGGGAGCAATGATGTCGGCCATAAACTGCGTCACAGCGCGGGGCGTATAGAACTCCCCACTGTCGCCCGCCGATTGCAGTTCGCGCAGGATGTTTTCGTAAAGATCGCCAAACAAGTGCCGCTCGGTCGCTACGTTGAAATCAATCTCGTTGAGCTTGTTGCACACCTTGCGCAGGTTCGTGCCCGACTTCATGTAGTTGTTGTTGCCCTCGAACACCTCGCTTACCAACAGAGCGCGGGGATTGGCGGCCCCGCCCACGCTGGTGGTTGGTAGCTGCCGCAGGGTCGGAAACAACCCCCGGTCGATGAACTCCAGCAGCGCGTCGCCCGTGATGCCTTCGGCGTTGGCAGCCCAGTTACGCCACTGGTATTCGGCTGGAATGGGCGAAACGTAGGCATCGTCGAGCAGTTCCATTTCCTGGTCTTTGTCATCAAAGATTTTCAGAAACAGCATCCAGCCGAGTTGTTCGATACGTTGGGCATCGCCGTTGACGCCCTTGTCTTCGCGCATGGTGTCGCGAATGGATTTGATAATGCCAGATAAGTTGTGGGCCATTTATGAGTTCGTTACTGTAGAATAGTTGGTAGATATTGATTAATCTTCCTGTACTAAGTTTTGGAATAACTCTCCCTCGTTAATCGTCTCCACTTTTAATTGCCCCAACTTGCTTGCTGAGCGGTCAAAATTTAGATTAACGAATACGATAAAGTACGTCTTCTCATTGAAGTAAATCCGGTTCGGAAAAGCATTGTCTTTCTTGCTCTCCGCTCCAGCTATTCTTATCTCTATAGGGTCAATATTGAACACAATTAAGTACCCAACATTTTTATTATAATCATTAGCATACTTAACAATTTGAGCGAAACCGTCAATAATTCTGTTTTTTCGGTATCCTTTTTGGGAATCGTACACTTTAACCTCCAACACAAGCGGGTCGTTGGAATCAAGATTGCCTATAATGTCTGCTCGGCCAGACGATGATTTAGGAGTAGAGAACGGATAATCAATACCTTGATCGAAGAGAAACAAGCGCAAGTCGTCATCAAAGACTTGTTCGTATTGTTTGTCTTGCACTTGATTGTAGGCAGTTAACAAGTCGTGATGTTTAAACCACTCTGTACGAGCTTTGTACTTTTCAAGAAGATAGAGGGTGAAATTCGTTTCCTCTAAACTGTCTTGCAAGAAGTTAACAATGGGATCAATATGAGTTTCCATGAACTCACTTACTCTTTCGCTATAACTATTGCTACCGTACGGTAGCAGATTACTATAATGATACCCGAGGTCAAAAAATTTCTCTACTCTTTGATACAGTAGGGCCGCCAATTGAGCATGATTTTCCGTTCTGAAATGCTCGTTTTCATATCTGTACTCTTGCTTAGCTATAATCTCAAGCACAGACTCCTCAACTGGGTACTCACTAATCGCCTGTTGTAGAATAGAATTCAGGATTGGTATGTCTTTTAATTTACTTCTGAAGAAGTTCAAATTGTTAGGAAAGTTTTCATAGTTAGACTTGTAAAGTCTGTTTCTCCACTCTTGTAAATTCGCCCTGAGACGGTGTGTGTAGTACATATCTATTTGAAATGTTTGAAAGTCTCCTGTAGCTTCTGGAACGCTTGCGAAATATTTCTCGAAGCTTGATAAGCAGAAGCTGTTTGGTCTACCAGCTTAATGGTAGCCTTACAGTTATTGCAATATACTTGCTCTTCAAGTTTTATGCTGACATACCGAACGTCAAACCTGTATTGACATTTAGGGCATGAAATATTAATCCAATGAGTATCAATGTTCATAAGCCCGAAAAATTATGCACTCGCCGAATAAATCTCCTGCTCCAACTCCCGCACGGCCCGCAGGTAAGCTATTTTTCCACCGAAGGTTTTGTTGACAATCTCGACGGGCGAGCCGAACTGGTCGAAGGGCCGCACCTGCAACACCTTTACGTCTTCGATAAGCATAATGCCCTCGTCGGCGTATTTGTCTAAGAGGGCTTCGAGCACGGCGCGGGCGGCTGGGCCGTAGCGGGCAAAATAATCCCTTTTTTTGACTTGTTCGGCCCGTTCTTTTCGGGTCAGCGGTTTCTGATCGAACGCTACGTGGCAAATCAGGTCGAACAGGTCGGCGTCTTTGTCCACGGCTTCGATAAACGAATCGAGCAGCACATTCTGTTCGGTTAGTTCCTGCACAATGGCCTGTTTACGGTCGGTAGCGTTCCAGTACGTCATAAACGCGTCCATGCTCTGAAATTTCTGCCGGAAGCGGTCGCGGGTGTAGTCTTTCAGGCCCACCAGCACAGCCTTGCCGTCGGTATCGAATATCAGTTCGCGACTGTTCAACACCGTTACATCAATGCCGTTCACAAACACCTTGCGGTCTTCCTGAGCAAGCGGGTCAGCGTCGTCAATCAGGTAGCGGATTTTAGGCGGTTCGGGCGTTAGCGTATCGCCGGTGTCGGCATCGGTGAGCGGGGCCGTGTCGGCCTCTTCCTCATCCTCAATATTGGCCACGTCTCCGTCGTCATCAACGAGCTTCACCCGCACGGGGTCGCCGTCGAAAGCCGGGTCGGCAAACAGGTCTGTTACGTTTCGGAAGTCGAAAATGGTGAAGTACAGCTTGCCAAACTCTTCGTTGATGCGGGTGCCCCGCCCAATAATCTGCTTAAACTCGGTCATCGACTGGATGTTGGTGTCCAGTACAATCAACTGGCAGGTTTGCGCATCCACGCCCGTTGTCATCAGCTTGGAGGTGCAGGCAATGACTGGATAGCGTTCTTCGGGATTGATAAAATTGTCGAGTTCACGCTTGCCTTCTTCTTCGTCGCCCGTGATGCGCATCACGTACTTGCTGTTCTGCCGCACCAAATCGGCGTTTTGACGAGCCAGGGCTGAGCGCATCCCTTCAGCGTGTTCAATGTCTACACAGAAGACAATGGTTTTCATGAAGCGGTTATGGCCTTTCAGAAACTCCGTAATCTTCTGCGCCACCAGCATCCGCCGTTCCTCAACCACGATGTTACGGTCAAAATCGAGCCGATTATAGATGCGGTCTTCTACGGGCAGGCCGCGCTTGTCTTTTTTGCCCCGTTCGGGTCGCCAGCCTTCAAGGTCCACGTTCAGCCCCACACGCACGACGCGGTAGGGAGCCAGAAAACCATCGTCGATCCCCTGCCGGAGCGAGTAGGTGTAGATGGGGTCACCAAAGTATTCGCTGGTCGATACGTCGGCGGTTTCTTTGGGCGTAGCGGTCAGGCCGATCTGCGTGGCAGTTCGGAAATACGTCAAAATCTCGCGCCAGGCAGAATTGTCGTCGGCACTGCCCCGGTGGCACTCATCGACTACAATCAGGTCGAAAAAATCGGGTGAGAAGTCCCGAAACGCGTCTAAGCCCTCGGCGTTGGTCAGGCCCTGATACAAACCCAGGAAAATCTCGTAGGCTTTGTCGGTTGCGTCGATGCCCCGCTTGCGGCTGGCGACCAACTGTTCTTTGCCATCGACCGTGAGGACTTTCTTGCGGATGACGGTCATTTTATCCCGAAAATGCCGAAAATCACCCCGTCGCGTCTGGTCGATCAGAGCGGTTCGGTCGGCCAGGAACAGGATACGTTTTTTGAAACCGCTTTTCCAGAGCCGGTAAATAATCTGGAAAGCGGTGTAGGTTTTGCCCGTGCCGGTAGCCATCACCAGCAGCATCCGGTTTTGGCCTTTGGCAATGGCTTCGACCGTTCGGTTAATGGCAATTTGCTGATAGTAGCGGGGGCGTCGTCCGGCGGTATCCACGTAGTAATCCTGTAATGATACCAGTTCTTCAGCCGACGTTTCGATGCCTTTGTATTGTTTATAGCGTCGCCAGAGTTCGTCGGGCGAGGGAAACTCGTCTAAGCTGAGTTCCTGCTCGATAGAGTCGTCGGTGGCCGTGCGGTCGTGGAACAGAAAGCCATCGCCATTGGAAGCAAACACGCAGGGAATGTCGAGAATGCGGGCGTATTCGAGTGCCTGCTGCATCCCATCGCCGAGGGCGTGACGATTGTCTTTGGCTTCAACAATGGCGACTGGAATGTTAGGCTTGTAATAGAGAATGTAGTCGGCACGTTTAGCTTTGCCCCGAGCGGTCATTTTACCCCGTACATAAATACGTCCATCGGTGAAAGAGACTTCTTCGAGGAATTTGTCTTTCCAGCCCGACTGCTCAATGGCTGGCGTAATAAACTTGGTACAGATGTCGCGTTCGGAAAGGTTTTTCTTGATGAGCATGGTGTTGGTGTGCTGTCGGTGCAGCATCAGCCAATAAAGATATTACCATCTATCGGAAAGGGCAAAATCAACAATAAAAACAAAACCCCCGGCTGAAATTCAGCCGGGGGTTCACTTAGTAGCGGGAGCTGGACTCGAACCAGCGACCTTTGGGTTATGCTTACTACTACAACTTTCGCTGCTCCTGCCTGCGGCAGAATTTGTAGTCTGGACTGTCTCTTCACCCTCGACTCTACGTTAGGGTGCCTACCATTCAGTCTCTACACCTTCCAAACGTTTCCGTTTGGCTTGGCTCGGGATTACCACACGAACGGCTTCCCCGAATTTGGCAGGTAAACATATCGGCGTTTCCACCGATACCGCCCAAGAATTGCAGAACCTGAACCTTTCGATTCGCCACGCAACACTGTGTGTGCTACATGAACTGACCCTGCAATCGTTATTGTCATTCTCTGACAATCTTAAGCCCAACGAGCTACCAACTGCTCCATCCCGCGATGTTTGGACTGCAAAAGTACGACGACTTTCTGGAAATACAACTACCTTTGTTAAAAAAAAGTTTTCTGGCATACGAAACGTTTTTCAACAAAGGCCGGTTGACTCTTAAAAGCCGCTGACAATCAGGCCAGCGGGATCACCTCGTATGAATACCGAGACTATAGAAAATTTTCCGGCTGACCATAAAGCCGGCTTCGTCAGCATTGTCGGCAAACCCAACGTCGGCAAATCGACCCTGATGAATCAGCTCGTCGGCGAACGATTGAGCATCATCACTTCCAAAGCCCAGACTACGCGACACCGCATTATGGGCATTCTGAACGGCAATCACAACGGGCAGGATTTCCAATTAGTCTATTCCGATACGCCGGGTATCATCAAGCCGCTGTATAAGCTACACGAGTCGATGATGAGCTTCGTGCGTGGTTCGCTCGAAGATGCCGACGTGGTGCTGTTCGTGACCGATATTTTTGAACAGTACGATGAAAACGATGTCATCGAACGGTTGCAAAAATCAGACGTGCCGATTCTGCTGCTTATTAACAAAATCGATCAGGCCACGCAGGAGCAGGTTGAAGAAAAAATGGCTTACTGGCAGACGCGTTTCAACGCACAGGAAATCATCCCGATTTCGGCACTGAACGGCTTCAATGTCGAGCGCGTATTTGAGGGCGTTATTGGCCGCCTGCCGCAGCACCCGCCCTATTTTCCAAAAGACGAACTGACCGACAAACCCGAGCGTTTCTTTGCATCGGAAATCATCCGCGAGAAAATCTTTCTGAACTACAAGAAAGAGGTGCCCTACAGTAGTGAGGTTATTGTTACCAGTTTCAAAGACAAGGAAGACATCATTGTTATTCAGGCTGAGATTCTGGTTGAGCGGGCTACACAGCGGGCTATTCTGCTGGGCGAAGGTGGCAGAATGATTAAAAAAACGGGCATTATGGCTCGCGAAGAACTCGAACGCTTCTTCGGAAAAAAAGTATTCCTCGAACAATTCGTTAAAGTAGAACCCGACTGGCGGCAAAAAGAGCGTATGCTCAAGCGGCTCGGATACGACGAATAATAGTGATGAGCGATAAGCGATGAGTGATAAGTGGGCCGGGCAGGCTGACGCCAGAAATACTCATCACTTATCGCTCATCACTCATCACTAACTAACATGGCTAACATTGTTGCTATTGTAGGACGCCCGAACGTGGGTAAGTCTACACTGTTTAACCGCCTGACCGAACAGCGGCAGGCTATTATGGACAATCAGCCGGGCGTAACGCGCGACCGGCATTACGGCACCGCTGAGTGGAACGGCAGTTATTTTACCGTCATAGACACAGGCGGCTATGTCGTTGGCTCCGACGACGTGTTTGAAGAGTCGATTCGGGAGCAGGTCGAGATTGCCATTCACGAATCGACAGTGCTGTTGTTTGTGGTTGATACACAAACAGGCATCACCGGACTTGACGAAGATTTCGCCGATGTACTGCGCCGGACAGAAAAGCCGGTGTATGTAGTGGCAAACAAAGCCGAATCGGGCGACCGTGCGCAGGGTGCGTCTGAGTTCTATGCATTGGGCCTGGGCGACCCCTATCCTATTTCATCCATGACTGGCTCGGGTACGGGCGATCTGCTGGACGAAGTTGTGAAGCATTTTCAGGGGCCTGGCATTGAAGACCCCAATGCGGGTATTCCGCGCATTGCCATTCTGGGTCGTCCGAACGTGGGTAAATCGTCGTTCCTGAACGTGCTGACCGGGCAGGAGCGCAGCATTGTAACCGATATTGCCGGCACCACCCGCGACGCTATCGATACGCGCTACCGGGCTTACGGCAAAGATTTTATTCTGACCGATACGGCAGGCTTACGGCGCAAAGCCCGCATTGACGATAACATCGAGTTTTACTCTACCCTGCGCTCGCTGAAAGCTATGGAGGAGTCGGACGTGTGTATTATTATGCTCGACGCTACCCGTGGGCTCGAAGCGCAGGACCTGAATATTATTGGTCAGGCTGCCAAGCTTAAAAAAGGTATGGTGATTATGGTGAACAAATGGGATGCTGTTGAAAAAGACCAACGCACCGCCGATGTGCTACGTAAGGCCATGATTGAGCGCATGATGCCCATCGATTACGTACCTATCATATTCGCATCGGTGCACGAGAAGCAGCGCATTTTCCAGGTGATGGAAAAAGCAACGGAGGTATACGAGAATAAGAGCAAGAAAATTGCTACCTCAAAACTGAATGAAGCGTTACAGCCTGAAATCGAAAAATATCCGCCCCCATCGCTGAAGGGCAAAATGGTGAAAATCAAGTACATGTTGCAGGTACCAACGCCGTCGCCAACGTTTGTTTTCTTTTGCAACCTGCCGCAGTATGTGGCAGAATCTTATCAGCGGTTTTTAGAGAATAAAATTCGAGCACACTTTGATTTCAATGGCGTACCCATTACGCTATTTTTCCGCCAGAAATAAGTAGAGATAGCGTTTGGAGTGAAGGGAATGTTTTCCTTAGCCTCAAACGCTATCTTTTTATCACATACCAATCAGTAGAAATTCAGAAGCTATTTTTGCAATTTTTTTCAAGAATTTTACTTATAAAGGAGTCAAATAAAATAAGCTGTATATACCTTAGTTAAATCCATCGATGTTGCTATCTTCTCAGTAAAGATCACAAAAAAGATCATTTAGATTATTTATAACCATATAAGGTGTATTACAAGAACTGGTATAAGCGTTTGGTATACATAAAAATCTTTTTTAAATACTCTACATATCAAATTATGGACATCTTATTATATGATGACTTAAGTACCTTTAAATAAATTATTTCGTTGATTCACTGTATAGTTCCGTTACCTAAACTGTTTTTTTTGTCTAACTTTAACTTAACAGTAAGAATTAACACCAACTATCTTGCCATGGCTACTGAAAACATAGTAGACGATGATCCCAGAATAGAGAAGGCGGCTTACGTACTCAAAGCCGTTGCTCATCCGCTGCGTATCAAAATCATTCAGATACTGCATGAAAATAACGAGCTAACTGTTTCGGCTATTTATAAAAACCTCAAAGCTGAACAATCCCTGATTTCGCATCACTTAATAAACATGCGTGACAAAGGCATTTTGGGTATTCGCCGAAGTGGGAAAAACATTTACTACTTTTTAGTAGATAATTCTGTTGCTGAAATTATAGACTGTATTTATAAAAGTAAAATGCTTCTTTGACGAAAGTATACATCAATAAAAAACGCAACGAAGGAATTACCTATTCGTTGCGTTTTTTTATTGGCAGTATTTCTCGATTGTTAGCCAAATAGTTCACCCGTTTTGTATTGGGGAACAATGCCGAGGTGAATGTAAGCCCGTTCGGTTGCTTCACGCCCGCGCGAGGTACGCTTCAAAAAACCTTCCTGAATCAGAAATGGCTCATAGACCTCCTCAATTGTTTCGGACTCCTCACCACAAGCGGTTGCAATGGTGCTTAAGCCAACCGGCCCTCCCTTGAACTTTTCGATAATAGTCGTCAGAATGCGAATATCCATCTCATCGAGACCATTCTGGTCAACGTCGAGTGCGCTGAGTGCCATTTCAGCAATGTCAACGTTGATGTATCCATTGCCCCGAACCTGCGCAAAATCACGAGTTCGGCGAAGCAGGTTGTTGGCAATACGCGGTGTACCCCGGCTCCGGCGTGCAATCTCATACGCGCCATTTTCATCGATGGGCGTACCAAGAATCGCCGACGAACGCTGGACAATAGTAGTTAGCAATTGTGCATCATAGTATTCCAAACGGGCGCTAATACCGAATCGGGCGCGTAGGGGCGATGTGAGCATACCGGCGCGGGTAGTAGCCCCAATTAGCGTAAACGGATTCAACTTGATCTGAACAGTTCGGGCGTTTGGCCCCGAATCGAGCATAATATCAATCTTATAGTCTTCCATCGCCGAATACAGATACTCCTCCACAATAGGATTGAGCCGGTGTATTTCGTCAATAAACAATACGTCGTTAGGCTGGAGATTGGTTAGCAACCCGGCCAGATCGGACGGTTTGTCGAGAACCGGCCCGGATGTCATCTTAATATTGGCATTCAGTTCGTTCGCAATGATATGCGACAGGGTTGTTTTTCCCAGGCCCGGCGGGCCGTGCAACAACACGTGGTCGAGGGCTTCGCCCCGCAGATGGGCCGCCCGCACGAATACTTCGAGGTTCTCCAGCACTTTGGCCTGCCCCGTAAAATCATGAAACGAGAGTGGCCGAAGTGCCCGTTCGATTTCCTTGTCGGTAGTCGTCATGCCGTCGCCCGTTCCCTTAAGAATGTCGTTTCGCATAAAATTTGTTGTACTGCTCTAAGCCGCAGAGCCTGCTTTTGTGCAAGCCTGCCTACTCCAAATTTACGAAAAAAACGGCATATTTCTGCTATCGGATGACCATTACTGTACCCCGTTTCTGAAGGCGTCCCCGATCAGGAAACGACTCGCTTTTATACGTGACCGTATATGGGTACGTCATGGCCGGGTACGTTGTTCCCTTATAGGAACCATCCCATTTTTGTTCGGGATTGCTGCTCTGAAAAATCACTTCACCCCAGCGATTGTACACTTTGAAGTCGTAGTCGATAACATAAGCCGTGAAGACCTGCAACTGGTCATTCACACCGTCGTTGTTGGGCGTGAAGGCATCCGGCACGTTTACGCGGGGTTCGCACAGGTTCAGCACCCGTGCCGAGGCCGTAGCGGTGCAGCCTTGTACGTCGGTCACGCGTATACCATACGACCCAGCCCGCTCAACGGTAATTGTCCGGGTTGTGTCGGTGCGGGGGCTGAGCCATTGGAAGCGTAACGTTGGTGCGCCGTTCGCCACTAATTGCGCCCGTCCCTGATCGCCTTCGCACAAGATGGCTTCGCGGGTGAGCGAAAACGTTGGTGGAGGGCGGTCGCCTACGCGAATGCTGCTACGACCTACGCAACCATTCTGAGTATTCCGAAGCACTAAACTATACGAACCCGGTTGCGCTACCGAAATGGTAGGAGTGGTGGCTCCGTTGCTCCATTGATATACGTTGCCGGGCTGATCGGGGTCGAGCGGAGCCAGTACTACCGCGTTGCCCGCGCACTTGAGCGTATCAGGTCCGAGCCGGGCAAAAGCGGTGCTGTCTAATCCTACCCGGATACTGTCGCTGCTGGCTTTACATCCCTGTGTATCAGTCACCAGTACGTTATAGCGGCCCGGTGCGGCAGCATCGAATACGGGCGTTGTTGCCACCTGAATGTTATTTTGGTTGAGCCAGTTGTATGTGGCTACGGTGCCACCCGTTACGCGCAAACTGATGGTGCCGCTGTTGGGACGGCTACAAAGCGCATCGTTCACGATGGGTGTGATGGCTAATTGATTGGCTGGCGACCGCAGCGTAAAGGCCGTGTCAGCCTTGCAGCTATGCACGGTATCGGTAGCACTAATTCGATAGGTTCCTTCCGGCAAATTGGTTTGACGGTTTACGTTCGAGGGTAAGGTCGCTCCGTCGCTCCGTGTCCAGAGATACGTGTAGCTGCCTGCCGGAGTGGGCGTAATGTCAATAACCCCATCCGTCGACGTACAACCACGCGGCCCCGTCAGCGACGCCTGTAGGTTAATCTTAGGCAATTCGCTCACCTGAATCGTATCCGAGTTTTCGCAAACCGTATTATCGGTCGTAAACCGGGCGACCACGGAATATGTACCCGGACGATTTACGGAGGTGGTGCGGTCGGTGCTGCCGTTGCTCCACTGAAACTCACGCCATTGCTGTTGCGGCACGGTGAGGTTTACTGCCGAGCGATAGCAGAAAACAGTGTCTGGCCCCAAATCGAGCGATGGCGGGGGCTTGATCTGCACCTCGATGGTATCGGTTTTGAAACACCCGCCATTGGCTGCAATACCAACGACATAGTAGAAACCCGGTCGGTCGAGCAATAATGTTTTCTGCCGGGCAGCCACCACGCCGTTCACTACCCAGACGTACAGTTTGGCGTTCACCTTCAAATCAAGCGTAATACCACGTCGGTTGCAGATAGCCGTATCGGCCCCAAGCCGAATGTCGGGGGGCGTTTCTACAATCGTGATCGTGTCGTTGATGGTCGTATCTCTACAAACCGTTTTTCCATCGCTCTTTAGTGTTACAATACGCAGACTAACGATGTAATCTTTGGCTTCCCGGTAGGTATGCACCTGCGGTTGCAGGGCCGTTGTCGATACGGGGCGGCTTCCGTCGCCAAAATCCCAGGTGTACGTTTCCTTGAGCTTCGGGCAGTTCGGACTGGCCTGAAAAATGGTAGGCTGATTGGCACACGTATCGGCATACGTAAAGCCCGGTCCACTCGACTGATCGTTGAAATTAGCAACGAGGTTCGGCAGCCCCAACTGACTGGTTTTGCCACCCAGCGTTTGGCCTTCGGGATTAAACCGCACCGGGTCGAGCAGGCCACCGTTCGGATTTTCGATGACCCCCACCGAACCCGCCCCTTTTACGGCCACGTAAATACGACCGTCAGGAGCAATCTGAATCGAACCATATTGCCGGGTGGTACTACTGTCGATAATCGTTCGGGATCGACTTATCAGCGAATCGGGCTGGTCGAGGTCATATTGTATCAAATACGAAGCCCCCTTCTGGCTACCATTTGCGTTGGTATCGGCCAGCATCGTTACGTACAGTTTCTTCCCATCGGGCGAGAACTCCACGCCGTATGCTTTGGGTGGTGCCGGGCCGAGGTCAATTGTTCGTCGGAACGTCATAGCCCCGGTCGAGTCGTTGAACGTAAACAGGTCGATGGAGTTTTTGGGCGGGCCGGGAATGACAACCGCCAGCGGGCGATTCCCTTCGTTGCCGCTGGTTGTATCGGCGGGACCAATTTTGATATAGCCTTCAGCTTTGGTGAGCGTATCGATGACCTGCCCCCCCGCAAACGTTGTCGATGTTGGGGCTTCGGCCCGCGTCAGGTGGTTAATCTGAAAGACGTTACTACCGAAAAGTCGGGTAATTACCCAATACGTTGAGTCGCGGTCATTACGGACCGACGCCGACTGTTCGGTAGCCTGCCCGACAGACGTAACAGGAATGTTTTTCTCGATGATAGCCCCCTTACCGCCATTCTGCCGCATATCTACGACGCTGTAGGTTAGTTGCCTGGTTCCGCGCACCTCCGACGTTGTGTACACATAGTACAGATACTCGCAGCCCCGGCAGGTTGGCTTCGGCACAATCAGGGCCGACTGCGTTGATTTAGAGTTACCGCCCAGCGGAATTTTAGGTGCCGTAGCCGCCGAATCGCGTGGGTCGAGCGATTTTAGCGGTTTGCCTTCCTTGTCGTAAATCGTAATACCATCCGTATAAAATAATAACCGGCCTTTCGTGTCGGCGATGGACGACGTTCCTTCAACGGTATTCAGACTGGCATCGTCGATGGGCCGCGCATTGCCACCGCCAAAGTCAAGCCCGGCGTTGTTGCCAAAGTACCACTTCACCCCCTGCGACTGCGGGCGTTCGCCACAGACCGACACATTGACGCGGTTCTGATACGAACAGCCATTCGGGCTAATGGCCTCAACGGAGTAGCAACCCGAACTATCGACCTCAATGGTTTGCGTGGTATCGCCCTTGGGATACCACAAAAATTTATAGCCCTGTGGTGTAGGCCCACCGGCATATGGGTCGAGTGTCAGCTTTTCGCCGATACAAATGGTGGTATCGGTACGCCACTGCGGAAACGGTTGTGGCGGCACGTTAATAACGATGGGGCGCGTAACGGTCTGCGTTACAGTACCACTAAGCGTTCGGGTAAGCCGAATCGTGTAGGAGCCAGGTTGTTGGTAAACGTGCCGGGCAATTGAATCGTTTTGTTTAGTGACGGAAGTGCCGTCGCCGAAGTCCCAAACACGGGTTGTAACGCCGGTTTGCAGGCTATCGGTAAACGTAAGCGAGTCGGCCCGGCATTCCTGATCGGGCGTACATGCCTTACCCCGGACTTTAATGCTCTGTGTCTGCGTTTGTGCCTGTACCGCCGACATGCCGAACACAATGAGCAGCATCGCCCATAGCCCCCTTACTACACTATGCATACAAGTCCTCACCATGAAACACGCTGACAAATCGCTACCTCTCAAATTCTTCCCTCAGCATAACAACAGCGGGGGCATTACGTTAGTATAAACGAAGTGGTTAAGCTAAAATTTTATGCGGCTACTACCACGGGAACACTGAAAAATCCTGTATTTTTATAGACTGTTGTGTGCATCATTACGCCCAATTATGGCGTATCGTTGCAAGGAAAAAAGTTGGCCCAGTCTTTGCCCTGATTTCGCTAATATGTTCAAGAAATACCTACTGTTAATCGCTCTGTTGAGCCTGAGTCGGCTGGGTTTTGCCCAGGACCCTCAGTTTACGCAGTTCTACGCGGCTCCGCTGTATCTGAACCCGTCGTTTGCCGGGTCGGCGTTTGCCCCGCGACTAACGGCCAACTACCGCAACCAATGGCCCGCCATCACCAACTATGTAACCACGGCGATTGGGTTCGATCATTACTTCGAGAAGGTCAACAGCGGTGTTGGACTGTTGATTATGAACGATAACCAGGGGCAGGGGCGCATTCAGTCTACCGAAATCGGGCTGCAATACTCGTACCAGTTTCAGGTAGGCGAAACCACGTTTATGCGATTAGGGTTGCAGGGGTCTTATGTAAACCGAAATATCAACTATTTTGGTTTAACAACGGGCGATCAATTCACTGACCGGGGCTTTATTACAGGCAGTTTATCCAACGACCCGGCCTTGCAGGGTGGTATGCCGCAGAACAAATACGTCGATTTTTCGACGGGTGGGCTGTTTTACTCCGATTGGTTCTGGATTGGGGCAGCCGCGCATCATATCAACCGGCCAGACCAGGGTTTCTTCGTAGGTGGTCGCGACCGGTTGCCTATGAAAGGCAGCCTTCATGCGGGTCTACGCATTCCGTTAGCTGGTTATACCGGCCTCGCCGACGAACTCGACCGCGAAATCAGCTTCTCGCCGGTAGTGCTGTATAAATTTCAGGGCAAATACGATCAGTTAGACATGGGGGCCTATTTAACGTATGCTCCTCTCACGATTGGCGCGTTTTATCGGGGTATTCCATTCAAAAAATACGCGCAAACGATTAATAATCACGATGCTGTTGCCCTGCTGGCTGGCTATCGTATGGAAAAATTCTCCATCGGATATAGTTACGACGTAACAATTTCGACCCTCGGCAATAGCGGTGGCTCGCACGAATTATCGCTGTCATACATCTTCGAAAAACCTGAAAGTCGGCGAGGTGGTGCCCGCAAACGCAACAGAAAGCTGCCCTGCCCGAAGTTCTGATTTGCCCCAACACTATCGCACCACCAACTGCACCGTATACCGGCTTTTCTGCTCCAGCAGCAACTTTTTGTCGATCAGCACCCGCTCAATAGTGCTTTGGTCGTAATAACGAATGGTAATCAACTCCAGATTTTCGTTGTAGGTCACGCGAAAATCCTGGCGAAGTTGCTCCAGCAGAGCGGGTACCCGGTCAGCGTTCTGATCGACTACGACTGAAAAACTGATTGCCGTATTCTGCATCAGGTTAATTTTTACGCCTGCCTGCGCAAATCGGCCAAAAATCCGGCTTAGGTTGTCTTCGGCAATGAACGAAAAATCGTTCGGGTGTAGCGAAATTAATACCTGATCGATTTTGAAGATGAACGACGGCATCGTCAAATGTCCCTCAAAGTTACCGATGACCGTGCCGGGCGCGTCGGGTTTCAGAAACGACCGGACGTAGAGCGGAATATTTTTATTCTGAAGCGGCTTAATCGTTTTTGGGTGAATAACCGTCGCGCCGTAATAAGCGAGTTCAATGGCATCCTGGTACGTCAGTTTTTCCAGTAAAACTGTATCATCGAACCATTTCGGGTCGGCATTCAGCACCCCCGGCACGTCTTTCCAGATCGTAACGCTTTTGGCATTCAGGCAATACGCAAAAATGGCGGCTGTATAGTCAGACCCTTCACGGCCCAGCGTTGTTGTGCGCCCATCAATGGTTTGACCGATAAAACCTTGTGTAACAGCAACAAACTCTCCAGTAACCGCTTTCGTAATTCGCAAAGCAGTTTCGGCCCAGTCAACACGTCCTTCGCGGAAAGTAGCATCGGTACGAACAAGCTGTCGGGCATCGAGCCAACGCACGGGCAAGCTGACCTGTGCCAGGCAAACACCCACGACTCGGGTCGAAAGTAGTTCACCAACCGAGACAATCTGGTCGTAGATAGCGTTGTATGTGCCTTGCGGGGGCGTTTTCAGGTAGCCGTCGAGGTCATACAGCAAGTCGTCGATAACGCCAATGCCCAAGCCCAGATCAGCCAAAATCTGCTCATGGTACTGCTTAACGACTTCCCAATGCCGGTGCATTGCATCTAAGTCGGCTGCGGCATACGCCCGTACTACCTCTTCGAGCGCGTTGGTTGTTTTACCCATTGCCGAAACCACTACTACGGCGTTCTGCCCTTGCGTTCGTACAATTTGAGCCAAATTGAGCACACCGGCAGCATCTTTCACCGATGCCCCGCCAAACTTAAAAACCTTCATATCGGTAAAGGGGAACACGGATTATACGGATGCTGCGGATAAACACAGGTTTTTGGTTATATCTGTGTTTATCCGCAGCATCCGTATAATCCGTGTTCCATTCAATTTTTTATACTGTCACCCGACTACCTGCGTAGAGCAACTCACGCACAGCTTCGGCAATACCGTTGGGGTCGAAGCCACATTCGCGGTGGAGTTCGATTTGTTCGCCGTGTTCGATAACGGCGTCGGGAATACCTAAGCGTTTAACACGGGCCGAGTAGCCGTGTTCGGCCATAAATTCCAGCACGGCACTGCCAAAGCCGCCCATCAGGCAACCGTCTTCTACGGTCAGCACCCGATCAAAACGGCTGAAAATCTGATGTAAAAGTTCTTCGTCGAGGGGTTTAACATAACGCATGTCAACATGAGCAGGTCGGATACCTTCTTTCGCCAGCATGTCTGATGCCTTTGTGACATAGTTTCCAATATGCCCGATGGTCAGAATAGCTACGTCTTCGCCGTCCTGAATCATGCGGCCTTTACCAATTTCCTGCTTTTCGAGCGGAGTGCGCCAGTTGGGCATCACCCCTTCGCCACGCGGGTAACGAATGGTAAACGCCCGCTTGCCCTGTTGTATCTCATCCGACTGAGCCGTAAACATCATATTTCTGAGTTCCTGCTCATTCATTGGCGCGGCCACAATCATATTCGGTACGCAACGCATGTAGGCCAGATCATAGGCTCCGTGGTGGGTTGGCCCATCGGCTCCGGCGAAACCGGCCCGGTCGAGGCAGAAAATAACGGGCAGTTCCTGAATGCAAACGTCGTGAATGACCTGATCATAAGCCCGTTGCATAAAGGTTGAATAAATATTACAGAATACCACTTCGCCCTGCGTTGCCATGCCCGCCGAGAACGTTACCGCGTGCTGTTCGGCAATGCCCACATCGAACGCCCGCTTCGGCATGGCCTTCATCATGATATTCATGGACGATCCTGACGGCATAGCAGGTGTAACACCCACAATGCGCGGATTCTGCTCAGCCAGTTCAACCAGCGTATGCCCAAAAACATCCTGGTATTTGGGCGGCTGGGGCATATCATGAACTTTCTTCTGGATAACCCCCGTCACCTTATCGAACAAGCCGGGCGCGTGCCATTTGGTCTGATCTTTTTCGGCAGGTGCATATCCCTTGCCTTTCACCGTCAGCACGTGCAGTAATTTCGGGCCGGGAATATGCTTCAAATCTTCGAGTACGCTCACCAAATGATCGATGTCGTGTCCGTCGATGGGGCCGAAATAGCGGAGGTTCAGCGACTCGAACAGGTTGCTCTGTTCCAGCAGCGAACTTTTAATTCCCGACTGCACCTGCGATACTAATTCCTGGGCAGTTTTGCCCAATTTATCCATTTTACCCAGCAGGTTCCAGATTTCGTCTTTAACCCGATTGTAGGTCTGCGAGGTCGTAATATCCGTCAGGTATTCGCGCAAAGCACCCACATTGGGGTCAATGCTCATGCAGTTGTCGTTAAGTACGATCAGCAGATTGCTATCGGTGGCCCCGGCGTGGTTCATCCCCTCGAACGCTTCCCCCGCCGTCATGGCACCATCGCCAATAACAGCAATATGGTTGCGCTGCGTATTTCCCTGCAACTGCGACGCAATTGCCATACCCAAAGCGGCTGAAATCGACGTTGACGAATGGCCTACGCCAAACGCATCATATTCACTCTCTTTACGCTTCGGAAAACCCGACAAGCCTTTGTAAAAGCGTTGTGTGTGAAATTTATCGCGCCGACCGGTCAGTATTTTGTGGCCGTATGCCTGATGGCCCACGTCCCAAACTAATTGATCGTCAGGGGTATTGAATACGTAGTGAAGCGCGACTGTAAGCTCAACAACGCCGAGACTTGCCCCAAAATGACCGCCGTATACCGACACATCGTCAATAATAAACTGACGAAGTTCGTCGGCTAATTGGGGTAGTTGTACTTTATCAAGTTTACGGAGATCGGCGGGCGTAGTAACGGTAGCCAGCAGGTTGCCGGGGGTGATTAGCATATCAGTAGCTGAGAAGCGTCTGTGTCACAACAACAAACACACAAAGTACAATGTTTCGCCGGTCGTTTTGGGCTGTGTGTTTGAAAGGACGAAGGTAAGCCGTTTTGGTCGAATTGAAAAAAACCAAGCCCCGCCCGCTCTATGATATACGAGCGCAGCGAGGCTTCAGATTGTAGAAAATCACTTCAGTTCCGCTGACTGGCGCGGAAAAGTTTTTGTTTTTCTTCACGTGTGAGGCTCTCATAGCCCGACCGGGAAATTTTATCCAAAATCATATCCACCTCATCCTGATCAGGTGCAGACGCGGCTGTAGACGAGCTTCCAGACGACACAAACGGGCTTGCAGTTTGCGCACTGGCATTGCTCCGTTGCCGATACGAAACCTTAACAGGTGGCTTGGGTCGAAGCAGGTTCGACCAGCCATCGGCCAGCCAGTAAATGGGGCGACCCAGGTCGGTGCCGTTTTGCAGTAGTTTCACATAGCAAAAGCCCATTAATGCTCCGCCTAAATGAGCGAGATTACCACCCGCGTTGGTGCCTGCCGACTGCGCTACCGATAAAATGATGAAGAAGAAAACGATGTATTTAATACGAACCGGGCCAAAAAACAGCAGATGAAAGGTATAATTAGGCAAGAGTGTAGCCGCTCCAACCGCTACCGAAAAAGCCGCTCCCGATGCGCCGAGCATTCGGGCTACTTCGGCCTGCCCCTGAAAGTAAGGCACGGTATTGTACATAATCAGGTAAAGCAATCCACCGGCAATGCCGCCCATAAAATACAGCCCAACCAGTCGGCGACTGCCTAAGTACTCGTCGATCAGCCGACCAAACCAGTACAGAAACAGCATATTGTAGAGGATGTGAAAAATTTCGTCGTGCGCGAAAAAATAAGTAAACAGCGTCCAGGGTTTTTGGATGAACGCACCAATACCGCCCGGAATCATCAATTGTTCCCGAACCAGATAATACATGGGCGATTCGTTGGCGATTGTCAGACCCACTTTGGTGAGCAACAGCACCAGAAACACCACCAGGTTCACTAATATCAACTGCACCAACGTGTTGTTGGGCTTGCTGAATTCGCTTCGAAAGTCATCAAACAACCCGCTCATCACTAATAAAACGTTTTCCGTTGTGAACCCCAGTATTTTACCAATATGAATGCAAATAACATGCCCCCAATGTGGGCAAAATGGGCTACGTTATCTGATTGCGCTCTATATACGCCCGAATACAACTCGTAGGCCCCGTAAAAGATAACGAGGTATTTCGCCTTAATCGGTATAGGAGGAAACAATAAAAATAACTCAGTGTTTGGAAACAGCAGGCCAAACCCCATAATCACCCCAAAAATCGCACCAGAAGCCCCAACCATTGGTTGGTCTACCTGATTTAGATAGTACCGATTAATAATCTGTACGCTTCCGTCGACTAATCGCTGACTATTGGGTTGCGCTTCATATTGGTTAATGAAATCGGTTACCCGGTCGTAGAGCGAATTGGCGTGTTGCGTAAAGAACCCGATAAACGCATCGGGTGTTGGATTAGCCCGATAAGCCTGAACGGCTTCATATACGTCGCGCATCTCATAATAATTGATTCCCGAAAACAGCAGGGCTGCGCCAATACCCGTGAAAAAGTAAAAGAACGTGAACCGCTGCGCCCCCCAGAATTGCTCCAGCATTGGCCCGAACACAATCAGCCCCAGCATGTTGCTGAAAATATGCCCGAAACCGCCATGCAAAAACATATGCGTTAGCAACTGAATCGGATTAAACAAATCCGACAGAAACGAATGCAAGCCAAACTGTTCGATAACCTGATCATTCGTGAAAATAAAAGCGACAACGTTGAGTAGCAATAAAGCGCGAACGACCGGCGTGAGTGCAAACATTGTTTATTCGTTAATTTACGATATTAACCGATTTGTCAGCGAAAAAGTCCCGCAATTTTATCCAACGATAAAATTACTATCACTGGTTCGCCCGTTGGCGTATAGCTTGGGTTGGTCGAGGCAAACAACTGATCGACCAATGCTTTTCGCTCTATGGCACTGAGCCGCGTTGTGTGCCGCGCTGATGCCCGCTTCCCCAGCGACCGTGCCAGCGATTCGGCCCGGTCTAATTTTAGTCGCCCAGTGTCGACCCGGAGTTGTGCCAGGAGGTTGGCAAACAGCTCTTCCTCACTCTCGCCCGTCATCAGCGTTGGCACTCCCCGAATAATAAAGGTGTTCTGGCCCAACTCATCGAACTCAAACCCCAGTTTCGTCAGGTCCTGGCGCAGGTCGAGAGCTAACTGAAAATCAACTGCCGACAGCGTCACGGTTTTCGGAAATAAGAGTTGCTGCGAGGCTCCGCTGCCTTTCGTCAAAGCTGCCTGAAACTGATCGTACAAAACCCGTTCGTAGGCCCGGCGTTGGTCTATCACAGCCATACCTGCCCGCACCGGTGCCAGTAAATAGCGATTCTGTATCTGCAAAATAGCTTCGCCTTCGACACCACCAGCATCCGTTGGCTCCACCATAAGCTGTAACTGATTGGCCCGACTGCCGAGTGTGATGGCCTCGCCCCCGTTGGCGGCTGTCTCTGCCATTGGCACGTTAGACCTGCCCGGCCCTAACCAATCTCCTTCGTGCGACGTTTCGGGGGTGTCTGCCGTCTTGGGGGTTGCCACGCCCTCATACAACGCCTGCCAGTTATTCACGCTCGGCTTTGGCGGAGCGTCGCGCCGGGGTAGATCGAAACTGCGGCCCGCTGCCCGGTCGAGCGAGTCGGTACGGCCTGAGCTGCGTTCGCTAACGGGAGTAGCCGACGAAGCCCCGCCCGATGCCCATGACGGCGTAATAGGCGTAGGCTGAAGTGCCGCCGACCGACCGCCCGCCAGAAAGTTTACGTCAGACTCGAAATCGAGCGACGGGGAGAGGTTATACACGCCTACTGCTTTCCGAACGGCGGCCATCATAATGGCATATACGGATCGCTCGTCGTCGAACTTGATTTCTGTCTTGGTCGGGTGAATGTTGATGTCGATGTGCGACGGGTCAATGTCAATAAACAGCACATAGAACGGATGGCTCCCTTCGGGCAACGTGCCTTCGTAGGCTCCAATTACGGCATGGTGCAGGTAATTATGCTTGACGTAGCGGTTGTTAACGAAGAAATACTGTTCGTTACGCGTTTTCCTGGCCGATTCGGGCTTGCCAATATAACCGCGCACGGTTACGTAGGGTGTCGTTTCTTCGCACTGATTCAACTGCTCGCGGTAACTCTTGCCAAACATGTCGATAATTCGGCGGCTGAGTTTCCCGGCAGGCAGGTTATAAATTTCCTGGTCGTTATGAAACAGTGAAAAGGCCACTTCGGGATTTGCCAGAGCCACGCGCTGAAACTCATCGAGCACGTGCCGCATTTCGACCGAGTTCGATTTCAGGAAGTTACGCCGGGCTGGTACATTGAAAAACAGGTTTTTAATGAGCAGATTCGTGCCGGGTAAACACGATATAGATTCCTGCGCTTTAATGTCGGAGCCTTCGATCCGAATCAACGTACCGAGCTCATCTTCGGCCCGGCGCGTGCGCATTTCTACCTGCGACACGGCAGCAATCGACGCCAGAGCTTCGCCCCGAAAGCCCATTGTGCGGATTCGGAACAGATCGTCTGAAGTACGAATTTTCGAGGTGGCGTGTCGTTCAAAACTCATGCGGGCGTCGGTTTCGGTCATACCTACGCCGTCGTCTACAATCTGGATTAGATTGCGCCCCGCTTCCCGAATAATTACCTGTATCGATTTAGCCTTCGCGTCGACCGAGTTTTCGAGCAACTCCTTTACCACCGACGCGGGCCGCTGCACTACCTCGCCGGCTGCGATCTGGTTGGCAATAGAATCGGGGAGTAGCTGAATAACATTTAACATGGCTATTTTTTCTTCGTCGCCGACTTATGTGCCGGGTTATCAATATACGAAGAAAACAGGGAAATTGGGCGTATGATTCAGATGAAAAGAGATAAAATAGCGTAGTAGCCAACGGGCTGATAGCCTATTATTTGAATTAGTAAAGCAGCCCAAACAACCACAGCGGAATTTTGCGTCCGTAGCCCACCTCTATGTCATTGGCGGCAACATAAGCCTGTTCAATGTTCGTAAGCTGACGTCGGTTTTTACTGGCTCCACCTACCTCAATGGTTATCTGCCGGTCAATCTTAAAATCGCCGTCTTCTGTGTATTCGACCTGATGACCAAGGTGGATTTGACTTAATAAAAAGCTTTCCCGGATGGTTCCTTTATTGGGTTGGCTTTGATGCAATGCATAGTGTACGTTTGGATGGCTCAAATACACTTTTTCTGGTTTCTGCAAACGGGTAACGCCAAAACTGTCTCGGTGTAACAACAGCAATATACCCAGTTCTTCGAGGTAATGCATATACTCAACCACCAGCCCTCGCGTGGTATGCAGTTGCTCACTGAGCTTGCTGATATTGGGTTTAAGTGGTACGCTCTCAGCCAATACGACCAATAGCTGCTTAAGTTTGTCGACCGTGGCATAGCTAATGCCATAAACCGACGGTAAATCGATTTCGAGACTAAGCGCGATAGTCTCGGTCAGTTTCTGACTGTAAACTTCCTTGTTTTCGAGAAAATAAGGGTAGTAGCCGTGCTTTAGATAATCAGCCCAATGAGCCAGTGGCTTAAACGAAGCTGTCAGGTCGGCGGCTATTTGTGTATGCCGCTCCAGCAGGTCTGTCAGGCTGACTGGGGACCACGCAACCAGTTGTTGAATCCGCAAAAACTCTCTAAACGATAACCCCGGTAGTTGATACATGACGGCCCGCCGACTCAGGTCGCCCTTGCCACGTTCGAGGTGTATGATCGATGAACCTGTGAAGATGATGCGTAGGTCAGGAAAGTCATCGTATAAGTTTTTTATCTCCTGCGACCAGTTGGCGTAACGATGTACTTCATCCAGCACCAGAACCAACCCACCCTGCCGTGTGAAGCTGGCTCCCAGGTCATACAATCGGTTCATGCTGAAATATAAGTCATCCAAGCTTACATACAGTGCTTGCTCCAACGCAAAGCCACTAAGCTTAAGATATTGCAGAACAAGGGTGGTTTTGCCAACGCCCCGCGCACCTTTTATACCAATAAGCCGATTGTCAGCCCATGTGACTTTCACAAGAGCATCCCGCATAAATTGCGTCGACACCCGTTGTAGCTTAATTGCTGATTTTGCGAGCAGCGTTTCCAAATCTGTTTTTTCAAAAGTACAAAAATACGCTATCACTGTTTCTTTTAAAAGGCAAATATAGTTAACCAGTATGTAGGATAAAAGCAAAACGCCCGAATGATAGCTCATCCGGGCGTTTCCAAAATCTAAACAGGAAAGTAATTATACCTTGATTTCTACGTCAACACCGCTGGGCAGTTCAAGCTTCATCAGGGCATCAACGGTTTTCGCGCTGCTGCTATAGATGTCAACCAGCCGCTTGTAGGTACAAAGCTGGAATTGCTCCCGCGCTTTTTTGTTAACGTGGGGCGACCGCAGCACGGTGTAAATTTCTTTATCGGTTGGCAGGGGGATGGGGCCGCTTACGACAGCACCCGTTGATTTAACTGCTTTTACGATTTTCTCCGCCGACTTATCGACCAGCATATGGTCGAAGGATTTCAGCTTAATGCGAATTTTCTGGCTCATTCGATTGTGGTTCGTTTGGTGATTAAGCCCTGCCGAAAGAACCATTTACTCCGGTCGGGCTTTTTGTTTTGGCCCGCAAAGGTACGAAATTTTAGTACATAATCCTACATCAAGAAACTGTCTAACTTAACGGTTATTGAACATAGTCTGTTACTACGCCAGATTATACAACAGAGCGATTCACATACAAATACAATAAGTATTCATATGTAGATTTATTATATGTTTATTTCTCTAAAATTAGTATTTATTTCTACAATAAAAGCCATTATTATTCATTACATACTTGTAAGTTATGCCGATTGGCGAGATTATCTCTCATCTAAAGTAGTATGAACAAGTTCTTGTATTTGCCACTAATCGTAATACTATCTATTCAGGCAAAAAAATCTTCGGCCAAAGAGTGTGTAACTATTGGCGATTCGATACGGGTTGGTCTTGTACTTAAAACAACCCCTTTGCCGCTTTTAGCTGAAACGTTAATTAACGGAAGTCTTCAAGTTACAGAAGCCGGGATAACGTATTCTCCGCAACCTTGCTTTATTAAGGATAGAAAATTGGAGAGGAAATTCAGTACTATTTTTCCCTGTAACAACCACTTAGTCAAAACGTTAACCCTAAGTTTTGAGGACGTAGTGGCAGTCAGACGTAGAAGTTATCTTTTCTTGGTTCCAAACAGGGTATTAATCATAGATAAAAACCGGCAAACGTATCTATTTATTACGTTTAAGCGCAGAACGATTATCAACGCCTATAAACGGTTCAAACAGGCAAAGCCAAACTAATTTCTCCCTACACCCACATTTGATGAATCAGGGTGTTTTGCCTAATTTTGGCTGGTTTTTATACCACCCGCCTGTTTCGGCCCCGATGTGGACAAACAGGTGCTGTCAACCGAAACTAACGCACTCAGCATGAGAGAAATACAGTTCCGCGAAGCCCTGCGCGAGGCCATGTCAGAAGAAATGCGCCGTGACCCGCTCGTTTACCTGATGGGCGAAGAAGTTGCCGAATACAATGGTGCCTATAAAGTGAGTCAGGGTATGCTCGATGAATTCGGGCCGGAACGCGTGGTCGATACGCCCATTGCCGAGCTTGGCTTTGCAGGGATCGGCGTCGGCTCGGCAATAAACGGTCTGCGGCCTATTATCGAGTTTATGACGTTTAACTTCTCGCTTGTAGCTATAGACCAGATTATCAACTCGGCAGCCAAAATCATGAGCATGTCGGGCGGGCAGTATTCGTGCCCTATCGTGTTTCGCGGCCCAACCGGCAACGCGGGTATGCTATCGAGTCAGCACTCGCAGAATTTTGAAAACTGGTTTGCCAACACGCCCGGCCTGAAAGTGGTAGTGCCGTCGAATCCTTACGACGCCAAAGGGTTGCTGAAAAGTAGCATCCGCGATAACGACCCGGTTATTTTTATGGAATCGGAGTTGATGTACGGCGACAAAGGGCAGGTGCCGGAAGAAGAGTACCTGATACCGATTGGTCAGGCCAATATTGTGCGCGAAGGCAACGACGTTACGATTGTGTCATTCGGCAAAATCATGAAAGTGGCCCTCGCTGCTGCCGACGAACTGGCGAAAAATGGTGTTCACGCCGAAGTAATCGATCTGCGTACGGTGCGCCCCATCGACTATGCTACTATTCTTAGCTCGGTGAAAAAAACCAACCGCTGCGTTATCGTAGAAGAAGCCTGGCCGCTGGCGGCTATCTCGTCGGAGTTGACCTACAACATTCAGCGCAACGCCTTCGATTATTTAGACGCGCCGGTAGTGCGGGTCAATAGCATGGATTTGCCGCTGCCTTATGCCCCCACGCTCATCGAAGCTATTTTACCAAATGTGAAGCGTACCTTGCAGGCCGTTGACACGGTGATGTATAAAAAATAAGTATCCCTACAGGCACAAAAAAACCAGTCGTGTTGCGACTGGTTTTTTCTTTGTGCGATAGTTAATTGTAAAACGGGCAAGCCTGCCGATTTGTTTTGCATATGAAAAATAGTAAAATTATTTTTCAAAAAAATATGATTATGCAGGATTTATGCAAAAAACGCATAGCACGATGGCCGAAAAAGCTGTACTACGCCCCACGGGACGCGTCATTTATGAAGTAAGCCTACAACATGTCGGCTCGCTGAACGCGCTGCGCCAACGCGAGCCGACAACTATTTATTTTTCTAATTTACGGAAAGCGGTAGATGCTATCACTGCCGAACTGGCCTTCAATAACTGGCCGCCCAGGGTGAATTATACGGCGGTGTATCGGGGTATAAAACAACGGGAGTTTTATAGCTGCGATTTCGACGTAGCCGGAACCCGCGTTTTTCGGGTCAAAGTTGTGTCGCGCATCCTCAACCCCGCCCTACCCCGATTAGGTATTGACGAAAATCCGGTACGGTGAAAACCTCATAAATGCTGCCTAAGCCCCAATTCAGACCACGCGCAGTTTGGCGAAACTCAGCAAGAGCACTTTCTCGCCCGCTTTCTCGAACTGAATCGTGGCCTTGCGCTCGGTGCCATTCACGTCTACGCTCTTAACCGTGCCGAAGCCGAACTTGGCGTGTTCTACGCGTTGCCCGGCGGTAAGCTCTGCCGTGCTGGTGGGGGTGAAATCGGGTGAGGGCGTGTGCGACGTAGTGGGTTGTGGGGCCTGCCGGGCGGCTGTACGCTGGGCCAAACTCCGCACAAAAGCCATTGAGCCGGTCGAAGTGGTCTCGCTCCGGTCGCGCTCGGGTCGGTCAAAATCCATTCGGCCCGGTGCCGACCGCAATTTCGACATCTTCAGAAAACGCTGGTCCATTTCCATCAGAAACCGGCTTGGTTCGCACATTTTAAGCCGACCGTAGTGATAGCGCGTTTCGGCATACGACATACTGAGTCGGCGTTCGGCGCGGGTGATAGCCACGTAAAACAGCCGCCGTTCCTCTTCCAGATCATTGCGACTTTCGAGCATCATCTGGCTTGGAAACAGGTCTTCTTCCAACCCAACAATATGTACGTTTTTGAATTCCAGCCCCTTAGCTGCGTGAATGGTCATTAGCGTCACTTTGTCGTTGTCGCCATCATCTTCTTTTTCGTCGGCGGTAGTCAGCAGCGATACAGATTGCAGAAATGCGCCCAAACTCTTGTCGTCGTTGTCGGGGTTATCGACAAACTCTTTAATGGCGTTCAGCAATTCCTGTACGTTTTCGTACCGGGCCAGCCCTTCTACGGTCTTATCGTCGTAAAGTTCTTTCAGCAGCCCCGATGCTTTGGCAATGTGTGAGGCTACCTCAAAAGCATCTTTCTGGTCAAGCAGCAGTTTGAAGCTCTTGATCAGGTCGGCAAAGCCTTCGATGGCAATGGCTGACCGGCCCGCTACGTGCTTGTTTATTTCGGCAACGATTTCCCAAACCGAATCTTCTTTCTCAGCCGCGATGACACTGATTTTAGCCACGGTAGTATCGCCAATACCGCGCTTGGGCAGGTTGATAATGCGCTTGAACGCTTCTTCGTCCTGCTGGTTAACGGTGAAGCGCAGGTAGGCAATCAGGTCTTTGATTTCCTTGCGCTGATAGAACGACAGGCCGCCAATAATACGGTACTTGATGCTCATCTTTCGCAAGGCTTCTTCAAATGCCCGCGACTGCGCATTGGTACGGTACAGAATGGCGAAATCGTTGTTGGTCAGCCCTTCGTTCATCTTTGTCTCGAAAATGGCCGAAGCCACCAAACGCCCTTCTTCGTTGTCTGATGAGGCTTTGATAACGTCGATCAGCGGACCGTCTTCATTGTCGGTGAAAACGTGCTTCTCCAACTGATTTTTATTACGGGCAATAATCGAGTTGGCTGCGTTGACAATGGTTTTGGTCGAGCGGTAGTTTTGTTCGAGCTTAACGATTTTCACGGCGTCTTTGCCGTAGTCGCGCTGGAAGTTGAGGATGTTTTCGATGTTGGCCCCCCGAAAGGCGTAAATGCTCTGAGCATCGTCGCCCACAACACAGATATTCTGATGCACAGCCGCCAGTTTGCGCGTGATGAGGTACTGCGATACGTTGGTATCCTGAAACTCATCGACCATCACGTGCTGAAACTTGTGCTGGTACTTGTGCAGAATATCAAGATGGTCGCGAAACAGCACGTTCGTATTGAACAGCAAATCATCGAAATCCATTGCATTGGCTGCAAAGCATCGCAACGCATACTGTTTGTAAATCTGACCGATGCGCGGCATCCGGGCCGATTCGTCGTCGGCCTGAATTACACTGTTGTTCAGATAATCGTCGGGGCCAATGAGCCGGTTTTTCGCGCCCGAAATCCGCCCGAACACGTTGTTCACGCGGTAAACCTTATCATCCAGGCCCATTTCTTTAATGATACTCCGCAACAGCGATTTCGAGTCGTCGGTATCATAAATCGAGAAATTCGAGGTGTAGCCCAACGCCCGCGCTTCGATACGCAGAATTTTGGCGAATACGGAGTGAAACGTACCCATCCAGATATTGCGGGCTTCTGTACCAACAACCTTTTCGATGCGGTGTCGCATCTCACCAGCGGCTTTGTTGGTAAACGTCAGAGACAGAATTCGGAACGGGTCGACACCGTTTTCGATGAGGTAGGCAATGCGATACGTCAGTACGCGGGTTTTGCCCGAACCTGCACCGGCTATAATCATCAGCGGCCCGTCGCCGTGCATAACGGCCTCCCGCTGTGGGTCATTCAATCCAGAAATATAATCAACCATTCGTGTTGCTTCTATCCATCTATAACAACCAAAACTACGGAAAAATTTGGTCGGGGCGGGATGAAAAAAGATGTCTTTTGCATCTGCGTCAAGGTTAATTGACGTATCGAGTCGTATATTTAACGCACTATGAATTATACAGCCATACAGCCTTTACTAAGTGAGTTTAAACATGCGGTTCAAGAGTTATATCAGGATCGCCTGTCCGATATTTATTTATTTGGCTCATTCGCACGTAATGAGGCCACGCAAGACTCTGATATTGATTTGTTAGTCATATTGAATGACGAAACCATTTCACCTTTTAGTGAAATAAATTTGATGGGTGATATTGCCTACAGGTTAGACCTTCGCTACGATACCCTTGTATCCGTCGTTCCTACGACTCAACAACGTTTTGAGCAATTAGCAAGCCCTTTATATAAACAGGTAAAGCGTGAAGGCAGACGATTATGAATAGCACGTTGATAACAACTTTGCTCGAGCGTGCTGACAAAACGTTAGAAGATGCCCATTATTTACACTTCGAGCGTAAAAGTTATGAATCGGCAGTATCACGAGCTTATTACGCCATGTATTATGCAACAGAAGCCTGTCTACTATCAACTGATCAAACTGTTAGTAGCCATAAAGGATTAATTGCTCAATTTGGCAAACATTTTGTCAAAACGGGCTTTATCGAACCTCAATATGGACGTATGCTGGCGAATATCTATCAACAACGGCAATTGAGTGACTATGAAGTAAGTTATGAATTGTCAGAATCAGAGTCTGCCGAGGCAATTGTTAATTCAGGCGCGTTTATAAGATGTATTCGCGATTATTTGAAAGTAGATTGATCACCCCGCTCCGACTTATTCTAAACGCCACACTCTATTAGCCTCAGGTCAAAAAATAGTTGCCTGCCCATGCAACGTTAGCCGCCGGGCTTTGTCTTTCTGTTGATTACTACCTGAACCCCTTTTGTGCTGAACCGGCTCGATTCTAAACCGTACCCGGACCGTCATGCTGAACTGGTCAAACGCTGCCAACAGGGTGAGCGACGGGCGCAGTATGACCTCTACCAACAGTACGTGAAAGCCATGTACAACGTCTGTCTGCGGATTGTAAACCACGAGGCCGAGGCCGAAGATGTGTTGCAGGAAGCGTTTATTGATGCCTTCACGCACATCGGCTCGTTTCGCGGCCAAAGTACGTTTGGCGCATGGCTGAAACAGATTGTGGTAAACCGGGCTATCAACCACCTGCGTAGCCGACGGCTCGAATTCGTTGATCTCGAGACCAACGGCATCGGCGAAGACGACGGCCCCGATTATGCCGATACCGAGCCGTATGACGAAGAGGGCGTTCAGTTGGAAGTAGAGCGGGTTCGACGGGCCATGTGCCAACTGCCCGAAGGCTACCGCGTAGTGCTGTCGCTGTATCTGTTTGAAGGATATGACCACGAAGAGATTGGCAACGTATTGAAAATCAGTGAAACAACCTCCCGAACGCAGTATCTGCGCGGGAAGAAGCGACTAATAGAATTGTTGAATGATTGAGTGATCGACTGATTAAAGGAGGTAGTTGTGTTCCATTCAATTAGTCAGTCACTCAACAACTCAATCAATGATGATGAAAAAAGATAATCTGGAACGCTTCGTCCGAGACAATCGCGAAGCTTTTGACGACCATGAGCCGCCCAACGACCTGTGGCAAAAGATAGAACGCGGGTTAGATACGCCACCGGGTACAACCCGGCTGAATGGGCAGTCGCCATTTCGGCAGGTGCATAGCAATGCAGAGCAAATAAATAACTCGCGGTTCGGCGGTCTGCAAATTGGCTGGCCGAATATGGACTGGCGCGTAGCGGCTTCGGTAGCGTTGTTACTACTGGCGGGTGGCTTCTGGTACATGAACCACCAATACGGCGTAACGCAGCAACCCGACGTGGTAGCCGCCAGCCCCATGTATGCCCGTGAGGTGGTGCAGTATACCCGGCTGATTGATAATAAACGGGCTGAGCTGAAACAAATGACCGAGGATAACCCGGTTTTGTATCAGGAATTTGCGACTGATTTAGACCGGCTCGAACGTTCGTACCAATTGCTCCGGGCTGCGTTGCCGCAAAACCCGAATCAGGAAACGCTGATTGAGGCCATGATTCAGAACCTTCAATTACAGATTGACCTGCTTAATGAACAGTTGCGCGTAATTGAGCGCATTAAACAACAAACACATGAAAATCCTGTTTAGCCTGTTGCTGTGTCTTTTGCCCGCCTTCGCGTGGGCCGAAGAACCGTGTGAGACCGGTGCGATTGAGAAGAAGAAGACAATTGTTAAAGTGTTCGACGTGAATCCAAACGACGCGTTAACGATTGATAATCAGTTTGGTCAGGTGTCGATTGGTCTTTGGGACAAAAGTGAAATCCGGATTCAGATTACGGTTCTGGCAAACTCCGATTCTGATGAGCGTGTGCAACGGTTTTTAGATGCGATTAGTATCGACGAGAAACGCGCTGGTAATCAGATTGTGGTGCGCACAAACTTCAATCAAGGTAGTGTCTCAAACTGGAGTTTTGGCCGCTGGAGCAACGGGGGCGAACGCAACTTCGTTAAAATTAACTACGATGTGATGATGCCCCGGCAAAATGCACTAACCGTTCGGAATAAGTTTGGGAACACCGAAATTCCAGCTTTCCACGCCCCTTTATCCGTTTATAATCGCTACGGCAACTTTAACGCCACTGAACTGACCAACCGGCAAACCGACATCGATGTCGCCTACGGTAAAGCCGTTATCCGCGCTTGTGAAGCCGCTAAAGTAGACGTATCCTACGGCAATCTGGACCTGAATCGGGTCAACGTGTTAACACTCGTTAATAAGTTTGGCAAAATGCGGATTGGCGAAGTAGGTAAACTCAATGCCGACATTGACTATTCAGGTGCCGAGATTGGCACGTTGCGCGAGTCGGGTAATATAAAGCTGAGTTTTTCGGGCGGCTTTCGCATCGAGCAACTCTCGAAAACTGCCGAAAACGTAGCCATTCAGGCCAGTTATTCGTCGGTTGCACTACCCGTCGATAATAATGACTGCGACTTCGACGTAACGGTCAGCTACGGCAATTTCAACTACAGCCAGGGTTCCACCATGCACTTCACAAGTCAGCCAAACGATAACGACGGACAGCGCGGCCCACGCCTGACAAAACAATATATCGGCAAAGTTGGCCGTGGTACAGGCACCAAAGTAAAAGTGGTATCGAAGTTTGGAAACGTGAGTTTCAGGTAGTTAAAATGTCAATCACCGCCCGATGCTGCGGAAACTCGGCTAACAGTGTTTCCCGGTCGGCCATCTCAAGGTCGGCAAAATCGAAGCCGGGAGCAACGGTACAGCCAACCAGCGAAAATTCGGTGCCATCGGCGGGCTTTGACCCAAACCAGCAACCCGCTGGCACAACGGCCTGAAATACTTCGCCCTTTTCCAGATTATTACCTAACCGAATGGTTCTAAGCGAAGCGTCAGGGTTTATGACGAACACATTGAGCGGGCCACCGGCATAAAAATGCCAGATTTCATCGGCCTGAATCCGGTGCAGAGCCGATACGTCTTTGCTTTCCAGCAGGAAATAAATGGCCGTGCCAAACACCCGCTCTCCGCTAAACCGCTCAGGCAGGGCCGCATGCGGAATAACCTCCGCCGAGCGGTACGTTTCGGCAAAATACCCCCCTTCCGGATGCGGCTGTAGCCTGAGCAATTGAATATATTCCTGAGCAGTCATCATTGGTAGTTATGAGTGGTTGAGTGAATGAATGGTTGAATGGTTGAATGGAGCATTCACCTGATTATTCCATTCAATCATTCAACCATTCATTCAACCATTCAACTTATAGCTTTCACCACGGTCGTGAACTCGCGTGATTTTAGCGACGCGCCACCAATCAGCCCACCGTCGACGTCGGGTTGGGCGAATAATTCGGCTGCGTTTTTTTCGTTGGCACTGCCACCATACAGGATGCTTGTATTTTGGGCCACGTCGTCGCCATATTGGCTGGCGATGTGTTGCCGAAGTTCAGCGTGCATATCCTGTGCTTGTGCCGATGAGGCCGTCAGCCCCGTACCGATAGCCCAAATGGGTTCGTAGGCAATCACGACGTTGGCAAACTGCTCCGCAGAGAGATGAAACACGCTTTCGGTCAGTTGGCCTTTCACGAAGCCAATATAATCGCCGTTTTCGCGCAGGTCGCGCGATTCGCCACAGCAGAAAATAGGTGTCAGGTTGTTTTCGAGGGCGATGTTTACCTTCTCGGCTAATTGCGTGTTGGTTTCGCCAAAATATTGCCGCCGTTCGCTATGGCCCAGAATCACGTACTCGACGCCAATGGATTGCAGCATAGGGGCCGAAATTTCGCCTGTATAAGCTCCCGACGCTTTTTCGTGGCAATTCTGAGCACCCAGCGAAATACGACCGCCCGCAGGCACATATTGCCGGAATGTTGTCAGGTATAAAGCCGGTGGGCAAAGTACAACGGTAACATCGCTGGTTACTTCGTCTTTCACCATATTCACGACCTCCGACAGAAGAGCTTTTGCCTCTTCGGCGGTCTTATTCATTTTCCAGTTGCCGGCAACAATTTTTTTACGCATACTTTTTGATAATGAAAAGTGAAAAATGAAAAGTGGAAAATGAGGATAAAGTCGGGACAACGCGCCGGTAATGAGCGCATTACCGCAACTTAATACTCCTCATTTTTCACTTTTCATTATTTTTATACGGCGAAATTAGAGCTTTTCGGCTGAACGCACTTGCTAAGTAGGTCAGGAATTTTGTAGTCGCTGTGTGTCAACAAATTAACCGTCTATACATTCTGTAAACCGATAGCTTAGTTTTTGTGTTATTCTGATAAAAAATACGTAGTTTCAATGTCGTAAAAATAACTACATGAAAACGCTGGCTTTGCTGATCGGACTGCTGGGAGGTTGTGTGGTTGCCTGGGGGAGTGACGCCCCCGACAACACACCCGACCGGGACCGCTACGGCTTCTACATTGCCGGCAATCGAAACTGGACGCGCATTCCGTTTCAACTCCATTCAAACCTGATTATTCTGCCCGTCCGGGTAAACGATTCCGACACACTGTACTTCATTCTGGATACGGGCGTTAGTCATACGATTATCACCGATCCGAACGCGTTCAAGAAACAACCGCTTAAGCTGACCCGTAAAATTAAACTCACGGGCGCAGGCGAAGGCGGCAATCTGACGGCCTCGGTGGCTATCGATAACCGGCTCAGTACGGGGGGCTTGCGGGCTATGCACCACAACATCGTTATTCTGGACGAAGATATTCTGAAGCTGTCGGAATATGTTGGTACGCCCGTACATGGCATTTTCGGTTACGAGATTTTTGCCAATTTCGTGGTAAGCATCGATTTTCAACGGCGCGAGATTATGCTCACGCAGCCCAAAAACTATAAATACCGCAAACGGCACGGCGATCAGTATCCTATCACAATTCAGGACACAAAAGTCTACACCGACGCCCTGTCGGTGGTAAGTGGCAACAAAGAGATGCCGCTGCGGGTCGTACTCGACACGGGTGCAGGCCACGCCCTGCTGCTCGACCGGTCGCGGAGTTCGGCCAGTATGCCGCTGCCCGACAAGGTGATTCGGGCGCAGTTGGGCAGGGGCCTCAATGGCATCATCAACGGCAGTATGGGCCGCATCCAGAAAATTCGCTTTGGCCGCTACGAGTTAGATAACATTCTGGCTTCGTTCCCCGATAGTACGTCGTTTGGTATGAAATTAGTTGATATGCCCGAACGCCACGGCAACGTCGGCTGCGAACTGTTGCGCCGGTTTTACGTGACGTTCAATTATCCCGAAAAATACGTGGTGCTGAAGCCAATCAAGCGACTTATGCGCGAGGGCTTTGAGCACGACATGAGCGGTATGGAACTCCGTGCCAAAGGCGACCGCTACAAGAATTTTTATGTCGATAAGGTCATTGACGGTTCGCCCGCTGCCTTGGCCGGTCTGCGCGAAGGTGATGAGTTGTTGTTTGTAAACAATACTTCCACCGGCGACATGACCATCAGCGACATTTACAAGATGTTGCAAAAAGGTGAAGGCAAAGTTGTTACGATGCTGGTTCGGCGCAACGGGCAGCTCGTTGTTGCCAATTTTGCTCTCCGGCGAATCATCTGATGCAGTACGCCTACCGTTCTGGGCTTATTCCATGCGTTCCAGTTTAAACCGGAAGGTAGTGCCTTTGTCGATTTTGCTCATGACCGTAACTTTGGCTTTGTGGGCGTTGAGAATGTGCTTCACAATGGCAAGGCCCAGCCCCGTGCCGCCCCGATCTTTTGACCGACTTTTCTCGACCCGGTAGAAGCGTTCAAAAATACGGCTCAGGTGTTCAGGCGGAATACCGGGGCCATCGTCGCGCACCGATACGAGAATGTGTTTTTTGTCTTCTTCCAGACTAACCACCACCCGGCCATTCTCATTACCGTATTTCAGGGCGTTTTCGATCAGGTTGGTCATCACCTGCATAATGCGCTGCGGATCGGCTTTCACCCACACCGGACCAGGATATGTGGTTTTAAGCCGCAGCGAGGTGCGTTTGGCGTGCGCTATCTTCTCTAATTGCTCAAAAATTTCCCGCGTTATGTGTGCCAGATCGACCCGCTCGAAGTTCATCTTTACTTCGCCGGTTTCCAACTGCGACAGGGCCACCAGGTCTTTCACGAGCGCGTCTAACCCATCGAGACTTTTGGCGGCTTTCGACAGAAATTTATCGCGCACCTGTTCGTCGTCAATAGCTCCGTCGATAAGCGTGTGAATAAATCCCTGAGCGGCAAAAATGGGTGTCTTCAATTCGTGCGATACGTCGGCCAGAAACTCGCGCCGGAACTGCTCCAGTCGTTTCAGTTCGTCGATTTCCTTCTGTTTTTTAGCGACATACACGAAAATTTCGTCGTTCAGTTTCTTAAACGGATTATTGTTTTTGATAACCGATTTGCGGGAGATGGTAAAGTCGCGGATTTTTAACTGCCGGATGGTTTTATACATTTTGTTGACTTCCCGGAATACCAGCAATTCAATAGCGTACAGAACCAGAAAAAACGAAATAACAAACGACGACACGCCCACCACAAACAGCATATTGTTTGTAACACCCTCCACAAACGTCAGAAACGCCAGCGTCAACGCCGAAATCAGGCAAGCCAGCAGCAGGGCAATGAAGCGTGGACTTAGAGACATTAGTTTTATAGTTGTAAGGTCGTAAAGTTACATGGTTGTAAAGTTGCTTCGCTAAATCAAGGCACGGCAGCCAACTCTACAACTATATAACTTTGCAACCTTATAACTTTTACTCTGACTGGTCGGTGAACATATACCCAACGCCTTTTAGGGTACGGATGTGGGTATCGCCAATTTTTTCGCGGAGTTTGCGGATGTGAACGTCAACCGTGCGTTCGAGTACGTAGATGTCGGCCCCCCATATTTTCTGGAGCAGTTCTTCACGGCTGAATACTTTGTTGGGATGCTGGGCCAGAAAAAACAGCAGTTCAAACTCTTTCTTCGGCAGAATCACCGATTTATCGCCCTGGCTAACCGAATAATTTTTGCGGTTAATGCTCAGATCGGCAATGGTTATTTGCTCGCCGGGGTCTGCTTTCTGGGCTTCGCGCCTGAACAGCGCGTTAATGCGACTCATGAGCGCACGGGGCTTTATGGGCTTGGTGATATAGTCGTCGGCCCCAACGTCGAACGCTGCCACTTCCGAATATTCTTCGGAGCGGGCTGTGAGGTAGAGAATATAGGTCTGGCGCAGTTCAGGAATCTCGCGCAGTTGCCGACCGGCTTCGATACCATCCAGGTGCGGCATCATAATGTCGAGTACAACCAGTTCGGGCAAATACGTTCGGGCCACGTCGACTGCTTTACGGCCATCGGTAGCGGTGCGCACGTCATACCCTTCTTTCGTCAGGTTGTACTCGAGCATTTCAACGATGTCAGCGTCGTCGTCAACGACCAAAATGCGATGCAGGGGCTGAGCAGCTTTAGCAGCACTCATAATTGGTGAGGTTGGTGAGTATGGCCTGTTTTCAGTAAGAGACCGCCGAAAGTTACGTGGCTTATCCACAACGTTACGCGAATGAAAGGCAACCTTAACAAAAATTTAACAGGCTTGCGTATAATTGGGCCAACTGTGCCATGTGCTTGCCGCTACGAAAGGGAATCAAGCATATTTGTAACGAAATACACTCATTTGCCGTTTACGCACCAGGATGAACAGAACTTCTCGCGAAATAGAGTTACCCGCTTACGTCAAATTTGCCTGCGTACTGATTGCGCTGGTAATAACCGTTTATATTCTTTTTACCCTACAGGACACCATCGTGTCGTTGGTGTTTGCTATCCTGCTGTCGGTAATTTTATATCCGCTCGATCACCGGCTGGAACGTTGGGGATTTCCGCGCATAGTTGCCATTCTAATCTGCATTCTTGTTGCCGTTGGCTTTCTGGTCGGGTTCTTCTACCTGATCTCCCTGCAAATTGGCAACTTCACCAGCGAGGCTCCCAAGCTGATTCAGCGAAGCAATGAGATTTTCGATAAAATTCAGAAACTCGCCGATGAGAACCTGAATATCAGCCGACAACGGCTTGTTTCAGAAGCTCGTAGCTACCTCAACCGGCTGTTGCAGGATAGTGGCACGATTCTGACGTCAACTTTACTGGCAACTACCAACACATTGTCGACTATTGCGCTGTTGCCATTATACATTTTTTTCTTCCTCCTCTACCGCGATTTTTTTCGGTCGTTCATCTACAAGGTTTTCCGCAACACCCGCCGGTCGAGCATCGACGCGGTTTTTAGCCGGATATATGCCGTAATCAAAGATTACATCGTTGGGCTGGTGCTGGTGATTGGCATAGTAGGTGTACTGAATACGGTTGGTCTGTTGATTCTGGGTGTTGAGTTTGCCGTGTTTTTCGGATTTCTGGGAGCTATTCTGATTCTGATTCCCTACATTGGCATTGCTATCGGCTCCATTTTACCTGCTCTGTATACGCTCGTTACGCACGACAATCCGTTGGTAGCCGGTGGGGTTGTCGGCGTTTTTCTGTTTGTACAATTGCTGGAAGGCAACTTTATTACGCCCTACATCGTCGGGTCAAAAGTGAGCATCAATCCGTTGGCGTCTATTATCGTTTTATTACTGTGGGGACAGCTTTGGGGACTACCGGGGCTTATTCTGGCTCTGCCTATGACAGCCATTCTTAAAGTCATCTTCGACGCCGTAGAAGACCTTAGACCGTATGGTTTTCTGCTTGGCGAGGCCGAAAAACCACGTCCGCCCATCAAAAATCTGCAGGAATTGGCCGACCAGCTCCCAAAACGTACCCGACGAATTGGAACAACAGAAGTGAAGAAATAATATTCTGGCGTATGGCTGGCGCGAAAGGAGACGTTAAGGAGGCTGACGCATGTGGCTGGCTGACGCGAGGGGGCTGGCGCGAAAGGAGACGCAAAGGGTTGCGTCTCTACGTCGGATGGTCAATTGTAGAGACGCAACCCTTTGCGTCTCCTTTCGCGTTAGCCCCTTTGCGTCTCCTTTCGCGTCAGCCCCCTTGCGTCTCCTCCCGCGCCAGCCAGCCACACGCCAATGCAAACTAAAAGTTGAGCGGATCAAGATTTTTAAAGTGTCCGTTCATTCGGATGCGCTGCTTGGTACGTTCCATATCGGCCACAACGGGCAACACATTGTTGAGGTGCTGAATCAGAAAAAGCTGCCGTTCGGCTTCGGTTTCAAGCGTAAGCAGTTCGTACTCCTGCTCGACCGACAACCCAACTTTGTGGGCAATTCGGTACGAGAAATTTTCAAGTTTCGGATCGTAATCCGTTTCTATCTGTAGCAGATCGTAAAGCCGCTCTACGCGCTCAACCAATGCCGATACGTGGGCACTGAAGCTATCGCCCGGCTCAACCAGTTCTACTTCGCCACCCGCATAGAGTTTGCCCGACACCGGGTTTTCAAAATTAATGAGCCGAAATACGGTTAACCCTTTGGTCTTGATGTCCATGCGCCCATCGTCGTAGCGTTTGTGAAGGGCTACTACGTGCATTTCAGTACCGTAGCCGGGCAACTTATTGTTAATAAACGCCGGAATACCGAACGTCTTCTCATCTTCCAGACATTCGTTGACAAGCTGACGATAACGCGGCTCAAAGATGTGCAGATTCAGGTCTTCGCCCGGATACACAATCAGGTTGAGCGGGAAAAGCGGCAGGGTTTTCTCCATAACGCCGGAAAGGTACGGTTTTTTGCAAACAGGTAGCGAGACCCAATCCACTAACCCATTCTGTGGTTACACCTCTGCCGACATCATGAATCGAACGCCCCGTTCGCGGGCTTCGGCATAAATAGAATCGGCGAGGTGGCCCAGCCCCGCCACGTCGGACATACAATCGGTAATGGCAATCACTTTCGACACTAAACCCGGTGCGAAATCGAGTATTTGTTTCAGACTGTTGGCAACGCAGTGCGATTTGGCTTCGCCCATCAGCAATACCCGGTCGAATCGTTCCAAATCGGCAATCAGGGCGGTGTTCAGATGTGTTTCAGGAATGGTTGGGTCTGGCACCTGCGCCCGGAAAATGCCGAAATGTTCAGACAACGGATGCAAGCCTTTCTGGACGGCCACGTAATCGCGGCTGCGCTGGCGAGTCCAGTCGTTGAGCGCATTGAGCAGGGTGTCGTGCAAAGCCGCCCCACGCGACCCAACAAGGCAGTGTTCGGGCCATATAAAATGGTCGAACTGCCCGTCGGCTTCCAATTCACGGACATACTGCCGGGCGCGGTCGGCTGCAAACAGCGGCACCCACTGCCCGGCATCTACGTCGGCGGCTGAAATGCGCGTAAACGGGGCAGGATGCTGCCCCGCTGCGTCGTGCCAGAATAGTGGATGGGCAATGTCGATGAGGTGGTGCGTATCGAGCGTAACAACAATATGATCGATACGCGCTGTATTCTGCCGAATCAGCGCGGCCATACGCGCTACGTCGTGGTCGGCGCCGGGCACAAACAGCGCACCGTCGGGATGGCAAAAGTCAAATTGTGTATCAATAATGAGCAGCGCAGTAGTCATAATCAGCGTAAACGCGCCAGCCGGTCGGCGTCGGCGGCTGTTTCGAGCGAAGATAAGCCGTTTTCTTCAGTGATAATCCGGTGCGTATCAGGATAACCGATGCTGCTGACCTGATCGCGGAACATAAGCCGGAGCAGTTCGCTATACAAATGCTGTTTCTCCTGCTCGAAACCAAACCGCAGTTCGATCTGCTGATAGGCGTTGAATGCCTTATGCCGCCCCCGCAACGGATTGTCTTTGCCGGGAATATTGGCCGTAACGTTCAGTTGAACACCGGGAAATAGCGTTGTCAGAGCGCGGGTAGTTTCTTCGTCGGCCACGCAGCGCAGCACCATCCGTGTGGGTACCCATTCGTAGAGCGTTACATCGCCCCGCTCAAACACGAGCCGCATTTCCTGCCGGTCCATACGCCCGGTTTGGGTAAAACCGTGGTAGAAATTAACGAGTTTTCTACCGGTTTCGTCGTCGCCGTACTCAACCGTAGCCTGTACCTGATCTTCGATGTCGTTGGTGTCAGGACGTTTGATAACCTGCGCGGCTACCACGCGGCCATTGCCCAGCCAACCCGCGAAGAGATCAAAAAAGTGAACGCCGTGTTCAATAAAAATGCCACCCGATTTGCTACGGTCCCAGAACCAATGCTCCGGACTAAGACCTTCATCGCCCGCATAATTTTCAAAATAACCGTGTAGAAACTCGCCGAGCAGGTTTTTGTCGATGAGGTGTTTGATACGGGCAACCATCGGGTTGTATCGCTGCATGAGGTTCGTAACCATCAGCAGTCCCTTCTGTCGGGCCGTTTCAACCATCTCGCGACCCTGTTCGGGGTTCATTGCCAGCGGCTTTTCGCAGATGACATGCTTCCCGGCGTTGAGTGCCAGCATAGCCTGCTCGTAATGCATAAATGGGGGTGTGGCAATGTACACCAGATCGACATCGGAGTGGTTCACCAATTCGTCAAGGCTGCCCAGCATCTCGGCCCCAAACCGGCGGGCGGTGCGGTGAGCTTCCTCGCGGCTCGAACCAGCAATGGCGACCAATTTTGTATGTGGATGTTGCAAAAACTGCTGCACGGCAAACAGCCCAAAGCCGCCCATACCAATAACTCCTAATCCAAGCTCTCGCTGTGTTTCCATAAACGTTGCGTGTAATACGTACAGGAACAACAGTCAGGCGGGGCTTTGTGTTAGGGCACACATGCTATATCTCCTGCGCTCCGACCAGAAACTGGCCGATGTATTGCTCTGTTAAGGCCCAAAGCTTCTGGCGATAAGCCGCGTTCGTACCTATTGGTTTCAGCGTTTCTTCGCTTCGTTTGGTGAAATAGCGGCCCGTTACTGTGTTTAACTCTGGAGCCGTAGCCACGTATACCGAAGTCTCGGCACCTTGTTCAGGGCTGACGAAAAATAGGGGCATCATCGCCGAAAACAACCATTTCATTGGCCCTTTGAAATCGCGGGCTAATTGCGTTCTAACCCCGCCTGGATGCACAGCATTGACCGTAACCCCACTGTTTCGCAATCGTTCGGCCAAATCAAGTGCGTAATACAGGCAGTAAAGTTTACTGTTGAAATAATCGCGCTGCATGGCGTAATTACGCTCGGCAAAAAAATCGTCGAAGTTGGGCTTTGCCTGTTTATAGCCTACCGACGACAGTATGACAATCCGACTGCCAGGCGTGGCTTTCAACAACGGCAGCAGGTTCTCCGTCAGCACAACCGTCGCGAAATAGTTCACGGCAATCATCATCTCGAATCCGTCGGAACTAACAGTCCGCTGGCTGAACATGGCCCCGGCGTTGTTGATAAGCACATCTATCTGGTTGTAGTCGCGCCGAATCGTGTCGGCCAGTTGTCGCACGGCATTCAACGACGACAAATCGGCAACGAGGGTCGTCAGGTTGGGGTTGCCGGTAGCGGCTTTAAGTTCGGCCAGCGTAGCCTTCAGTTTACCAGCATTGCGCCCGTGCAGAATCAGCCGGTGTCCCTGCCCGGCCAGAGCGTGGGCCGTTGCCTTGCCCACACCCTCCGTTGCGCCCGTAATTAGTATCGTTTTCATGCCCGCGTGATGGCAAAATTGAACATGGGCGTTTGCAGCGCGCCCCACAGCCGAATCCAGATAGGCAGCAGTTGTTCGGTGCCACGGGCCGTTGTGATGTCGCCAAGGTCGATGATACTGGCGGGTGTCCAGCCAAACTGTTCGGTCAGAAACATGCTCACCATTTGTTTGGCGGCTGCGTCGTTGCCGCTTACGAACACGTTATGAGGCCCCGAAATCAACGCCGGGTTCACCATCACAAAACAGTTCATGGTGTTCAGCGTTTTCACCACTTTCAGATCAGGAAACTGGCGTTGGATGGTTTCGCCCAGCGAATCGTTGTTTACGATACTGAGGGTTGGCGGCATTCCTTTCGAGAAATCGAGCGGGTTGGCAACGTCGATAAGTATTTTCCCGGCCAGATTCTGTTCGCTGATCGTCTCCAGCGCAGCAACCGACGCGGTTCCGGCAGTTACGTTAATGAGCAGGTCGGCGGCTGCGGCAGCTTCGGCAAAAGACGTGAGTTGTACAGTTGGATGGGCGGCCACCCAATCGGCGAAGGGTGGCAGGTTCATAGCCGGATTGCCCGGCTTTTTGAGCGTGTCGGCCACGTGGCGGGTGCCCATAAAAATGGTATGCCCTTTGGCAACCAGTGTGTTGGCGAACGTTTGTCCGACCATGCCCGTACATAAAATAGCGATTGTCATAGCTGTATTTATGTGTTTGAAACGACACAACAAACATAGCGGTGGCGAGCGGGGCGGCTGTGGTCAAAAGTGGGAAGGTGCTGGTCAATTTTGCAGTGCGGTTTCCCGGCGGTATTCGAGAGGAGTTTTCTGCGTATGTTTTTTGAAAAAACGCCCGAAGTTGGCCGGGTCACTGAAGTTTAGCTGGTAGGCCACTTCCGATATATCGTTTGCGGTGTACCGAAGAAGGATTTTGGCCTCATCGACCAATTTCTGGCTAATAATATGCAACGGACGTTGACCAGTCGCCGTTTTAACCAATCCTGATAAGTACTGTGGCGTTATATTGAGCAAATCGGCGTAGTCTTCAACCGTCCGTTTGTCAAGGTAAAAATTGCCGACCAGTTCGCGAAAGCGTTTCAGCGTTCGTTGTTCGGGTGTGCTAAACCGCTGTTCGTAGCGGTTCAGGTCGGCCACAAATGCCCGACACTCATACAAAACGGCCAGCAGTTTTAAAGCCGCGATAGGCGGATCGGTAGGCAAGGGCCAACGCCGATAAGCCGCAAACACCTCATCGAGCAGAGGGGCGAAACGGGCGAAATGGTCTTGCTGGAGATTAAAGAAATTTGTGTGCAGAACGTTGAAAAACGGGAACTCGTCGTCAAAGTCAGGCCGGAAAAACTGGAACGCTTCTTTGGTAAAGTAAATCAGATAGCCCCGAACAGTGCGGTCGCGGTGCCAGCTAAACAAATGCCCCGGCGATTGAAAAACCAGATACGTTTGCAGGTTGCTAACCTGCCTATCGTCGTAGCCAATCTGTGTATCGCCGGTGTCGGTAATGAATGAAATAAAATAAAATCCTTTTCTAAACGGCGGCATTACATCGACCGTATGCGGAAACGTATCTTCTACACGCAGGCAAAACAGCGCGTCGTTGGCTGTCCGATGACTGGCCTGGATAGCCGTCAGAAAGTGGTTGATTGTTGCGAAATAAGGAATCTGGTCGGTGTTCATAACAGCAAATTCATCAATACCCGCACTCTTCCAGCCACGATTTCACCACCGGGCCAGTGCTGAAGGGGCACGGACGGAGCCTTTCGATGTCCACTATTTTGACAGCCTGCAAGTTGCGCCCATTTTAATCTCGCCCGATGCCTGAACGTGGTAGCTGACAGAGAAACAAGTTTCTCGGCCTGACTGAAGTTTGGGCCGGACAAATAACGTAACTTTCGGAGTAATAGCACGCTACCAGCATGGCAACCATAAAACTAACCATCAACAACCAGCCACGTACCCTCGACATTGACCCTGATATGCCGTTGCTCTGGGCCATCCGTGACGTGGTAGGGCTGACCGGCACCAAGTTTGGCTGCGGCATCGCCCAATGCGGAGCCTGTACGGTTCACCTCGACGGCCAGCCAACGCGTTCGTGCAGCATTCCTGTATCGGCGGTAGCCGGGCAGAAGATCACGACCATCGAAGGCATCGCTAAAAACGCCGACCACCCGGTTCAAAAAGCCTGGATACAGCATCAGGTGCCGCAATGCGGCTACTGCCAGTCGGGGCAGATTATGAGCGCGGTGGCGTTGCTGAAGCAAAATCCGAAACCAACCGATGCCGACATCGATACGGCTATGCAGGGCAACATTTGCCGGTGTGGTACCTACCAGCGCATTCGGGCCGCTATTCATACGGCATCAGCCGAGATGACCGCCACGACACCCAAAATGCCAAAATCGAACCCTAAACTTGGCAAACGATGAGCGCGAAACCAACACCGTCCAACAGTCGCCAGCCGTTGGCCCGACGAGATTTCCTGAAAGCCGCCGGGCTAACTGGTGCCGCTTTTATGCTGGGCTTTTCAAAAGCCAACGCCGGTATAGTACATAACCTGGCCACCGGGCCAGTTACGTTTGACGTGACGCCCTATGTGGTGATCGAAAAGTCGGGTAAAATCACGATTCTGAACCCAATCCCTGAAATTGGGCAGGGGTCGTATCAGTCATTGCCCGCGCTGGTGGCCGAAGAACTGGGCGTGACGCTCGATCAGGTGACGATTCGGCAAACGGGGGGCGAAAAAGCCTTCGGGAACCAAACAGCGGGCGGCAGCTACTCGGTTCGGGGCAAATACCAGGAATTACGGAAAGTAGGCGCGTCGGCGCGGGAGATGCTTCGGCAGGCTGCAAGCCAGCAGTGGCGTGTGCCGCTAACCGAGTGCATCGCCGAAAATGCGACCATCGTGCATAAACCCACGGGCCGCAAAATGACCTACGGCGAACTGGCCGAGCCAGCCGCCAAATTACCGGTTCCGAAAGACCCGCCCCTTACTAACCCGGCCAACTTCCGCATCCTGAATAAGTCGATGCCCCGCCCCGACGTGCCGCTGAAAGTTTCGGGCCGGGCGCAGTTCGGTATCGACGCAAAGGTTCCGGGTATGCTCTACGCGTCGGTTGAGCGATGCCCCGCGCTGGGTGGCGGTTTGGTGAAATTCGACGCCAGCAAAGCGAAGGCTATAAAAGGCGTTCGCGACGTGGTGAAGGTGGAACGCGTGATGGGCAAAAACCGATACGACGGCGTAGCCGTCGTGGCCGATTCATATTGGGCCGCCTTGCAGGGGCGCAAAGCATTGCAAATCGAATGGAACACGCTGGGCATCGACACGTTCAATTCGACGGATTACGAAAACAGCCTGCGCGTACTGGCCGCTACCGACGGCGTGGTGGGTCATAACGCAGGCGACTTCGATAAAACCTTTGCCGATTCGCCCACAAAACTCGAAGCGCTCTACGAAACGCCCATCGTGAGCCACTCGCCAATGGAGCCGATGAACGCTACTGCCCGCTGGAATGCACCCGACAAGGTTGAAGTCTGGGTATCGTCGCAGGGGCCGGATTTGGTAAAAGACGAACTGGCAAAAGTGCTGGGCATTCCTGAAGACAATGTTACGGCCAATATTCTGTTTAGCGGGGGCGGCTTTGGTCGGCGGCTCACGCAGGATTTCGCGACCGAGGCTGCGCTTATTGCCAAAGCCGTAGGAAAACCCGTAAAAGTAATCTGGACGCGTGAAGATGATACCCGGCTGGGGCCATTCCGACCAATGACCTTCTCGGCCATGCGCGGGGCGTTATCGACTGATGGTAAAGTCGTTGCGTTTCAACACAAAGTCATTTCGCCCTCTATCGATGCAACGATGGAGGAAAAGTATGACCGAACCAAGCCCGACGGTACTATGCTGGAAGGCACGGGTGAGCAGAAGTACGAAATTCCGAACCTGAATACGCGCTACGTTTTCGCCGACTTTCCGTTCCCGCTCACCTACTGGCGGGCCGTAACAAGTACGACGCTGGCGTTTTCGCACGAATGTTTTCTCGATGAAATGGCCCACAAAGCCGGGCAGGACCCAATGACATTCCGGCTGGCAATGCTCACCAAAGAGTCGGACACGAAACGCGTGCTGACCAAACTCCGCGAGGTGTCAAACTGGGACAAGCCGCTGCCACAGGGCTGGGGCCGGGGTGTAGCGCAATATGAATTTTTCGCCGGGCTGGCCGGGCAGGTAGTCGAGGTATCGAAACGGGCCAACGGGTCGGTGAAGATTGAGAAGGTTTACTGCGTGGCCGACATGGGCACGGTCGTAAACCCCGACAATGTGCGGACGCAGATGGAAGGCGCAATTGCGATGGCTCTGACGGCGGCCCTTAAAGATGGTATCACGTTTGAGAATGGCAAAGCCGTACAGGGCAATTTCGATACGAACCGGATGTTGCGAATCGATGAGATGCCGACGATAGAGGTGCATATTCTGGCCGAAGGTGGACCCACTATCAAAGGTGCGGGCGAACCGGGTTTGCCGCCCCTCGCCCCTGCCCTCGCCAATGCCGTGTTTGCCGCCACAGGTAAGCGCATCCGACGACTGCCGTTCGATCTGGAAAAACTTACTTAAACGCAGCGATGCCGAGGACAGGCAAAGAGTTAGAGGCTGTCTCTGCCTGTCCTCGGCATCGCTGCGTTTAGAAAAAATATGGTAATCGCTACGATACTATTAGCCGCTGGCGGTTCTACTCGTCTCGGTCAGCCGAAACAACTATTGGTTCAGGATGGGCAAACGCTGGTTCGGCGCATGGCCGATGTGGCGTTGGGGCTACAGACCGGGCCGGTATTAGTCGTGTTGGGAGCCAATGCCGACCGAATCCGGGCTGAACTTGACAGTCTGCCGATACAGTTTGTGCAGAACGATGCCTGGGCCGATGGGTTGGCGTCGTCGTTGCGGGCGGGTCTGCATGCGCTTCCGCCAACTACCGATGCTTTTCTGGTGTTGCTTACCGATCAGCCGTTTGTATCGCCCGAATTGCTGCGACAACTAATTGACACACAGCTAAAAACCGGGCGTGGCATTGTAGCAAGCCGCTATGGTGAATCAGCTCATCTCGGCGTTCCGGCTCTGTTCAATATTCGTTACAAAGCCGAGTTCATGCAGTTAAACGGCGATGTAGGCGCGCGTAAACTCATTCAGCAACACCTGCCCGACTGCGCCGATGTCCTGTTTCCACAGGGCAACATCGATTTAGATACCCCCGAACAGGTAATTCGTTGGCAATCCATGTAGAGACGCAAGATTTTGCGTCTCAGGCACCGGATGGTTTTATTGACGAACGCGCGGGGCGGGAAGGAGACGCGGGGCGGGAAGGAGACGCGGGGCGGGAAGGAGACGCGGGGCGGGAAGGAGACGCGGGGCGGGAAGGAGACGCAAAATCTTGCGTCTCTACAATTCGTATCTTTGCCGCATGGCGCGACTATTGGCAATCGATTATGGGCAAAAACGGACTGGTATTGCCGTGACCGATCCGCTACAATTGATTGCAACGGCATTGGAAACGGTAGCTTCACATGAATTGCTCAAGTACCTGAAAAACTATGTAGTTCAGGAGCCGGTCGAAGCCTTTATCGTTGGTTTACCAAAACGATTAGATGGCACCGACAGTGAGAATGCGGCCCGCGTTCGCACGTTTGTAATGCATTTGCAGAACGCTTTGCCCGATATTCCGGTTTATTGGCATGACGAACGCTTTACATCGAGCATGGCTTTGCAAGCTATGATTGCGGGCGGAAGCAGTAAAAAAGACCGACGTGAGAAAGGCAACATCGACAAAGTCAGTGCCGCCATCATCTTGCAGTCGTATATGGAAAGCAGAAAATGATCCTCCCTATTACAGCTTATGGTGATCCGCTTTTGCGGAAGCGAGCTAAAGACATTGAACCCGGCAGCGTCGACGTAAAAACGTTGAGTGAGAATATGTTCGAAACCATGTATGCGGCTTCGGGCGTAGGATTGGCGGCTCCGCAAATTGGGCAGAGCCTGCGCATCTTTGTGGTTGACGGACAGTCGCTCAACGACGACGAGAAAGAAGAAGACATCGACACCAGCGTAGTCGGGTTTAAGAAAGTGTTTATTAATCCCGAAATCGTTGAAGAAGCGGGCGACGACTGGGGCTTTGAAGAAGGTTGCCTAAGCATTCCTGGCATTCGGGGTGAAGTGGTGCGGCCCGAAATCGTGGTGATTCGGTATTTCGATATTGACTGGAACGAACACGAAGAAGAATATGACGGCATGGCCGCCCGCATTATTCAGCACGAGTACGACCACCTCGAAGGCAAACTTTTTACCGATTATCTGACCCCGCTGAAACGACAACTTATCAAGCGCAAACTTACCGATATCACCAAAGGTAAAACCGACGCTGAGTATAAGATGAAGTTTCCGAAATGAACGTTTCCCTCCTCCAAACCGACCTGTATTGGCACGACCCTGTAGCAAATCGGGCCATGCTGGAGGAGCGCGTTTTTAGCCTGCCCGAATCCACGGACCTGATTGTGCTGCCCGAAATGTTTACAACGGGCTTCACCATGGACGCCCGCGCCGTGGCCGAGCCAATGAATCTGACTACGTTTCGGTGGTTGAAGCAAATGGCTGCACAAACAGGAGCCGTCATAACAGGGAGTTATGTAGTGCGCGAAGGCAGTGCATTTTATAATCGGCTCGTGTGGATGCAGCCCGATGGTCAGTTCGACACCTACGACAAACGGCACCTGTTTCGCATGGCGGGCGAAGACAGGATATACACCGCCGGAACGCGCCGACTCGTAAAGGAATGGAAAGGGTGGCGCATCTGTCCACTCATCTGCTACGACCTCCGCTTTCCGGTCTGGAGCCGCAACAACCCGGTAGAATACGACCTGCTGCTGTACGTTGCCAACTGGCCCGCGCCACGCCGAAATGCCTGGAACACGCTGTTGCAGGCGAGGGCCATTGAAAATCTGAGCTACGTAGCTGGCGTAAACCGCGTTGGCACCGACGGCAACGGACACCTCTACGCTGGCGATTCTTCTATCATTGATTTTAAGGGCGACGTGCTATTCCAGCATAGCGACACCGAACTAACGCATCAGCAAACGCTCTCGCTCGATGCCCTCCGCGCCTTCCGCGACCGATTTCCCGCCCATTTAGACGCCGACAGTTTTACAATTGAATGATAGAATGATTGGATGATTGAATGGATGCACCCAACTCATTCAATCATCCAATCATTCTATCATTCAACTCTTATATTTGTTGCTCATCCGTTTCCTGAACCTAATCTATGAACAACAAGGTATTATTGATCTACACCATTGCCGCTATTGCAGCAACGGGCGGGCTACTCTTTGGCTTCGACACGGGCGTTATCAACGTTGCGTTGCCTTCGCTCCGTCAGGAATTTCAACTGAGTGCCACCGCCGAAGGCTGGATCGTTAGTGCTGTGCTGGCTGGTGGCATGGCCGGATCGCTGCTGAGCGGGCGGCTGGCCGATACGCTGGGCCGCAAACGCATCAACATTCTGGCCGCCCTGATATTTGTGCTGGGATCGATTGTGGCGGCTGTGGCTCCTTCGGCTAATGTGCTCATTGCCGGGCGATTGCTACTGGGGCTGGCAATTGGTATCGTGTCGTTTTCTGTTCCACTTTACCTGGCCGAAATCGCACCCAGCCACATTCGGGGGCGGTTAGTTACGTTTTTCCAGTTGGCTATCACCATCGGTATTTTAGCATCTTATCTGGTTGGCTTCGCCTTTGCTGAGCAGATCGAGGGCTGGCGGCTGATGTTCTGGGCTGGCTTCATTCCGGCGGCTGTGTTGCTGGGCGGTATGTTTTTCGTACCCGAAAGCCCGCGATGGCTCCTGAGCAAAGGCCGCGATGAGCAGGCCCGGCAGGTGCTGGCCCGCATTCACGAAGCCGATGCCGTTGACCGGGAAATGACGCAGATTCAGGCTGCCGTTCGGGACGAGAGAAACCGGCAGGGCGACTGGCGCGAACTGTTTTCGGCCAAGCTGCGCATACCGCTGTTGATTGGCATCGGCATTTTCTTTATCCAGCAGTTTTCGGGCATTAATGCCGTTATTTATTATTCGACACGTATTTTCGAGATGGCGGGTTTTGGCTCCAGCACTACGTCTATTATGGCTACGGTTGGGGTTGGTGTCGTCAATACGCTCAGTACGCTGGTGGCCGTTCGATTTTTAGATCAGTGGGGCCGCAAACCCATTCTGTATACCGGCCTGATTGGCACGGCTCTGTCGCTCTCAACCATTGCGGCTGCGTTTTTCTTCCGCGAGTCTATCAGCCCGGATTTGCTTCGGATACTGGCAATTGGCGGGGTGTACGTCTATATTTTCTTCTTTGCCATCAGTCTGGGGCCGCTGGGCTGGCTGCTCATTTCGGAGGTGTATCCGCTTCGCATTCGCGGATTTGCGACCAGTATGGGCAGTTCGTACCACTGGTTTTTCGATTTCTGGGTCAGCTTTTCTTTCCCGATTATGGCCGCTACGTCGCTCGGCAGCAACGGCGGTATTTTCATGATCTACACCGCCGTTGTGCTGTTCGGTTTGCTCTTCGCCCGGTTTATCGTGTTTGAAACGAAAGGGTTAACACTCGAAGACATTGAAAAGAAGTGGCAATAGCAGCGTTGCGCGAAGACATCCTGAAATCCCGCAAAACCAGACAATGATTCTGTAAGAGAATGGGCAGCAGCATACCGAACTTTGTGTTATAGTATCAAATAGCCTATTCTGTTATGCAACCGACACCTTCGCCCAACATAGCCACGCAGCCCCGCCGGGCTTCTGACTCCAGGTTAACCCGCCAGTCGTTTCCCGTGCTGGAAATGTCCTGTGCAGCCTGCGCCGTGAGCGTCGAGTCGATGTTAAAAAATACACCCGGCGTGGCCGACGCAGCAGTCAATTATGCCAATCAGTCGGCCACGGTTCAGTATGACCCGAAGGTCATCGATCAGGAAGGACTGCAAGGCGTTATTCGGTCTATCGGGTATGATTTGGTAATCGACGCAGAAGACCCGCTGGCCGTACAGGCCGAAGCACAGCAGCAATACTACCAGTCGCTTAGGAAACGCACGCTTTGGGCGGGCATCCTGTCGATACCCGTCGTCATTTTAGGCATGTTTTTCATGGATGGCTCCGACAACTCGGTGCCTTACGTCAACTACATCATGATGACGCTGTCGGCCCCGGTGGTGTTTTGGCTGGGCCGCTCCTATTTTGTAAACGCCTGGAAGCAGGCCCGGCATGGCAAAGCCAACATGGACACGCTGGTAGCTCTCAGCACGGGTATTGCCTTTCTGTTCAGTACGTTCAACACGCTGAACCCCGCTTTCTGGCATAGCCGGGGGCTGCACCCGCACGTCTATTTTGAGGCCGCAACCGTGGTTATTGCTTTTATTTCGCTGGGTAAGTTACTCGAAGAACGGGCAAAATCGAACACGTCGTCGGCCCTGAAGAAACTGATGGGCCTGCAACCCAAAACGGTCCGGGTGTTCGACGGCACTGGTGAACAGGAAATCGCTATTGCACAGGTACGGGTTGGGCAGGTGATCGTGGTTCGTCCGGGCGAAAAAATTCCGGTCGATGGCGTTGTGGAATCCGGGACGTCGTTTGTTGACGAAAGTATGATTTCGGGCGAACCGATACCGGTTGAAAAACGGGCTGGCGAATCGGTTTTTGCCGGAACGATTAATCAGACCGGTTCTTTCCGCTTCACAGCCCGGAAGGTTGGGGGCGATACTCTCCTGGCCCAGATCATCCGCATGGTGCAGGAAGCGCAGGGCAGCAAGGCTCCCGTCCAGAAATTAGTCGATACGATTGCAGGCATCTTTGTGCCGGTCGTCATCGGAATTGCCCTGTTAACGTTTGCGGCCTGGATGATCTTCGGCGGAGAGAATGCGTTTACGCACGCCCTGCTCACTTCGGTAACGGTGCTGGTAATTGCCTGCCCCTGTGCGCTGGGCCTGGCAACGCCAACGGCAATTATGGTCGGTATTGGCAAAGGGGCCGACAATAACATTCTCATTAAAGATGCCGAGAGCCTTGAACTGGGCTACAAGGTCAATGCTGTGATTCTGGATAAAACCGGCACCATTACCGAGGGCAAACCGACCGTGACCGACATGAACTGGGTAGCAGAATCGGCTAACCCGACAGAAGCGAGGCAGGTGCTATACACGCTGGAGAGTCAGTCGGAACACCCGCTGGCTGGCGCGGTGGTAGCGCAGTTGAAAACGGAAGGCATAACAGGCACAACGCTCGACCAGTTTGAGAGCCTGACGGGGCGGGGCGTGTCTGGTCGCTTCAACGGAAAAACATATGGGATAGGCAATCGCCGACTGATGGCCGAGTGGGGCCTGACCGACCAATTAACTAAGGTAAACGGGCTGGTGAAAACCTGGCAGGATGAAGCTAAAACAGTGGTATATTTTGCCGATGAGCAGCAGATTCTGGCCGTAATCGCCATTGCCGACCCGGTGAAGCCAACATCACGCGAGGCTATTCTGTCGCTCAAAAAACGCGGTATCGCCGTGTACATGCTGACGGGAGATAACCGCCAAACTGCCGAAGCCGTTGCCAAAGCTGTTGGCGTAAGCGACTTCCGGGCCGAGACCCTCCCCGCCGATAAAGCCGCGTTTGTGCAGGAATTACAGGCAAACGGCAAGGTAGTCGCCATGATTGGCGACGGCATCAACGATTCGCAGGCACTGGCTCTGGCCGACGTGAGTATTGCTATGGGCCGAGGTTCGGACATTGCGATGGACGTAGCCAAGATGACGCTCATTACTTCCGACCTCAACAGCGTACCCAAAGCACTGCAACTCTCAAAGAAAACAGTACAGGCTATTCGGCAGAACCTGTTCTGGGCATTTATCTACAACATTATCGGCATTCCGATTGCTGCGGGGCTGCTGTATCCCATCAACGGCTTTTTGCTCAACCCCATGCTGGCCGGAGCCGCAATGGCCTTAAGTTCGGTATCGGTAGTGACCAACAGCTTACGATTGAAACGTATACGTCTCTAACCACAACAAAGCCCGCCAAGAGTAGTTTCGGCGGGCTTTGCTGATTGTAAGCGTTTGTGTCACCACGTTTCGTAGGCAATCCGCTCCTGATAGAAGGTCGCCCCGCTACTGTTATTCCGCTCAATTAATAGCCCGTCGCTGTTGTACGTTGCCGGGCGGAAAGAAATCTGAACGTTGTTTTTGCTGAAAACTTCCGGCCCAATCTCAATCATGCTTAATTGATTGTATGGGTTGGGTTTATCGTCGTAGGAATACTGTTGTGGAGTATCACTACCGCTTTTTTGCTCAATTATGTTCCCATTCTGATAGGTATAAAAAATATCCCTGTCTTTTGTCAGCGTATTATCGTTGATGTTAAAGACGGAAACGCTGACCGGAAATTTATTTGTCCCATCGTAGCTGAATCGATAAGATTGAACAGGTTTGAAATTGCCTGAATCATCGCTGTCAGTAAGAATGTTAACAATTGTAACCATCCCTTTATCGTCGTAGCCATATTCCTGACGAAACTTAACGTAGGGAAACGTAGCTGGGCCGGTAGATTGCAGGCTGATTAAGCGTCCATCGTCGTTGTAATTAAGATTTACAGTTTGCACAGGCAGCCCACTCGTCTGGTTCCGGTCAATGGTATAGCTTGCTAACTTACCATCGGGCCGGTAACTAAACGTTCTAACGTGGCGGCTCCGGAAGTTAAAAATTTCACTTTTTACCATCCGGTAACGAACGCCCTGTGGCGTTTGTGGTGATTGCGGCACACGGTGGTCCTCACAGGCGGTTAGACTCGCTAAAGCCATGATAACCAGAAGAATGTTAAGCAGATGTTTCATTTGCATAAATAGTTTGCTGGTTTACAGAAGCAAGGATGCTCAAAATCTGTCATTCGTTTGAATTAGCGTATTTATTTTTTTATTAAATTAATTATTCGGCTACTAACATAAATGTATTACGATGTGTACCACATGAATAAATTTCATTTGCGTAACATCGTCGAAACCGCCAATTTGCCTGCCGTTTTCTACTGACTTATTTCGTTGCCCATATGACACATTTTTCGGATAAAGACCAACAACAGATTCAGGCGCAGGGGATTTCGCTGGCGCAAATCGACGAACAGATACAGCATTTCGTAAACGGCTTTCCGTTTCTGAATGTCATCAAAGCCGCTACCGTGGGCGATGGCATCGTTCGCGTACCCGACGAGCAGCTAACGGCCTATCTGCACCGCTTCGATGAGGCCGCACAAGAACGCGATTTGGTCAAGTTTGTACCGGCATCGGGAGCCGCCACACGGATGTTCAAGTCGCTGTTTTCGGCACTTGATGGCAAGTCGGATAAGTCGACAGATGAATTTTTTGCCCGGCTGAAAGACTTTGCCTTTTATGACGATCTGAAGGCAGTGCTGGTAAAAAAGGGCGTCAACCTGGACGAAACCGTAGCCGAAGGCAACTGGACTACCGCCGAACGACAAACCGTACTGCATTTTCTGCTCATGGCCGATGGCCTGGATTATGGTAGCCTGCCGAAAGGGCTGCTGAAATTTCATAGCTACGACGACGGTGCCCGCACACCCGTCGAAGAACACCTAATAGAAGGGGCTGCTTATGCCAACTCAAACGGTATGGTGCGCATTCACTTCACCGTTTCGCCCGAACACCGCGAACGGTTCGAGCAACTCATTGCCCAGGAGAAAGTCGATTATGAAGCCTGGCTCGGCGTTATGTTCGACATCAGCTTTTCTGAACAGAAGAAATCGACCGACACGATTTCGGTCGATATGAGCAATCATCCGTTCCGTAATCACGACGGGTCGTTGCTGTTTCGCCCGGCAGGACACGGTGCGCTTATCGAAAATCTTAATGATATCGACGCCGACATTGTGTTTATCAAGAATATCGATAACGTAGTGCCCGATGCCATCAAAGAAACTACGATTACCTACAAAAAAGTAATAGCCGCCGTACTGCTCGACGCGCAACAGCAGATAGCCCGCATTCAAAGCCTGCTTGATGCCGACGACGTGAGCGACGGCTATCTGGCCGAAGCCGACGAACTGTTCCGACGAACGCTGTTTACGTTGCCCCCCGAAGAATTTGCTACATGGTCGAAAGCTGAAAAGCTTGCCTACTTCCGCAAAAAACTGAACCGGCCCGTGCGGGTATGCGGTATGGTGAAAAATGTTGGCGAGCCGGGTGGCGGTCCGTTCTGGGCACGCAACGCCGACGGATCGGTGTCGTTGCAGGTGGTTGAGTCGGCACAGATTGACCTTAACAATGCCCAACAGAAAGAAATTTTCGATACGGCCACGCACTTCAACCCCGTCGATCTGGTGTGTAGTCTGAGAGACAAGCATGGCCGCAAATACAACCTGCCCGACTTCCGCGACATGCAAACCGGGTTTATCACGGCCAAGTCGAAAGATGGCAAAGACCTCAAGGCACAGGAGTTGCCCGGCCTCTGGAACGGTGCTATGGCCGATTGGAACACTATTTTTGTGGAGGTGCCGCTGATTACGTTCAACCCGGTCAAAACCGTGAACGACCTGCTGCGAAAAGAGCACCAACCAGAAGAATTGTTATAACGTTATACGGTTGTAGTGTTGTAAAGTTAGCTTCGCCCAAAAGAACGCGTTAGCCAACTTTACAACACTACAACCGTATAACGTTATAACTCAAACTTAAGCACTCATCCGAACCGAATCGTCGTTCAGTTCGGCTTTGAGGCCAATGGGAATTTCTTTGGTGACAATAGATTCTGGATTCTGGAAGGCCAACAGCGTGGTATTTTCATAGACGCCGAGGTTGGCATCGCGAACGCGTTCCATAATGGGCTTGAGCGCGCAGGTCACTTCATCATTGCAGTCGTCGCATTTGACGTAGAAATTGAATGATACGCAGGGTGTAGGCGCAATAGGGCCGTCGATAACACGCAATACCTGCGCCAGATTGACCCGCCCCGGATCGACGCGCAACAGGTAGCCGCCCCCTTTTCCTTTCTGACTTTGCAAAATACCGTGATTGCGAAGCTCCAGCAAAATAGCCTCCAGGAATTTCTTCGGGATATTTTCTTTCGCCGAAATGTAAGAAATCAGTATAGGACCTTTCCCATACTCTTCAGTCAAAACCTTCAGGGCTTTGATGGCATACTTCGCTTTCTTAGAGATCATTTGTTACGGTCTAAGACGGGTGGTACATGTAGTGAATATGCTAACAGACGTTGATCTTCGCCAAAAAATAGACTGAGCGGTTGTTATTTTCTCTTCATCACAGCTCTACTACCCGCTTGATTTACAGCCAAACATAAGCGCACAAGCTAAAGTTCATGGACTTAGTTGGCTATTAGACTGGCATTAATGGTCAAAGTAACGAATACTCTGTCAACTTACCAACAGGTCATATTTTCATCGCTCGCATTTCGCGCTCGATACTTTGTTTGTAGGGATGAAAATCGACCTGTAACGTGTGCCGGGCCGACTGTTTATACCGACGTTTGTTGCGCCCGGCTTCTTCGCCGATTGCTTGTTGCATCGTGGCCCGGTCGGGCAAACGGCACTCGCCCTTTATCAGTTTCGCGAGCCAGACCGACTGCGTTTCGGCCAATGGCATAATGGCTCCGAGCGGCTGCACCAAGCCCAGAAAATATAATCCCGGAAAGTCAGGATGTACTACGCGCCGGTACAGTTGGAGGTCGTTACTCTGTTCGACGTTGAAAAAGCCCTGTTTGAAAAACGGGAACGTGACCCGATAGCCCGTAGCGTATATCACCATATCGAAGTCGTCGCGACTATCATCGTCAAACACAACGGTATGCCCATCAAACGCCCGGATGTTTGGTTTGAATCGAACGAGTCCCCGACCCGCCAGATTCAGCAAATCCTGCGAAATGGTCGGGTGTTCGCTCAGCATCGGGCGTTTGGGAGTGGGTACGCCGTAATCTTCCTGCCGACCGCGTGCCAGCCACAGCGAAAAACCCAGCAACGCCCGCTGCACACTCAGTGGCAACCGGCTCGTAAACGGGTTCGCCAGCGAATCGAACGGCAGGCTCATCAACCAGTTCGGCACAATGTAGGCCCCGCTCCGAGTCGAAATCGTAACCGGATGACCACCGTATTGCCGGGCCGCTTCGCAGGCAATGTCGACTGCCGAGTTGCCAATGCCCACGATAAGGAGCTTGCGACCCTGAATCTGATCGGGCGTTTTATAATAATGCGAGTGGAGCGTTTCGCCCGCAAACGTGCCCGGAAATGGCGGATCGGGGTAACGCGGGTTCCAGTGGTGGCCGTTGGCAACAACCACGTGCTTGTAGTCGCGTTCGAGGCCGGTGTCGGTTGTGATATGATACGTTCCCGGTCCGCCGTTGCTATCTGCATTACGGCTTACGTTCGTTACGGCAGTGTTGAACGTGATTTTATCCCGAAAGCCGAAGTGATCGACATAGCTATCGAAATACTGAATAATCTGACTATGATGCGGAAACATGGGATACTCCGTCGGCATTGGGAAATCGGAATACGCCATTACGTTCCGGTTGGTATTGATGTGCAATGACCGATAGGCCGACGACATGCCGTTGTCGTTATTGTACCGCCAGTTGCCGCCAACGCCGGAGCCTTTCTCGAAACAGTCGAATGCTATTCCCTGCTGATGAAACGTTTTCGCAGCGGCAATTCCCGACGACCCGGCCCCAATGATACAAACGTCTTTCATTTTATGATCGCGCTTCTGGTCAGAAACTCCTGAACAGTTTGTCCGATTAGTTTCGCCCCTACTGAATTAAAATGAATGTTATCGTAGCTAATTGCCATGCCATTGGCCCGGCTAATAGAGTCCCATGATTTTTTGAGTAAATTGTGCTGAATAATACCGCTAATCATCAACTGCGGAGTTTGCTCGTACCGGTGCCGGGGCCTCACGTTTGACTCACTTAAGCAGGCTTTCATCCGCTCACGAATGGGCAAATACTCAATTTCTTCTTCATCAGCCAGTTGCTTCACGAATTCGCTGTATTTATCGGCCAACTGATTCGGTTTGTTTGTTAAATCCTCACCTAAAATTGGCACCGAGGCAACGGCAATTTCAGCGATTGTCTCTGTTTTTAACCGCTGAACAATCTGCCGGTACGCATCCTGAAAACCTGCCAGATCGGGTTTCACATCCGGATCGATTTTACCGCTCGCGTAGTACCGCTTCAGTGCCGATGGCGATGCAACCGCGTTTACGTCATTGGTGCCAATCAGCACCGTGACATGATCGGGCTGCATGGCAATGATGTCATCCAGCCGTTTCAGCAACGTATAGGTCAGGTCAGAATTAATACCTGCGTTAAAGAACTGAAAACCAGCTAATGACGGCTGTTGCATCAGCCAGTCGACGTAGTTGTAGCTGACAATGCCATGCGTGATGCTGTCGCCCGCACACACAACAATTCGTTTGTTTTGCTGGCAGTTGGCTGCGTCAGGATAATTGGCAGGTATATGGTTTCTGATTTTTCGATTCAGGCTATAAATGTATGTTGCTAAACTACCAACCGAGAAAATCAGCGCACAAATCCACATGCTTGCACAATCTTGTTAAAAAGTTAGGTTATTTTCAGCCACGAATGTACGTCGATTCCATGAAAATTGCCATACTGACCGGCTGCGCTAATGGCATTGGCCGCCACATCACAGGTGTCTTACTACAGCAGGGATACGCCGTTACGGCTACCGATGTTGCTGTTAGCCAACTCCATCAGGTAGCCATCAGCCACAAGTGGCCCACCGACCGTTTGCTGTTATTGCCCTTGGATGTTCGCTCCCCAGCCGACTGGCAGCGGGCAATCAGCGACACACTTGCCCGCTGGGGCCGTATCGACGTGGGTATGAACATAGCGGGCGTAATTCGTCCCGGCTACGCGGCTGACATTAGACCCGAAGACATTGATTTTATGGTCGACATAAACCTCAAAGGTGTGATGCTGGGCACACGTTATCTGGCCGAAGTTATGAAGAAGCAGGGAGCGGGGCACATCATCAACATAGCCTCATTAGCGGGCATTGCGCCTATTCAGGGGCTGGGTATTTACTCGGCCACGAAGTTTGCCGTGCGGGCGTTCTCACTGGCGGCAGCGGGCGAACTTCGTGCGCAAAGCGTGGCCGTGTCGGTGGTGTGCCCCGATCTGGTCGACACCAACATGCTCACGCTTCAGCTCGATTATCCCGAAGCCGCCCTTACGTTCTCCGGCAACCGGACGCTGACGGTCGACGACGTTTCGCGAACCATACTGCGCGAGGCACTCGACCGGAAGCGCGTCGAAATCCTGATCCCCAACAGCCGGGGCTGGTTAGGAAAGTTCGGCAACCTGTTCCCGGAGATCGGCTTCCGGCTGACGGAGAGGCTCAGGAAGAAAGGATTGAAGAGAATGTCTGAACTGTGATTTATGGGATTATACTGACCGACTATGATTATCATTAGCAGGAGCGTAAAAATCATAGCCATTCAGCGTAATCCCATAAATCACAGTTTGAGACAAGAAAAAAGCCGGAGCAAAGCTCCGGCCCTTTCGTGCGACACCAATATGAAATTGAATTGTACTGTCTTGAATTAGTTGTAAGGAGCGTTCTGTGGGTCCCAGTTAGCCCAACCACGGGTCCAGTCTGTAGTACCGAATGCACCCCGGAACGGTTCTTTTGTGAAAAATGCGTCGGTACCTTTGCCATCCCAAATGGCACCAGTCAACAGTGGTGAGCCAGCTTGAGGTAGGAAATTCGGAGCAGCCAAGTTGAAATTCTGAGGATTGAGCAACAGGGTAGCAATATCGGCTGTAGCAATGATACGATTGCTGAACGCTGCCGTATTGAAGAAGCCGGTTGCCTGATCATTAGTGATTGACTGTGCACCACGTACAGGCGTATTTGTGTTGGCCACGACAATACCTCGCAACTGCAATGCTCCGCTTGTTGCGTTTTCCAGTGTGTTGGTCGTGTTTGGCTGAGCATCTAAACGTAGCCCTTCAGGATATCCACATAGCACCGAGTTAAAAATGCTAATAGCTGTGTTCCGACGCAGGTGCATACCAGACTGATATGGACCGCTACCGCCCGGTGTTGGCGCACTTGAAGGCGCACCACTAAATGCGAAATTACTCATGTTCGCAAATACAGCCGAGGTTAAAGGCAGACCAGCGTTCGGCCCTGTTGCTGGTGCTCCAGGGTTAAAATTATCAGATTCAAACCCGTTAGAACCCGATACGTCTGCAACATTCGGATCACGAAGGGCAACGCCATACTGTACTTTGCCAGTATAGCCAAAATCAACATCCCAATCATCATCAAAGCCCCGGAAAGCAATCAGGTATTTCATGTTTACAGTACCACCGAACCACTCAAATGCATCGTCGCCACCGTAAGAAACCTGCACGTGATCAATGGTTGTACCCGAACCAACACCATACATAGTCAGACCATTACTTTCGCTGTTAGCAAGGAGGGCAATTCCGCTAAATTCGATCCGAACGTACTGTAAAACACCTGAATTATCGGCAGGTTCATTGAATGTACCCGTTGTTCCGCCAACACCGCCTTCAAGAAGTGTACCGCCGGGCTGATTGATTGGTGCCTTACCAATCAGGAAGATACCACCCCAATCACCCCGTGCACGTTGCCCAGCCGGTCTACCCGACGTAAAAATGATCGGATTAGTAGCAGTGCCGGCAGCGTTAATCTTGGCACCTGGACGAATCAACAAGGTTGCCCCACGCTGGTTACCAGATGGGTCTGTCTCTCTACCTCCACCTTTAACAATTGTACCCGGCTCAATAGTCAGCGTCGCGCCGTTATCAACATTAACAAAGCCCTGAAGCACATAAATGTTTCCTGCCGTCCAGGTCGTGTTTGCAGTTATGTTTCCTGCCACGGTTACAGTAGGACGAGCACTTAGTTGAAACTGTTGAGTGCTGGTTGCGGTTTGCCCGCCTGTCGTTACTGAGATGGTTCCGTTTTGCGCATTGGCTGGCACAACTACAACGAGTTGAGTCGGCGACGCACTAACAACCGTAGCTATCGCATTGCCACCAAATGTTACCGTGTTGCTGGCTGGCGTTGCATTGAACTCAGTACCGGTGATTGTGACAGTACTGTTAATGGGTGCTGAAGTTGGATTGATTCCTGTGATACTCAGTACCGGTGCTGGCTGGTCATCATTATTACAGGCTGCGAAAACGACCGTCAAGCCAAGTAAGAGAAGCAGCGCGTACTGCCACTGTTTGAAACGTTGCATAAGAGATTGGGTTTGTTTATTTGTTCGTTTGTTGGTGTCTATGGTACAATGATTCGTCGACCAAATGTGTACACGGCACTAATTGTGTAGTAGCTACCCCGCCGAAAATTCCGGATGTCCTGGTCTGCATCGGCAGTACGCGATGTAACATCTTTACCTATTTTCCCATCCCGGTTAAAATCCTGTGAGAAACGAACCGGCTGATTGAGAATATCCTGAATACCTAAGCGCAACTCAAGCGATTTGCCAACCTGCTTCGTTACGTTTATATCGACTACATGACGCGGCATCTCATAAACAGTCGGGTTTTGGATATTCCCAACCGTAAAAATCCGCTGCCCGAAAACGTTGTACAAAATATTCCCCTGCCAGCCCGACTTAGGAGCCGCGTAGTATAGGCCCAAATTAATCAGGTATGGCGACTGCCCGCTGAGTGGCCGCTCGGTGTCTGTTACACCTTGATACTCGTTGATTTGCCCACTCAGGTCAGGAGCTGTAACAACATCACCTACCACAACCCGGCTCTTGATGAGCGACACGTTACCAACTAATGTCAGGTTCTTAAGGAAAGCACTTGAAGAATTTTCGAAGCTTTTACGTGCTTCTATTTCTACGCCGTAATTCTGTGCCGATTGGCTGTTGAAAAACGTGTAGGCAAATCCGTTAGCCTGTAGCAACAGCAACGATTCAATAGGACGGTTAAAATACTTATAGAAACCCGTCACCGAAATCAACTCATTTGGCGTTGGATAGAATTCCCATTTCGCATCTGCGTTTTGAACGGTTGCCGTTGTAAGTGTCGTATTTCCTTGGATATCAGCCAGCAAGTTGAAATCATAATAACGAAAAGGGGCTAATTCACGAAACTCAGGCCGGTTGACTGATGATGAGTAGGCAAACCGCAGATTTGTTCGCTCACTCAACTTATACGTAAAGTTTATGGAAGGTAAGGGGCTAAATATTTTGTTGGATACCAGCCGCGTGTCAACGTTACGGACGATAGCCCGCACTTCTTGGTCGTTGTATTCGCCCCGGAAGCCCACCGTCAAATTCGCTTTCGGTCCGAAGTTTACGTCACCACTTACATATCCTGCAATGTACGAGTTGATACCTTGATACGAATCGAGGTCACGCGTACCATCAAGCAGCGAGAAGGTGCCATTCTGGCCGGTTACGTTCTCACGGGCGAAAACCGTGCTGATATCACGTTGTCTAAGTGATTCAGAAGCATTCCCCACCGTTTGGTATCCGTAAAAGCGGGCGGCAAAATCCCGGTTTTTACGTTCGCCATACACGCCAAATCGAATCTTATTTGGCTCCCGGTCAGTAGGATTACCAAACGTGTGTTCAGCGTTCGCAATGGCAGAATACGTGTATTCCCCTAATTTAGAGTAGAAACGGCCCGTTTCGGTAGGCGTAGGGTCATTAGGCGTTACTACTGTGTAAGGATCATTTGTACCAATGGACCGGATGTATCGCGCCCGCTTCCAGTCAGGCTCCCATCGACCCGTATAACCAAAACTTCCAACCCAGTTGATACGGGTAAGCTCACTGACAACGTGCTCCCCAGCCAGTTGAGTAGTTAAAATACTTCGATTTTCGAACCGTTGCGAGAAGCTGCGTACATCATTTGCGTTATCGATGTTCTGGCCTTCACGGATAACGGTCTCTGTTGTGCTGAGTTGATTGAACAGCGTTTTCCATTCAAGGTTGAATGCAGGCGAAAACCGAGCCGACCAGTTATGAAGTACACCAAGTCGGGTGCTACGGGCAAAGTTCTGATCTTTGTATTGCTGAGTTACCGTATTTGCAACGGCTCCCGGATCATAAACCCGAAAATCAATGTCAGCATATTGATTGGTTAGCGAGTAATTTATACTGGTCAGATTACTAATTCGCACATCTCCGACATTGAATCGCCGACCCGTATTTAGCGCGAATCGAACGTCAGGCGCAACGGAGGTTGGGCTTAATGCCCATGTGTTGGGTAATAATTGAGCATAAGCGGCCCGTTGTGCAGAATTCAGCGTATTGAAATCACCTGCCCGATTAGGGAAACTGCTCGGAAGTTGCTGGTCAGCACTCCAAAGGCCCAACGCATTCAAGCCACCTCTGCTGTGCGTTTGAACATTTCTAAACGTTGTGTTAGAGCGATAGCCAAGTGTGAAACCAGCGTCGATGAAATTCTGGTCGGGACGGCGTTTCGTATATATTTTAACGATACCACCCGCAAAATCACCAGGCAGATCCGCCGAACCTGACTTGAACACAATCATTCGGTCGATGATATTGCTCGGAACCAGATCGAATGAAAAAGAACGTGTGTCCACTTCGGTCGAGGGCGTAATCACATCGTTGATAAGTACCGAATTGTAGCGGGCCGCCAACCCCCGAATCAGTACAAACCGGTTATCGATAATACTGACACCGGGCACGCGCCGAATAGCGGCTGCGGCATCCCGGTCCTGCGATTTCTGAATCTGCATGGCCGAGATACCTACCGCGATAGGCTTCATCTGCTTCACTTCGGTGATAACAGCGATTTCGGTATTTGTGGCACGGTTGGCCCGAACTACTACTTCCTGAAGCGACTTGCCTTCTTCGTCTAATTCGGTGTCAATAGCCGTTGTATTGCCCGATTCGACCCGAACGTTCGGAATCTCTTTGGCCTTGTATGAAACGTAGGAGATAACTATTTTCTGAACGCCAGCCGGTACGTTCGCCAGCGTGAATTTGCCCTCGATGTCGGTGGTTGTACCCAATTGCGTACCGTCGATACGGACAGTACAGCCGATGAGTGCTTCTTTTGTTTTACCGTCTTTTACCAGCCCACTAACAGTGCCGGTTTGAGCCAGCAAGGCAGTAGAAAGCAGCGTGAATAGAAGAGAGAATATAGTTGACTTCATGTTGGTCTGTTTATGGTATCGTAGTGTCGCAATTGCGTCGCAAAGCTACCTGACCAATGTTACGCCAACGTTACGCCAATATTACCCTTGAATTATATTTAGATACAGTCCTAACTTTCTGTATTTCAGCAATTTACAATATTAACGTTTAGCCAAATAGTCATTGGCTGCAAGTCTTTCATACCTATGATTTCTTCGCCGCCTACGCTAAAAAGCTACTATTTATTCGGAAACGCCGTTAACAGTCATCGTTGGATTTATTTGACCGCCAACGGGGAACCCATTGACAAAATTGTACTGAATTCGATTTCCTCGCTTAAGCAGAAACGTCGGAATTTGCCCAATCTCGAGCGGGCGGGCGGGTAATTTGCCTTCATAAAGCACATGTACAGGTGCTTCGGAAAAGTAATCTTTTTTAAGTTGGCGAACTTTAAAGGCCGTGATACCTTGCTCAGCCAGTTTGCTCGGAACAAGCCCACGGAGGTCGTTCACACTATCGAGTGTATCGGCATAAACGCGGGCGGACGTCAGAGTCAGGCCAGTAGCGTCAATTTCGTCAAGACCGCCAAAGGTCGAGAGGTCGCCAATGTCTTCGATTTTGCTCCTGTACCAAAACATTCGCCCTTTTTTCTGCGCCACCGAGTCAGCCTTTTCTTCATAGCGGTTAATGCCAATATCGACCGTAATATTGCGCCCCTCGCGCACAATAGTTGCGTTGCGGATGAGCAAATCGAACAACGCCCGACCATTTTCGGGAATAGCGGCATAGTCTTCTACGCGCTCCTGCTTATACGTTTCTTCAGCAATAGACGCCAGCGCGGTCAGGATCGCCACAAAGTTGAGCCGACGGATGGTCATCTTCTCCGTGTCATATTTATAGCCGCCCGACTCAATCAAAATCAACGTAGTACCCCACTTCTGAATGTTGTCGCCAAAGGCACGCGGCTCAAATTCGTCGTCGTAGCGGGCAACTTGCCCCGGCACAAACTGCTGCAACACGCGGTTCATGCCCACAATGAGTTGCATCGACCGTTGCCGAACGTCGTTCACGTTGCGGTCTTCGTCGTAGGCCGTTGCCAGAAACGACAGTACGGCCTGTTTGCCCGTTTTGCCGACACTGTATCGTGGGTTTTGGTCGTGCAGGTTAAAACCAACCAGCGGTTTCAGCGTCTGTTGCAGCGTCTTAAGCAGATTTCCTTCGGGCGTTTGCAGCCGCAGGGCATCGCGGTTCATATCGATGTCGGTGGCGGTGCGTCGCTGAAACCGTTCGGCCCCGTCGGGGTTGAGCATCGGCACAACGTGCAGTGTGGTTGTGGTCAGAATCCGCTGTCGTAACGCATCGAACTCATCGCCAGACGCTTTCAGGAAGTTAAACAGGTCGAACAGGGCCATCGTTGCCGTAGCTTCGTCGCCGTGCATCTGACTCCAGAGCAGTATCGGCGTTGACCCTGTTCCGGCCTGTACCTTATAAATCGCCCGCTTTTCGAGCGACTCGCCCGCCTGTGCTACGGTTAGCGGCCCTTGCCCGTTCAAGGCATTCAGCAGTGGCACAATGTCGCGGTGTTTGAAACGTCGGTGCGTAAACGTTTTTTCTTTAAACGTATCGTGCGCGTCGTGCAGCCGACGAGCCATGTCCTGAGCCTGCGTCATAGTAAAGAATAGGAACACAGATAAAACGGATAGCACCGATTTACACGGATTTTTTGTGTTGATGTGCATTGGCGTTCCGATTAGTCGCTTACGATTTTATCTGCTTATTTAGGTACCGACCAGCACCGTAGGCACGGCGTTCGGCAGTGGCGCAAAAATAGGTATAAAAGCAGAAGCCGTTATGCCAGTTCAAACATCGCTTCAATCTCGACGGAGATATTGCTCGGCAACGATCCCATGCCAACGGCACTACGAACGCCAACACCGTTTTCTTCGCCCCAAATCCGGGCAAACAATTCGCTGCATCCGTTGATAATTTTGGGGTGCTCCTCGAAATCGGCCACGCAATTAACCATGCCAAGCACTTTTACGACGCGCTTTACGCGGTTCAGGCTACCAAGCGCGGCTGTCAATGTCGACAGAATGGCTAATCCGGTCTGCTGAGCGGCCTGTATGCCAAACTCCATATCGACTTCCGAACCCACCCGGCCTGTCATCAGGCTATTGTCGGGCAGATAGGGGCCGTGGCCTGATACATAAATAAAGTTGCCCACAATCAGACTGGGTTTGTAAACGCCTTTGGGCGCGGGTGCGGGTGGCAACTGGAGGTTCAGCGCGGCAAAACGTTCGTCGGGAGTAGTCATAATCGCTGTTTTTTAGCTGGCAAGATACGCAGAACGGCGATTTTCTGAGAATGAGGAGAGTTTTCACTATCATTGCTTAACATGGCGAAAAATCAACTCAAACAACTATTGGGCGTCGGCTTTGGCGTGGCCGTGACCATCGGCGGCACCATCGGTACAGGCATTCTGCGAAAACCCGGCCCCATTGCTCAGGACATTGGCAATCCAACCATTATCATTGCGGTCTGGCTCATTGTAGGGCTGTACGCGCTTGTCGGGGCTTTATCGGTTATGGAGCTTGGCACCATGCTGCCCAAGGCCGGAGCGTGGTACGTGTATGCTCGCCGGGCGTTTGGGCCATACGTCGGCTTTGTTATCGGCATCAGCATGTGGCTTGGCAGTGTGTCGGCCATGGCGTTCGGCGCGGCTGTCATGAGCGAGTACGTGGGATTGCTGCTGCCTGCCACGCTGCCCTATCAGAAGCTAATCGCCATTGGCGTGCTGCTGGCGTTTGTGGCATTTCATGCCATCGGCGTGGAAGTTATCAGCAAAGCGCAGGAAGCGATGAGTGTGCTGAAAGCCGTTGGCCTGTTAATTTTTGTGGTTGTCTGCTTCGTGATCACGCCCGAACAACCCGCAGCCATTACAACCGAATCGGTGCGACCGCTGGCCGAGGGTGGCGTTTGGCTTGGTGTGCTGGCCGCCCTGCAATCCGTGTTCTACACCTACGACGGCTGGCACACAGCGGCCTATTTTACCGAAGAAGATACCAACCCCAGCCGCAACCTGCCCCGGTCGATGATGAGCGGGGTGCTGCTGATTATCGCCATTTATATTCTGGTGAATCTGGCTCTGCTCTACGTACTGCCGATGGACGTACTGGCGAACTCGAAGCTGCCCGCTGCCGATGCCGTACAACTGCTGTTCGGGCCGGGCAGTGCGCAGGTGGTCACGTTTCTGTTGATGATTTCTATTCTGGGCATCATCAACGCGCAGTTGATGTTCAACCCACGCGTGATTTTCGCCATGAGCCGCGACGGCCTGTTTTTCCGCTTTGCCGGATTCGTGAATAATGGCGGAACGCCCATCTACGCCGTACTGATCACGGCACTGACGTCTATCGCTATGATTGCCAGTAATACCTACAGCAAATTGTCGGACATTGCCACGTTCTTTTTTGTGCTGGGCTATGCGTCGGCGTTTGCGGCCCTAATCCGGTTACGCCAGACCGAACCCGATCTGCCCCGGCCTGTGCGGGCGTGGGGTTATCCGTTCTCGACCTGGACACTACTGATTGTGTCGCTGGCGTTTCTGGCGGGCGTGGTCATCGGCGATTTTTCGAGTAGTGTTTATGCCGTTGTATTCATCGCTGTCAGCTACCCAGTGTTCAGGCTGATTCGTTAAAACTGGTCAGGAAGAGGGGTAACGATTAGAGTCGGAAATCGTTATCTTTGGAAAAAAGCACAGCGATATGGAGACAACGTTAGATTATCCGGTGCCCGACGAAGTTCAAGACGAAAAAATGTCGAGTTATAATCACGCCGAACTACAAAGCCATCTGGCTTTTTTGCTGCGCCTATCATACCGCCACCAATACAGCATTCTTACAGAGCTTGACTTCAGCTTTGCATCGGGCAAAACACGACCTGATCTTTGCATCATACCCAAGCGTAAGGCAAACTGGCTCACCGATGAAATTATCGTTGAGGAGGTGCCAATCACAACAATCGAAATTCTTTCGCCTGAGCAAAGCCTGAATAGCCTGACCGACCGTATATACAAAAAACACTTCCCGGCAGGCGTTAAGTCGGTGTGGCTGGTTGTCCCGACCGTACAAACCATTTCCGTTTTATTGCCTGACCAGCAGCAGCTTAACTTTTCAGCAGGTACTGTCTTAGATCCTGTTACGGGTATAGAACTTGAGTTAAGCGAAGTTTTCGAAGGGTAGGAGGCTGTCTAAAATTCAGAAGATTAAAACCTTCTCCGTCAGCGCACCATCTTCTGTCTGAACCTTCAGGAAATAAAGCCCCGTCGGCAGTTGCCGCACGTCGATTTCTTCGCGCAGTCGCGTACCGATGGCCGTCAACGTTTTGTTTTGATAGACCTGTCCCGTTGGCCCGACAATCGACAGATTCACCTCGGCAGTGGGCCGAACGAAATCAACATCGAGCCGCACTACATTCGCGCTGACTGGATTCGGATAAACAGAAAGTCGCCCGATGGTGGCCGGTTCGTTTGCCAGTACGGGGGGCGGTGGCGGCACCTGAATACGCAGATTATCCATCGCCCAGCCCCAGCCTACAGAATACCGGTCAGCATAAAGCCGGAACCGAAACAACACCTGATCGCCCGCCCGAAAGGTCGTTAGCAGCGGAATAGTCCGGCGTTTGTAGAGTGCCGGAACGCCCGCCGTACCCGATGTTCGGCTACCCAATGGGCTGGTTTGCAGCAGATTCCGGTTGTATGCCGCCAGCCAGTCGGTTTGATCGAGAGCATTGTAGCCATCCAGCAGCGGTCGCCAGGTTTGGCCGTTATCCGTCGAGCCTTCTACGATGAGGTAATCGTGAAAACCCTCCATCCCAAACCGGCTACCAAATTCGCCGGGTTCAATCAGCACCACCTCATCGAACCGCATCACGGCACTGTCGGGGTTAGATGCCACGCGAACGGGAGACAGCAACACGCTTTCATAATTACTCTGGTAGCGGTAATCGTTGCCGTTGCGGTAGGGGTGTTCGGAGTGCAATGCCGGGTCGCTGAAACCCGTGGGCTGCGTCACGCTCATGGCGTAGGTCACAAAATCAGCCGCCGACGCCCCGGCGTCCTGAAACGTATTGACGTAGCGGTCGCGCACGGCCTGCGGAGCCACTACCCGCAATTCGTGAAAACCCGTTGCCGGATTAGTTGCCTGATTGCGATTTTTCGAGCCGTCGCGTGCCACAATTCGGTAGCGAATGCGGTCGCCCGCCCGTAATGAATTGGCCGGAAACGTTAGCCGATTTACGTATAAGCTATCGTAGCGAAGTCCGCCAATCGGCCCCGTGTTGAGCCGAAGCGGCAGGTTGGGCTGAGCAGTGCCGTTTACCTGATATTCCAGATACGCTTCACCGATACCCGTGGCGCGTTCGTCGGAAATAACGGCATAGATGGGCAGGCTGTCGGCAACGGTAGTGTTGAGAATAAAGTTTTTAGGTGGGCTAAACCGTACCACCGGCGGAATATTATCAGCCCCCGTCAACACCCGATACAGTGCCTGCGCCCCGGCGGGCAACTTACCCGGATTGGTGAAGGTGCGGTTGGTGGCGTCCTGAGCAGCAATGTAATACCAGAACTCCCCCTGTGCCTGCGCGGCAGGTATAGTAAACTGATACTCATCGGTACTGCCCACGCGGGTCATCGGCACGGCGGTCATGGCCGTATCGCGGGCTGTTGGCGCACCTTTCCGATAAAACAGCCGCACCGTAGCCGGATTGAAGGTTGTGTCGCTGATGACGCGGGCACTGAATACCAGATCGCGGGTTTCTTCATTGCTCACCAGTGGCTCGTGCAAAACCGAGGTTGTTTTCCACTCCATGTCGTTGAAGAACGTCAGCACAATCGGCCCTGGCGTATGAATGGCTGATCCTTGCTTTAGATAAGGCTTCAGGAGGGCATCGGTTTGCGTAAATTCGTAGAAATCGGTGTCGAGGTGATACAAACTAACAGCCCGGTTGAACGGGCGCAGGGCCGATATACGGGGTCGCTGAATGTCGTACTTCCGGCGCAGCAACGTGCCATTCAAATACAAATTGTCGCTGGTCAGGTAATTGCCCAATGCCAGTGAACCATCTGGCAGCGTGTTTGGCGACGATACCGCCCGCACGGCTGGCGAACCGTTGGGGCCACCGTTCTCGATAAAATGATCGTACACCGACGGGAAACTTGCCGAATACGTACCCAGCCCATTCCGCACGTCGAAGAAACCGATAAAGCCGAAACCGTGGGTAAGTTCGTGCAAAACAGCGGTCACTAAGTCTGTTCGGTCGGCGGGGGTTTTGCCATCGATACCATAGTACCAGGTCACGTTCCGGTTAATGTTGGCAATAATGTCGGGCGCGTTGGGGTCGTTGAGTTGCCGGCGGGCAATTTTCTCGGCCAGCGCAATGGCATAGTAGCCATACGCTTTCTGCGCTCCGTCGGGGCCGATGATGTAAGAGGTTGGTCCGGCAGAACCCAATTCGCCGGGTTCCTGCAACGCCCAGTTGGCTTGAATCCGAATCGGTACGGGCGACGAAATCAGCGTGGCCCATATATCGACGGCGTACTGAAACGCCCGGCGGGCTTCGGCAGGAAAGTTCGTGTAGTTGACGCTTATCTGTGCCGTAGGAGCCGCCAACCGCCCGCTGCCATCGCGCCGACCCTGCCGAAAAGCGTCGGGTGGCAATACCCGCGCCAGTTCGCTTTGGTCGGTTCGGAAACAGGTGATCTGATTGCCGGGCCGCTCGGTACGCATCTGCCGAACAAACTGCCGGTAGCCTCCCGGTGGTGAAACCGTTGCCTGATGTTGAGCCGATTGCGCCCGTAGAAGTCTCCCGCTTCCCCCGTCAATCAGCAAGATAAGGACCAGTAATCTTGCCAATGGCTTCCAAGAACGCATGTGCTCGTCGTTGAGAGTAATAGTTGAATAATACCTGGTCAGGCCGGATCAGCGGTGCGTTTCAATACCAACGCTACCGAATTCAGACAGTAGCGCATACCGGTTGGCGGTGGGCCATCGTTGAAAACGTGCCCCAGATGCGCATCGCACACATTACACAGCACCTCGATCCGAAACATGCCGTGGCTGTAATCTTTTTCCAACCGAGTACGTTCGTCGTCGATAGGTGCCGTAAAGCTGGGCCAGCCTGTTCCCGACTCAAATTTAGTAGTTGACTCGAATAATTCCGTACCGCAGCATACGCATCCGTATAAACCGGGGTCGTGCGCTTCGCAATACTCGCCCGAATAAGGCCGTTCGGTGCCTTTGGTACGCGTTACGCGGTATTGCTCCGGGGTGAGCTGCTGCCGCCACTCCTCGTCGGTTTTGTTTATCTTCTGGAGCATGGTTATACTGGTTGGGTGATAGATTATAAACGTAAACGAGCCTTCGCCCGATTTGTCTTTCGAGGCTGTAAATTTGCAGTACTTTATTACTCATGACAATTCGCCAGATACTTCAGCAATTTTGGGGTTATACCGCCTTCCGGCCCATGCAGGAAGACATAATCAACACCGTACTCGAACGGCACGATGCGCTGGTATTGATGCCCACGGGCGGGGGCAAATCGCTTTGCTTTCAGGTGCCCGCGCTGGCCCTGCGGGGCGTATGTATTGTGGTAACGCCCCTGATCGCGCTCATGAAAGATCAGGTCGAACAATTGCGTCGGCGCGGTATTCCGGCAGCGGCCATCTATTCCGGGATGCACTACCGCGAAATCGATACGATATTAGACAACTGTATCTACGGGAACACCAAATTTCTGTATCTCTCGCCCGAACGGTTACGCACTGAAATCGTGATCGAACGCGTGAAGCTGATGCCGGTTTGCCTGCTGGCTGTCGACGAAGCGCACTGTATTTCGCAGTGGGGCTACGATTTCCGCCCGCCGTACCTGAAAATTGCCGAGTTCCGCGAACTCATTCCCGATACGCCCGTAATTGCCCTCACGGCCTCGGCTACGCCCGACGTGCAGACCGACATTGTCGATAAGCTGGCGATGCGCCCCGCCAACGACGGGCAGGTGCGTATTTTCCGGCAGACGTTTGCCCGGCCTAATCTCTCCTATTCAGCCGTTCTGGAAGAAAATAAAGAGGAACGACTACTAAAAATCCTGAACAACGTGCCGGGCAGCGGCATTGTGTACGTGCGCAGCCGCCGACAAACACAGCAGGTGGCGCAGCTACTGCAAGGGGCGGGCGTGGCCGCCGATTTTTACCACGCGGGTCTGACCACTCAGCAACGTGCCGATAAGCAGGATGCCTGGATTCAGGATCAAATTCGGGTGATGGTAGCAACCAACGCGTTCGGTATGGGAATCGACAAACCCGACGTGCGCGTGGTGGTGCATCTCAACGTGCCCGACTCGCTCGAAGCCTACTACCAGGAAGCGGGTCGGGCCGGGCGCGACGGGCAAAAAGCATACGCCGTTATGCTCTACACGCCTGCCGATCTCGACAGTCTGCGGTTCCGTACCGAGCAGATGCATCAGCCGGTGGCGATGTTGCGCCGGGTATATCAGGCGTTGGCAAATTATACCGCCGTGCCGCTGGGCGGGGGCGAGTTTGCCAGTTATGATTTCGACATGGGCGCGTTTACGGCTACTTTCAGTCTGCCTGCTCAGGAAACGCACTACGCCCTGCAACAGCTTCAGTTGGAAGGGCTTATCCAGTTAAATGAACAATATTTCCACCCGTCGCGGCTAACGATTCTGCTCGATAACCGGCAGTTGTACGAGTTTCAGGTCATGAACCCCAAGCTCGACCCGTTTCTGAAACTGCTGTTGCGAATGTATGGAGGTGAGTTGTTTACCGATTTTGTGACCATTCAGGAATCGGCACTGGCGCGGGCGTATATGCTGAACCAAAGCGAAATAGAAGCCATGCTGACGCAGTTGCACCAGCGCAACGTAGTGATTTATGAAAAGCAGAAAGACAAACCGCAGCTAACGTATCTGACACCCCGGCTCGATGCCCCTACCCTACCCATCGACATAGCCGAGCTGAACCGGCGTAAAGAACTGGCACAGCGCAAAGTGCAGGCCGCCATACTCTACACCGAACACCCAACGCAGTGCCGCACACGCCTGCTGCAAGCTTACTTCGGCGAAAAACCCGGCGACGCCTGCGGTATCTGCGACAACTGCATCAAAAAGAAAAAGAGTGCTGACCGAGCTACGTCGGTTGTGCGCGAACAGGTGCGCGATTATGTTGCGCTCGCCAACGGGCCGGGCGTTTCGCCAAAACAGCTATCGCATTATTTCGCTCAGACCGACGCCGACACGCTGGCGCAGACGGTTCAGCAGATGCTGGCAGAAGAAGAAATCCGGTACACTAAAACCGGCAATCTGACACTAAATGGGTAGTTGTTGAATAAAGTAGTCTTTTTATCCACATTTTGCTCAATTTCACCAATGTTATCCACAATTAATTGTGGATAACATTGACGTCTGAAACAATTTCAGAGAATGGTGCCTTTCGTAAATGGGCAACTACGCGTCCCGGACTACGCGTCCCGGACTACGCGTCCCGGAATTAATTCGTCCGCTTACGAAACGTGATAATTTCTTCCATCAACATTCTCTGGTTTAAACGCGATTTGCGTCTGCGCGATCACGCGCCCCTACAGGCCGCTATCGAAGCCGGGAAGCCGCTCCTGCTACTGTATTGTTTTGAACCGTCGGTTATGGCCGACCCAAACTATGATTTGCGGCACTGGCGATTTGTGTACGAATGTTTGCAGGATTTAAACCGGCAGTTATCAGGCCATGTAGTGTCGCCCAAAAGCGAACAGACATCTACCCACGAATGGCTTCCTTTTGTTTTTGACGACGAACCGGCTATTGAACCCGGCATGGCTGGGCAAGCCCACGTTTGGGTATTTCGGGGCGAGGTGCCCGATGTGCTGCGGGCATTACACGAACGCTTCACTATCGACACAATCTTTTCATACGAAGAAACCGGCCTGCGCGTGACCTACCACCGCGACAAAGCCGTAGCCGCGTTTTGCCGCCAACAGGGCATCGACTGGCGCGAATGGCAAAGCAACGGTGTTATTCGGCCCCTGCGCGACCGGGAATCGTGGGCAACCGACTGGCAGAAAACCATGCGTGCGCCCCAACAACACCCTAACTTCAGCCATTGGCAACCGGCCCACCTGCCCGACGATTGGTATAACAACCACCGAGGCCCCGACCTGCCCGCCGACTGGCAGCAGCCTAACCCGCTGTTTCAGCCCGGTGGCGAGTACAACGCGCACCGGTACATGGATAGTTTTCTGCATGAACGCATTACGCTCTACGCCCGCTCCATCTCGAAACCACTCGAAAGTCGGCGGGGGTGCAGCCGGTTGTCGCCCTATATTGCGTGGGGGTGTCTAAGTATTCGGCAGGTGTTTCAGGCGCAATTGCTGGCGGCAAAGAATCCGGCCCTGCCGGGACTGGGGCGGCAGTTCGGCGCGTTTGCATCGCGGTTACGCTGGCACTGTCATTTTATTCAGAAATTCGAGAGCGAAGACCGCATCGAGTTCGAGAACGTAAATCGCGCCTTCGACGCCATCGCGAAAAACCACAACCCCGACCTGTACGCGGCCTGGCGCGATGGACAAACGGGCTACCCGCTCGTAGACGCCTGTATGCGTTGTCTGACCGCAACGGGCTATATCAACTTCCGAATGCGTGCCATGCTGACCTCGTTTCTGACGCACCATTTGTTGCAACACTGGCAGGAAGGTGGCTGGCACCTCGCCCGGCTCTATACCGACTTCGAGCCGGGTATTCACTATGCCCAGATTCAGATGCAGGCAGGCATGACCGGCACCAACACCGTGCGTATTTACAACCCCGTAAAACAGTCGCAGGACCACGACCCGCAGGGTGTTTTCATTCGACAGTGGGTGCCCGAATTAGCCAACTGCCCCGTTGCCTACATCCACGAACCCTGGACAATGCCTCTGCTCGAACAGGATATGTACAATTTTCACGTCGGCATCGATTACCCCGCTCCCATCATTAACATTGCTGAAACCGCCCGCGCAGCCCGCGTGAAGTTGCATCAGCCCCGCAAAACCGAAACCGGCCAAACCGAAGCAAAACGAATCTTGAAACGACACAGCATCCCGCGTTCGGAACCTAAAAAATCACCAGCCTAAGCCGATGAGCGCGTTGATTTGGAGGGAAGTTCGGGTGCCAGATCCACCCGTGAAAATGATTTCAGGCCCAGCATTGATATCGAAAAACCCTGATCTGCCAAGCCGCCGTTGTATGCCGTAACCTACCAGTATGCGCGGCTGAGGATCACCCAGCAAATTATCGCGAAATGAATATCTCCGTCTATCTTCAGTTAATCGGTTGTATACCTCACCATCGCCAAATTGCAGGAACGGTTCAGAGACCTGCGCTGCGATATAGTTTGCAGAAAAATTATTCGCTGAAAGCCCTTTTCTCATTCGTGCAAGGAGGTTGTAATAGTAACGAAATCCGAGTCTGGCACTCAGTTCTATATCTCGTCCCCATTCAAGACGGTCGTAATAGGTCGAGGTGGGTGGTATTCCGGGAACTGGGTTTATGAGTTTTGTTATTCTATATGTTTCATACCGAGCTAATCCAGTTACGCCAGCCACGAATGAAAGTGCCGGAGTTATTTTTTGCTCTATTGAAACGTCAAGGTTGAGACCAATGCCGAATGTCCGATTCTCATACGTTGGACGGCGGTCTGTTGAAGGCCAAAACCCCAGCTTGATCAACGTCTTTTCCTCCACGTCGGCGCGGGTGATGTAGCGAACGAGCCGTTTGAACTCCGAAGCCGAAACTGCCGGGTCTTCGGTTGTGTGTTCAATGCGGGTGCTGTCGGTGGTTTGGGCATTCACGGCACAGGAACAGAGCAGGAAAAACAATAGAGTCGGTTTCATAGTGATGAATTTATAGGAGTGTTTATCGGTCAACGAGCGGTTTTTCGCCCTGAATGACCACGTTACCATAACTATTTTGAATTTGAATTTCCGGTTTGCGTGTCCCCGGTGGCTGGTAGGTGAAGGTCTGTTTGCTGCCTAATTTGCTTACCTCGCCTGCAACGGATTCGGGTACGCGGATGTCGGCAAAGGTTGTAATGACGTCGTACCGGAAGTCTGACACGCGCCGGGTGGCTACCAACACGTCGGTTCGGGCCGCTTCGACCGTCAGGCTACCGAGCGAAGGAATGGGCAACAGGGTGAGTTTGCCGTATCGGCTTTTGATGTTGACTCGCCCGGCGAGGTCGCGCAGGGTTACGTCGGCTTTTTCGGCCCGGAGGGTCAGTTGGGCATCGAGGTTGCGCCCGTCGATGTCGCCGTAGTCCGAAACAACTGTCAGCTTACCGCCGATGTCTTCAAGTATCAGCTTGCCAAACTCAAATTTCAGGTTGGTATCACCCAGCAGATCGGTCAGTCGCAAATCACCGAAGCTGTTGGTAATGGTCAGCAACGCTCTGGCGGGCACACTGACCTCGTAAATGGCCTTTAACTGCCCCTGCAATCGGCCCGCCCGCTGCGGAATCACAAAGCGGTTCGCCAGTTCGATTTCGTTCTGATTGGCTTGCAGCGTGTATTGATGATACGCCACCTCTCGCTCAGCCACGGCACGGTCGGGGTGTTTGGCAACGAGCCGGAGTTTTACCGAAACGGCTGGGCGGTTCCATCCTTTCAGAATTATGTCGGCCTTCTGAGCTGCCAGCCGGATGCGCTGCCCGTCGGTATACGGAATTTCCTTCTCCACTACCTTCGTTACTACCTGCACGGGCGTCTGGGCAGAAGAGAGTGCAGCAAAAAAGAACAAACGCAGAGCCAACAGAGATATCCGCAGAGAACGCTGAGTTCTTCTTTGCGGTCTCTGCGTAATCCTCTGCTTCCCTGCGTTTAAACGAACTATTTTCATGAGCGTAGGCGTGTTATGAGTTCTTTGGTCACTTCGGCGCGTTGGTTTTCGAGTTTCACCTGCGCCCGCACCAACGCGGGGTCGTCACCAAAAATTTGCCGTTCGTTGTCGAGTCGCTGCGCTTCTGTTTTCAGTTCATCTAATTGCACCCGCAATTCATGCACTTCGGGCCGATTGCAGACCAACGCCTGTTCGGCGCACTGCTGCGTGATGAATTCTTCGGCCCGGCGGTCGGCATCGGTGGCGGTCTCTGCCGACGCACCCGACCAGTTGGTGCTGGTTTCAACGGCGTATTCGATGCGCTCATTGGCCGAATTTGTGGGTCGCCAGAACAGCCAGATACCCACCAGCACCACGCAGGCCGCTGCCGCCATTCCTGCCCAAAGAGGCTGCACGTTCCTAAACAACGGCCATCGTTTGGCCTCCGTGGCCGGATGCACCACCACCCGCCCGGCTTCATTGTTCAGTTCGGCGTCAATACGTTCCCACAAATCGGCTTGTGGCGCAAACAGGGGCAAATCGCCCACCGCACGCGCCAGCCGTTCGTCGGTGTCGAGGTCGGCTTCGATCCGGTGCCAGAGGTCCGGGTGTGGTTCATATTCAGGCAGTTGAGGGTAGCTCATCTCAAAAATTCTGTTTAATCCCGTAAATCCCCACCAATCCTGGTTCTGATTAATTTCTTCGCATAACTCACCTGCGACTTCGACGTACCTTCCGCGATACCGAGCATCTCAGCAATCTCTTTGTGGCTGTAGCCCTCTACTTCGGCCAGCAGAAACGCCGTTCGCGCACCATCGGGCAGGGTTCGGATAACAGCGTCTAACTCGGCTCCGGTTACTGTATCGGGCAGGGGCGCGGGCTGATCATGTATTGCTTCATCGATGGTTTCGAAGCGACTTTCCAGCCGATGCTTCCGAATAGCCTGCCGCACCACAATCGTTTTAATCCAGGCTCCCAGCGTTGACCGAAACGCGAACTGATCGAGGTTTCGGAATACGTCTACAAATGCGTCCTGCAAAGCATCATTGGCATCGTCGTAATTATTGGTGATGCGATACGCGGTCGAAAACATGGCCCGCTTATACTGCTCGAACAACAGCCGCTGCGCCGTGCGGTCGTGCTGACGACAGCGTTCGACCAGTTCGGCGGTCCGGCGTTCCGATTCGGGTATGTCGGGCGTGTTTGCCAAGCGAAACATGCAGTTTTCAGTTGCTTCGTGCTAAAGGGTAAACAAACAGGCAAAAGGTTGGAAAAGCACGTAAAATGTATAAAGCCTGACCATTGGGCCAGGCTTTATACTGTGCGACTTACCGATATTTTGGAGGGTATTACCTCTCACACACCACCACTATTCTTTCAGAAACGGATAATCCTGCTGTACATACACATCTTTGTACGCTTCTTCGGCAGGTGGGTACGGCGATTCTTCGGCGAATTTCACCGACTCATCAACGATGCCTTTAATTTTCTGATCGATGGCTGTTAGCTCTTCTTCGGTGGCAATACCGCGCTCCAGAATCCGGGACTTAACCATCTCGATAGGGTCGCGTTGTTTGTATTGCTCCACTTCTTCTTTGGAACGATACTTCTGCGGGTCCGACATCGAGTGGCCCCGGTAGCGGTAGGTGCGAAACTCAAGGTATGTTGGGCCTTCGCCAGCGCGGGCGCGTTCGGCAGCGCGGCTAACGGCTTCGTGAACGGCTTCTACATCCATGGCATCGACCGGCTCCGAAGGCATGTCGTAGGCTTCGCCGATGGTGTACAATTCGGTTACGTTGGAGGTGCGGGCTACTGATGTTCCCATGGCGTAGCCATTGTTCTCAACCACGAAGATGACGGGCAGTTTCCAGAGCATCGCCATGTTGAAGGCTTCGTGCAGCGCACCCTGCCGAACGGCTCCATCGCCAAAGAAACAGATGCAGAGATTCTGGGTCTTGTTGTATTTTTCGGCGAAGGCAATGCCTGCCCCCATCGGAATCTGCGCACCCACAATACCATGCCCACCCACAAAATTGACTGACTTGTCGAAAATGTGCATCGACCCGCCTTTGCCTTTCGACGAGCCGGTTTGCTTGGCGAATAATTCGGCCATTACCGCTTTCGGGTCAGAACCGAGGGCAAGCGGAATGCCGTGATCGCGGTAGGCCGTAATCCACTTGTCGTCTTTGGTCAGGGCCGAGTAAGAACCCGACGAACCGGCTTCCTGCCCGATATAAAGGTGGCAGAAGCCCCGGATTTTTTGTTGACCGTAGAGCTGCCCCGCTTTTTCTTCAAACTTGCGTTGCAACTGCATCGACTCGTACCAATACATGTACCGCTCTTTAGGGTGCTGGGTTTGAGCCGGAGCCGGAGCTTTGCCGTTTTGTTTTACCGGCGCAGAGGCCGGGCTTTTCTCTTTGACGCTTGCCATGAGGATGTATTCTATTGAGTCCGTACTTCGGTCGGGCTACCGCATTACCGTTAACCTAACAAACCGGCTATATCTTTGTTGCGGAATGACTGGCTTATACCCTGTCATAAACCAAAGCTGCTGCGAAATTACGCATTCTGCCGGTATTCAATAGCTATGCATCTCGAAAAGCTGAGCCTGACTAATTTTAAAAACTACGAAGACGCACGCTATGCGTTCGGGAGGCAGGTGAACGTAATTGTTGGCCCAAACGGCAGCGGCAAAACCAACCTCTTAGACGCCGTTTATTTTCTATCGCTCAGCAAAAGTGCCTTTCAGAATCAGGACGCTCTTACTATTCAGCATGAAGCCGATTATTTTATTATTGACGGTATCTTCGAGGAGTCGGAACACCATCATACGCAGATTACGATTAGCCTGCAACGCGGTCAGCGTAAGGTACTTATGGCCGATAAAAAACCTTATGAACGCGTCAGTGAACACATTGGACGATTTCCGGTAGTGTTGATGGCACCCAATGATACCGACCTCGTGCGCGATCATTCGGAAGACCGGCGTCACTTTTTCGATGGTGTTCTCTCCCAACTCGACAGTGCTTATCTGCGCGATTATTTAGCGTATCAGCAGGTGCTGAAACAGCGTAACAGTCTGCTGAAACTATTTGCCGAGCGAAATCAGGTCGATAACGATTTATTAGATACCTACGACGAGCCGCTACTGGAAATCGGACAGCGGATTCACGACCGGAGACAGCAATTCATAATCGAGTTTTTGCCTGATTTTCAGTCACATTACGCCTACCTGAGCGACGAGCGCGAAGCCGTGAACATTGTTTACGAATCGGAGGTGAGCAACCCCGATTTTGCCGCCGAGTTTCGGCACTTTCGTCGGCGGGATACGGTGCTGCAACGCACCACAATGGGCGTACACAAAGACGACTATAGTTTTTTGATTGGCAGAAACGACCCGGTGCCGCTTAAAAAATTCGGGTCGCAGGGACAGCAGAAAACGTTTGTAATTGCCCTGAAACTCGCCCAATTCGACCAACTCGAAGCAACTAAAACCGTTAAGCCTATTTTACTTTTAGACGACATCTTCGACAAGTTAGACGACCATCGGATTGGCAAGCTGATTCAGCGCATGGATGCGGGCGCATTCGGCCAGATTTTCGTTACTGATGCCCGTCCCGAACGCACCCGCGAACTGCTACGTCAGGTGCGGGCCGAGGTACGTTTTTTTGAGATTGGCAGTTGAGTTGGAGTTATTACACAGAGATTCGCGGAGGGAAAATGAGATTCACAGAGCAAAGGCAGCGTTAAACAGAACCTAAGTGAATCTCATTCTTCTCAGTGAGTCTCTGTGTCACAACACATTGACCATATTGTCTTTGCTAATTAGAATTCGCGTCAACCGTGCTTCTTCACGGTATGAAAAAAGCACTCTTCCTCAGTGCGTTGCTGGCCGTTTCGGCATTGGCAATAGCGCAAAAACCATTCGCGAACGGCCCGCTAAACGTTTCAGAAAACAGGCGGTATATTATTCAGGCCGACGGAACGCCGTTTTTCTATATGGGCGATACGGCCTGGGAATTGTTTCATCGCCTGAATCGCGAAGAAGCCGACCGATTCTTAAAACGCCGGGCCGAACAGGGTTTCTCAGTAATTCAGGCCGTTGCACTGGCCGAATTCGATGGGCTGAAAGAACCAAACCCTTACGGCGACGTGCCTCTGCAAAACGACGACCCAACAAAGCCGAACGAAGCCTATTTTAAACACGTCGATTACATTGTTGACAAAGCGGCTGAAGTAGGCTTGGTCATTGGATTTTTACCAACCTGGGCCGATAAGGTTTTTAAAGACCGGTGGGGAAAAGGGCCGGAAATCTTCAATCCGCAAAATGCCCGCACCTATGGCCGCTGGCTGGGCGACCGCTACAAATCGCGCAAAAATATTATCTGGATTCTGGGGGGCGACCGCAACCCCCGCGATGGTTCGCTGGATGCAGCCACTTGGCGGGCAATGGCCGAGGGCATTCAGGAAGGCGTTGGCGGGGCCGACAAAGCACTGATGACTTTTCACCCACAACCAAATTCTGTTCAGGATGGGGGCGCATCGAAGTGGTTTCAGGCCGATAGCTGGTTCGATTTCAACATGCACCAGAACGGCCACTGTCGCGATACGCCCGTGTATGACCACATCACCACGAGCTACAACCGTACACCTACCAAACCAACAATGGACGCCGAACCGATCTACGAAGATCACCCGGTTTGTTTCAATGCCAAAGAGCTTGGCACCTCCAATACACTCGATGTCCGTAAGGCAGCTTATTTAAACCTGTTTGCTGGCGCGTTTGGTCATACCTATGGTTGTCACGACATCTGGCAGATGTACAGTGCCAGCCGCCCGGCAGTCAACGGTCCGCACGTATACTGGCCCGAAGCGATGGAATTGCCAGCCGCCAATCAGATGAAATACGTTCGGCAGTTGATGGAGTCGCGCCCGATGCTGGAACGCGTTCCCGACCAGTCGCTCATTGTAGAAAATAACCTCGGCCCGGCAGAACGCATTCAGGCTACACGGGGCAAAAATTATGCATTTATCTATGCTGCTACGGGTAAGCCCTTCACAGTGAACATGGGTAATATTACGGGTAAGTCGGTCAAGACAACCTGGATGAACCCACGCACTGGGGAAATGAAAGATAATGGCACCGTGCCGAATCAGGGGCAGCAGAAATTTACGCCCCCCAGCAGCGGCTACGGTCAGGATTGGGTGCTGGTGCTGGATGGCGTATAGAAAACAGTGAACGCTGAGTACATAAAGTAAGCCAAAACGCCCGATGAAAACCGTTTCGTCGGGCGTTTTGGCGGGTTCGCACCAATATCTCAACCGTTCATCATAAATATTAGAAAATACTTAAGGAAACTGCGAACCTTTGCGAAGTTTCCTGAGTTTAACTTATAAAAGTACAAACCTTAGGAATGAAGGAACGAATTTTATCGGAGGCTGAACGGCAATTCTGGAAGTACGGTGTACGGTCGGTAACAATGGAAGACATTGCCCGTCAACTCGGCATTTCCAAGAAAACCATCTATCAGCATTTCACTGATAAAGAAGACATTTTATACCAGGTGCTCCAGGAGCGAATCAACGAGGATCACCTGGAAATGGACTGTATGGCTAACGAAGCGCATAATCCAATCGAAGAACTACTGCTGGTTCTGGATATGATGCGTAAGAAACAGCAACAGGTTAGCCCTAATTTGTTGATCGACATCAAGCGGCATTATCCGCAGGCGTTTGCCTTATTCAGGCAGCATATGGACCAGCATATAATGAAATCCATTCTTGAAAATATACAAAGAGGCATTTCGCAGGGCTGGTACCGAAAAGACATTAACGCCACCATATTGGCCCGAATGCGGGTCGAGCAGATTGAACTGGCGTTTAACAACGATTTCTTCCCAGCGACCCAGTATACCATGTTCGATATTCAGCACGAACTGATCCATCATTTTGTGCGGGGTATGCTCACGGAAGAAGGTTTTCGATTCTACAATCAACTTGTTAATACACGTAATCATGAGAGTAAAGAATACCAGCCAGATAGTGTTGGTCTGCCTACTCACGCTACTGAGTAGTCTGGAGCCGCTACTGGCTCAAACATCCAACCGACAAAGCTTCAGCCTTGAAGAGGCTGTGCAGTTTGCCACCCGCGAAAACATAAACGTGCAGTCGTCCCGCTTAGATGCGGTGAGTGCCGATGCCCGTATTAAGGAAGTAAAATCGGTTGCATTGCCACAGGTGAACATTGGAAGCCAGCTTACCTACAATGCCATCATCCAGCGGTTTATTTTACCTGCCGGTGGCCTTGGCGGTCCAGGGTCGGGTACGGCAGCGAGCGGCACACAGCCCGAAAGCGGAGCCGTGCAGGCGATTCCGTTTGGCGTGAATTTCCAGGGCAACGTTCAGGCCACCGTGAACCAGCTTCTCTACGACGCTTCGTATAAAGTGGGTTTGAAAGCCGCTTCTACCCTGCGCGAACTGAGCCAGAAAAACATTACGGCGTCTAAAATCAACGTGGCCGAGCAGGTAACGAAAGCCTATTACAACGTGTTGGTCAGCGAAGAACGCATCAAGCTGCTCGATTATAACATCGGTCGGCTCGATACGCTGCTGAAAGAAACGCAGGCCATGAACAGGCAGGGATTTGTCGAGAAAATAGACGTTGACCGGCTGGAGGTTCAATCGAATAACCTGAAAGCCGAACGGCAGAATGTACAGAATTTAGTGGGGCTGAGCTATGGCCTGCTTAAATTTCAAATGGGCCTGAACCAGTCTGACGAGATTGTACTGACCGACAAAATCAAGGAAGCAGACCTGGATGAACTGGAACGGTCGGTGGCCTTCACGCCCATCGCCGATTATGCCCAGCGAATAGAGTTCTCGGCCTTGCAAAGTCAGATCGAACTGGCTGATCTGGATTACCAGAATATTGGCAAGCAGTATTTTCCGAAAGCTTTGTTGTCGGCAACGTATGGGCACAACAACGGTCGTAACAATGTGGGTGATTTTTTCACGACTAAGTGGTTCAACTCGGCAGCATTCAATTTACAGTTTCAGGTTCCGGTCTTCGACGGTTTTCAGAAACGATACGCTGCTCAGCAGAAAAAGATAGCCCTTCAGAAAGCCCAGCTTGGGGGCGATTTGCTGAAAAAGTCCATCGACTTGCAGGTGAAGCAGGCGCAGGTTGCGATTCAGAATAATCTGCAAACGTTGCGAACTCAGAAACGGAACCTTGATCTGGCGCAGGAAATTCTGCGGGTAACGCGCATCAAGTACAAAGAAGGCGTTGGGTCGAACATCGAAGTGCTGAATGCCGAAACGTCATCGCGTGAAGCGCAGACCAACTATTTCGCATCGCTGCTCGACTTTATGCTCGCCAAAGTCGATCTCGACAAAGCAAACGGAAAATTGTATGCTGGCAATTGATGGATTTTGCGCCAGTAGACATAATGACAACCTAATTGATTCAACCACCTGAAATGAAAGCATATTACGCTATTGCCCTGATCGCGAGCCTGTTGACGGCTTGCTCGGCAGAAAAGAAAAACGATTTACAAAGTAAGAAAGACGAACTGGCCGAACTGAAATCGCAGCAGGCCGAGTTAACGACTAAAATCAAAGGCTTAGAAGCTGAGGTAACAAAACTCGATCCGAAGAAGGCTGAGGCCGTTCGGGTGAAAGATGTGGTTGTTGCCCCGGTGGCTTCAACTACGTTCCGGCACTTTGTAGAATTACAAGGCACTATCGACGCCAAAAACAACGTACAGGTGTCGCCTAAGTCGGGCGGGGCCGTAACGGCGGTGTATGTGGTCGAAGGCTCATCGGTTCGGGCCGGACAGGTGATGGCCCGGATTGACGATCAGATTCTGCGCACCTCGCTGGAAGAGATTAAAACGCAGTTATCGCTGGCCAATACGGTTTACGAAAAACAGGCGTCGCTCTGGAAACAGCAGATTGGTACGGAGATTCAGTACTTACAGGCCAAAAACAACAAAGAGTCGCTGGAACGCCGATTGGCAACACTGAACTCGCAACTGAGTCAGTCGAGCGTAACGGCTCCCATTTCTGGCGTGGTCGATAAAGTATTTGCCAAAGTAGGGTCGTCGGCGGCTCCGGGTATGCCCATGTTTCAGGTGGTGAACCTGTCGCAGTTGAAGGCGGTTGCCAAAGTAGCCGATACGTATGCGGGTAGCGTTCGCAAAGGCGACCCGGTGATGATCGAGTTTCCTGACGTAAAGAAGAAACTGAACTCCAAGATTTCGTTCGTTTCAACGACGGTCGATCCAATGAGCCGAACCTTTACCATCGAGGCTCCCCTACCCGCCGATAATTCGCTGAAACCGAATATGCTGGCGCAGGTTAAGATCAACGACGTGAACAAATCGAATGCCATCGTTATCAACGAAAACCTGATTCAGAACACAGAAAATGGGCAGTTGGTGTATGTGGCCGTAACAGAAGGCGGGAAGAAGGTAGCGAAGGCCCGGAAGGTAGCAACCGGCCAAAGCTACGGCGGACAGATTGAGATTACGACGGGCCTACAGGCTGGCGATCAGTTAGTGACGCAGGGTTATCAGGAGTTAACCGACGGAACACCTATCAATTTTTAATGATGGAACACAGATTCAACGGATTATACAGATTTACACTGATTTTAAAACTATCCGTGTTAATCCGTAACATCCGTTAAATCCGCGTTCCATCCTTCCAGTATTATGAAAGCAGAACACATTAAAACCCTCGGCTTTACCAACTGGTGCGTAGAGAACCGGACGGCGATTTACATCTTCACGTTCATCATTACGCTGGGCGGTTTGCTGGTGTATAATAACCTCCCGAAAGAGCAGTTTCCCGACATCAAGGTGCCAACCATCATCGTGCAGACGGTGTATTTTGGAACGGCACCCGCCGATATCGAGAACACGATCAATAAGCCGATTGAGAAGCAGATCAAGTCGATTTCGGGCGTGAAGCGGGTGAAATCCAACGCATTGCAGGATTTCTCGCTCATTACGGTCGAGTTCAACCCTGACGTGCAGACTGGCGAAGCCTTGCAGCGCGTGCGTGATGCTATCGATAAAGCCAAACGCGATTTGCCCCAAAAGCTTGACGATGGCCCCACGGCGCAGGACGTTAACTTCTCGGAGTTCCCGATCATGAACATCAACCTGGCGGGCAATTTCTCGCTCAACCAGTTGAAAACCTACGCCGAAGACATGCAGGACGCCATCGAGGCCATGCCCGAAATTAGCCGGGTAGACATCGTAGGGGCGTTGAAGCGCGAGATTCAGATCAACGTCGACCTGCCCCGGATGCAGTCGGCGGGTCTGGCTTTCTTCGATATTCAGCAGGCCGTTCAGGGCGAAAACGTGAACGTGTCGGGTGGCGATTTGAACGTCGATGGTGTTCGGCGGACGCTGCGGGTAAAAGGCGAATTTTCGGACGTGCAGGCACTCCAGAATCTGCAAATCCGCACGGCTACGGGCGCAACGGTTCGCTTAGGAGACATTGCCGACGTGCGCGACTCGTTTGAAGAACAGCAGGATTTTGCGCGGCTCAGTGGCAAAACCGTTGTTACGCTGAACGTAATCAAACGCGCTGGTGCCAACCTGATTGCCGCGTCGGACCGCATCGAAAAAACCATCGAAGAATACAAAGCTGAACGCTTTCCGCAGGGCTTAGACGTAACCGTAACCGCCGACCAATCGGAGCGGACGCGGGCCGAACTACACGACCTGGTGAACACCGTTGTGCTGGGCTTTATCTTCGTAGTGCTGGTACTGATGTTCTTCATGGGCATACGCGACGCCATTTTCGTGGGGTTATCGGTGCCGCTGTCAGCGTTGGTCGCATTCGTGATGATGCCCATCATTGGGCCGGTAGTGGGTGCGGCTTTCACGCTGAATACCATCGTGCTGTTTGCGTTCCTGCTCGGGCTGGGGCTGGTGGTCGACGACGCCATTGTGGTGATCGAGAATACGCACCGGCTGTTTAATCAGCATAAGGACTGGGACATCAAGCAGGCCGTAAAAGCGGCTGCCGGCGAGGTATTCGTGCCGGTACTGTCGGGTACGCTCACGACCATTGCGCCGTTCTTCCCGCTGTTGTTCTGGCCGGGCATTGTGGGCGAGTTTATGAAGTTTCTGCCGCTCACGCTGATTTTAACGCTGTTTGCATCGCTGTTTGTGGCCTATGTTATGAACCCTGTCTTTGCCGTAACGTTCATGAAGCGACACGACGAAGAGCATGGCGATGCAGCCGATACAAGCTTCAACACCATTAAACGGCCACTCATCATTATGACCGCGCTGGCGGGCGTGGGCTATGTGATTGACCGAGGCATTGGCAACCTGTTCGTGTTCTTCATCGCACTGTATGTTTTCAACCATTACATTCTGACGCCCCGCATCATTGTGCCGTTCCAGAATAAATGGTTGCCCAAACTGATGCGCGGCTACCGTAGCCTGATTTCGTGGATACTCACGGGCTGGCGTCCGGTGGGGGCTATTGCCAGTATGTTTGTCCTGCTTGTTCTGACGTTTGTGATGATGGGCATCGTTCAGCCGAAAGTGATTTTCTTTCCGAGCGGTGATCCCGACTACGTATACGTCTACAATGTAATGCCCGTTGGCACCGACGCCCGCATAACCGACTCTGTTACGAAGGTCATTGAGCAGCGCGTGTTCAAGGTGCTGAAAGATGAGAAAGCCGAAGACATGGTAAACTCGGTGATTGCCAACGTCGGTAAAAACGCCGGAGACCCCTTCAACCCCGACCGCAACGCAACACCGCAGAAATCGAAAGTAACGGTGGCCTTTGTGAAAGGTCAGGACCGGGGCGGGCGTTCGTCGGCGGAGGTGCTGGAGAAAATCAGAGCATCCGTACAGGGCATTCCCGGAACCGAGATTTCAGTAGAACGCGAAGCAAACGGCCCACCAACGGGTAAACCGATTGCCATCGAAATTGCGGGCGAAGAGTTTTCAGAGTTAACGAAACTCGAAAAAAACCTTCGTCGCCAAATTCAGCAGGCAGGCATCGAAGGCATCGACCAGTTGAAATCGGACCTGATTACCAACAAGCCCGAAATCACGGTTAATATCAACAAAGAGAAAGCGCAACGCGAAGGCATCTCAGCGCAGCAGGTGGCGTTCGCGATTCGGACGGCTCTGTTTGGCACCGAAATCTCGAAATTCCGCGATGCAAAAGATGAGTACCCAATTATGGTGCGGCTCAAGCAAACCGACCGTAGCCAGATTGAGCAGCTCCTGAGCATGAACATCGTGTATCGCGACATGAATTCGGGGGGTCAGTTGCGGCAGGTGCCCATCTCGGCGGTGGCCGACATCAACTATTCGACCACGTTTAGCCAGATTAACCGCAAGAATCAGGAGCGGCTCGTAACGCTCAGTTCCGACGTGGTGCCGGGTGCCAACGCCAACATCATTAACCAGCAGATTCAGCAGGTTATCGATCAGATGGAGATTCCGAATGGCTATACCGTAAAACTTGGCGGTGAGCAGGAAGATCAGCAGGAATCAGCTACGTTCCTTTTCGGAGCATTTGGCGCGGCCATGTTGTTGATCTACCTCATTCTGTCGACGCAGTTTAACTCGGTCGTGAAACCGCTGATTATCTTCTTCACCATTCTGCTGTCGCTGATTGGCGTATTGCTTGGCTTCATGATCACGGGCAAGACATTCTCGGTGATTATGTCGGGCGTGGGGATTATCGCGCTGGCAGGTATCGTGGTGAAAAACGGTATTCTGCTCATCGAATTCATCGACGAGTTGCGTGGGCGGGGTGTACCGCTCCGCGAAGCGATTATTGAAGGCGGTGCTACCCGTCTGACGCCCGTATTGCTCACGGCGTCGGCGGCAGTACTCGGTCTGGTACCGCTGGCAACCGGCCTCACCATCGACTTTGTGGGCCTGTTCCGCGATCTGGCTCCAAACGTTATCGTAGGTGGCGACAGTGCTGTATTCTGGAATATTCTGGCCTGGACCATCATCTACGGCCTGACGTTCAGCACCATCCTGACGCTGGTAATTGTACCCTGCATGTACTGGGTCAATGAGCGGATTCGGATGAAATGGTTTGGCAAGAAAGACCCGGCTTTAGAAATGAAGCGCGAAGAAGAGCCGGAATTAGTGTAGCGGTTTAAACGCAGCGTTACGGAGAAATCCACAGAGGACGCGGAGGGAAACTTCCGGGTTTTCTGTGGATTTTTTATATAAACGCCACTTCGCTCCATTTCTCCGGCAGATGCGTGTCGTAGATACCGTGCGGGGTCATTACCATTGCCGGGTGCGGCTGAATCGCAACGCCCGAAACCACCAACTTCTGAAATCGGCCCAGAAACATCCGCCATACGTCGCCGGGCTGGGGTGGCAGACTGCGGCCATTAACTAACCACGTCAGACTGACCCACGGAATGCCGATTTCGAGCGACCAGCCCCGGTCAATGTCGCTATGGTCGTTCAGCGTCCCATCGATCTGAACAGCGGTTTGAAGCCCTGGCAGATCGTAATTCAGGAAGGCCCAGCGCAGGCCACGCGGGTGCGTACCACGCCAGAACGATGCCCCGCTGCGGTCATAATCGCCCCCGAACGTAACGGCCTCCGGCTGATGCACGTCGAACATCGGCACGTCGAAGCGGCTACCGCGCTGGTAGGCGTCGCGCCAGATGAAAAAGACTTCATAAATCGTGTTGCGGGCGTTTACTTCCAGTTCGTAGTAGCAGTCTCCCCCGTCGATGAACAGTTCGAGGTCATTTTCGAGAAAAATTATCGAATCGCGTTCCGTTTGGTGCGCTTCCAGAAACGGCTCTTCGGCTCTGAACGCTACATAGAGGTGTGTATCGCTCCAGACAATGGCCGCGCGGGTATCGTACAGGCCCGGCGCACCCGTGACCATATCAACGAAGCGGTGGCTCCAGTTGGCATTTTGCCAGACGGGCTTGCTGAGGTCGCCGTTGATAGTCAGGGTTTCGGCGACGTGGTGAGCGATGTAGTGGGGCATATAGTTTTCGGCGAACGATTCGACAAGATAGGGACGCAAAAGCCGTTCAGACAAAACTTTTTGCCGGAGGATTGAAAACGAATAACTTAGCCCGGCAAACTCCCTCCTATTCTTCACTAAACTCGTACTACTATGAACCAGAAACCGTCGGCGGCATTCATTTTTGCGTCGTGGGCTGCTTTGCTCATTGGCTTCGTCGGCTACCTTGTCAGCCTCTACAATGCAGAGATGCTGTTGAACGAAAAAGGGTACTACTTCACCATTCTGCTCTACGGCCTGTTTTCGGCAGTGTCGGTGCAGAAGTGTGTCCGCGACCGGCTCGAAGGCATTCCCGTTACCGATTTATATTATGCAATCGCGTGGATTTCAACTCTTGCTGCCATTCTATTGCTAATTGTCGGTCTTTGGAACGCTACGTTGCTGCTGAGCGAAAAAGGCGTGTATGCTTTCTCGTTTTTGCTGGCCCTCTTTGGTGCTATCGCCGTTCAGAAAAACACCCGCGACAACGCTGTTGGCGTTCCTACGAATGTGAGAGCTACTCAGGAAGACTGAATGCATAGCATCATCAGCCCATCCATGTTTACGGTGGCGTTGTCGTAGCCAAACCACGGCGCGGTGATCGGTACATGCCGCAAACACCCCGTTTCTTGCCGCATTTAGCCCCCATTGTAGCTGGGTGCCGCCGTTATCTTTGTGATGTAAACCAAAGACAAATACGAAAATGGCAACGATGATTTTTGTGAACCTGCCCGTTAAAGACCTCAACCGCTCCATCGAGTTTTACACCAAACTGGGCTACAGCCAGAACCTCGACTTCTCGAACGAACAGGGAGCCTGCATTGTCATCAGCGAGACGATATTCGTTATGCTGCTGACGGAGGATTTCTATCAGACGTTTACGAACAAACCTATTGCCAATACGTCCCAAACCAGCGCAGTTATCAACTGCCTTTCGGCCAACAGCCGCGACCATGTCGATGAACTGCTGAACAATGCGTTTTCTGCCGGTGCCACCAAACCCAAAGAGATGATGGAGATGCCCGGCATGTACGGCGGCAGTTTCTACGACCCCGACGGCCACCACTGGGAGGTGATGTACATGGAGCCATACGCCGTTGCCGGGCAGGAAAAACCCGCAGAAGTAGCACAGGCGTAAGGATACGTACCCGAACCCGAAGTCGCCGGGGCGTGATGGTGGGGTTAAGCCTCGGCCATTACGTCCCGGTTGTATTTTTGGCGATATTCGAGGGGCGACAGGCCGGTAATTTTGCGAAACGTCAGCCGGAACGCTTTGGGGTCGGAGTAGCCCACGCTGTACATTACCTCGTTGACGTTCTCGCGCGACGATTCCAGACTCATCTTGGCTGCTTCAATTTTCACGCGCTGTACGTATTCAACCACCGAGTTAGCCGTAGCTTTCCTGAACCGTCGCTCCAGATTCCGGCGGCTCAACGCCAGTTGATCGGCCAGTTCGTCGACCGTGATACGCTCTGCTACGTTCTGTTCGATGTACTCCTGCGCCCGGATAATCACCTCATCGCCGTGGTCTTTCTGCCCATGAAAGATAATAAACGGCGACTGACTCTTCCGTTCGATCTCGATCTGAAACGCCTTCGACATGAAGATCGCCACCTGCCGACCGGCGTATTTTTCGATCAGGTACAAAATCAGGTTCAGGTACGAAAAAGCTCCACCACTGGAGTAAAGGCCCTGCTCGTCGGTGATGATGCGGTCTTCGACCAGCTCGACGGCGGGAAAAAGCTGTCGGAACTCGCGGGCGGCCATCCAGTGCGTAGCGCACTGCCGTCCATTAAGCAAACCCGTTGACGCCAGCAGGAAGGCTCCCACGCACAAACTGCCCACCTCGGCCCCGCGCTCATAGTGTTCGCTAATCCAGGGCAGAAAGGCTCGGTTGCTTTCGATGGCCTGCGGTAGGTTTCCATCCACAGCCGGAATAATAATCAGATCGGTGCGCTGAACATCGCCGATAAGCGCGTCGGTAAAGACAGTGTATTTGCCACCGGCCACGGCCACCTCACGGTTTAGCCCCACCAGCTTTACGTCGAACAGGGCCGGTTTTCCCTGGCTTTGCAAGAGTTTATTCACTTCGGTAAGCACCTGGCGCGGCCCTTCGACACTACCCAGAATGGCACCCTGCGGGATTAGGATTGAAACGCGTTTCATACTTTAAATGTACGTAAAAGACCCGTCGCAATCAACCCGTTTTCTGGCGGATTTCTACCCCTGGCACAGGCTTTTTGGGTAGTAATTTTATCCTGTTCAAACGCTAAAAAACGACAAGTCATGGAAGCTCTTGCAAACCACGGTTTAAACCAAACGCGCCCCGGTCGCGCTCTACACGTTACATACCGGACGGTATTTATCCTGTTTTCGCTGTCGATGGTCATGGATGGCGTCGCAGGTGTGCTGCGTGAGCAAAATGGGCAGGAAGCCATGCGCCTTTTGGGTTATCCAATCTACGTTTTGGTTATTGTTGGTACGGCTAAACTGCTGGGCGTCATCACACTCTGGCAAACCCGTTACCGCCTGCTTCGCGAGTGGGCCTATGCTGGCTTCACCATCAACTTTGTCGGTGCTTTCGCGTCGTGGTTAGCCGTTGAACCAAGTCTGGGGACGTTGGTACCGCCCGTCGTGATGCTAATCGTGTTATTTACAATCTATACGCTGGAGAAGCGCGGGAGGCAAGCAAACGCATAAGCACGGCGTGTATCACATATCAGCCGCTGCGTTCCGCCATTCCGGGCGAACGTAGCGGCTTTTGTTTGGAACAGCCGCTGGCAAACCAATACAAAACTTTACGTCTCCCGTTTCCGTTAGCAACACGCAGCCCGCCCACGATTGGAATCATGGGTTGAAACCTGACAACTGCTGGCTGCTAACTGTTCGGCGAACACATGAATCGTACCGCTTTCTTTTTTATTCTGCCCGCCCTGATGCTGCTGATCGACTGGTACGTTTGGCAGGCCGTTAAAACCCTCAGCCGCTCGGCCACCGACAGCACCCAACGAACCATCGCGATTATTTACTGGGGATTTACGGGGCTGGCTCTCTTGGTTTATCTGGCTATGCAGTTTCTACCGCCCGACACCTTCGGTAAAAACACGCGCACGTTTCTATGGGCAAGTATCGTGATTCCGTACTTCTCAAAAGTTTTCGCCATTCTTATCATTCTGGTCGACGACATAGGGCGGTTGTTTCGCTGGGTAGTGTCGTTGTTTTACAAACCCGAAGTTCGCGAGGCCGTTGTCGATTCAACGCAGAAAACCATTCCATCAGGTGAAATGGTGCCGCAGGATGCCATTTCGCGCTCCGATTTTCTGATGAAAACCGCACTTGTAGTGGGTTCCGTGCCGCTTGTAGGTTTTACATTCGGCATTTTGTCGGGGGCGCACGACTACCGGATTCGGCGAATCAAACTGCCGCTCAAAAATTTGCCATCAGGCTTCAACGGAATAAAAATCGCTCAACTGTCTGATATTCATTCGGGTAGTTTTTTCAATCGCACCGCCGTAAAAGGGGGCGTCGAGATGCTACTGCGCGAAAAGCCCGACCTCGTTTTCTTTACCGGCGACTTAGTGAACAGCCACGCCGAAGAGGTAAACGAGTTTATTACTATCTTCGACAAGGTCAAGTCACCGCTTGGCGTGTTCTCCACGCTCGGCAACCACGACTACGGCAAATACGTGCGGTGGGAAAGCCAACAGGCCGAACGGCAAAATGTGCTGAATGTGATTGCGGCACACAAGCAAATGGGCTGGAACATTCTGCTGGATGAAAACCGGATTCTCGACCAAAACGGGGATAAACTGGCCCTGATTGGCGTGCAGAACCTCGGCTTCGGCCCGGCGGCTTTGCGGGCGGGTAACCTCGCGAAAGCGTATCAGGGTACGCAGGAAGCTCCTGTTAAGCTGCTCCTCTCCCACGACCCCACACACTGGGACGCGCAGGTACGGCCCGATTACTCTGACATCGACGTTACGTTCAGCGGACACACGCATGGTGCACAGTTCGGCGTTGAAATTCCGGGGGTGCGATGGAGTCCGGCGCAATATTTTTACAAGCAGTGGGCGGGATTGTATCAGGAAGGCGATCAGCGGCTGTATGTAAACCGGGGCTTCGGCTACATCGGTTATCCGGGCCGCGTGGGTATTTTACCGGAGATTACGGTTTTTGAATTAGTAAAAAGTTAGTCAAACGCAGAGGTGCCAGAGATTGATGCAGCGTTCACGGAGTACTCAGCGGTCTCTGCATAAGTCTCTGCACCTCTGCGTTTAACACACATAAACTCACAAACCCGATGAAAACCATTTTTATTACCGGCCTTACGCTGCTGACTTCGTTTCTGACCTGGCTGAAACCTGCCGAACCCGAAACAAAAACCATTCCGGTCTGTCACGGCAACGACATGTCGGCACTGGCGGCTGACCCGAATTTTGCGATGCTGCACGCTAATCCGCGCTCGTTTACGTACCGGGGCGCAGGCGACATGGTCAAATTCTCGACGCCCGACGGCCAATCGGCCAACGGATTTCTATTGAAAGCTAAAAAACCATCGGATAAGTGGCTGCTTGTCTATCAGGAGTGGTGGGGGCTGAACGACAACATTAAACAGGAGGCCGAAAAGTATTACAACGACCTCGACAATGTGAACGTGCTGGCCGTAGATATGTACGACGGCAAAGTAGCCACGCAGCGCGAAGATGCTATGAAATACATGCAGGCTGCCGACCGCAACCGGTTGCAGAGCATTATGAAAGGAGCCATTGCCTACGCCGGTCCGAAAGCTCAGTTTGCATCGGTAGGCTGGTGTTTTGGCGGCATGTTGTCGCTGCAATCGGCGATGCTGGCGGGCAAGCAGGCCAAAGGTTGCGTGATGTACTACGGTCGGCCCGAGCAGGATGTAGAGAAGTTGAAAACGCTTGAAACCGACGTGCTGGGTATTTTCGGCAGCAAAGACAAAGGTATCACGGTTGAGTCGGTGAAGCAGTTTGAAGAGAACATGGCGAAAGCAGGCGAAAAAGTCGAAATCAAGCTATACGATGCCGATCATGCGTTCGCCAATCCGAGCAATCCGGGCTTCGATAAAGTAGCTGCCGAAGACGCCTACAAACGCTCATTGGCATACCTGAAAAACCGGCTGAAAGCGTAACCGGGCAGCCAACTGCACTAAAATAGCCTCTACTTTGTTTTCATAGAAACGCTTAAACCTTTGCTACTCAGCCAAGTCTAAGCAGCAAAGGGTGACGACTAAACGAACTCGACTATGAAAACGATGCGATGGATACCGCTGCTTTCGGCGGTTGTGCTGATAATTCTTCTTAGCAGTTGTGGACGATCATATGTTGGCGTTGGCACGGCTCCCGGCCCGTATTACGGTCCTGGTTTCTATGGCCCTCGTCCTTACTACGGCTATCGACACGCGCCTTATGGCTTTTACCGACGTCCGCCCGTAATTGTTCAACGCCGAACGTATGTAGTGCCACGCAACAGGTTCTACAATTCGCCAAATGCCCGCAGTTATAATGGTGCCCCCCGCAGCTATGGGCCTCGCTACAATGGTAACAGCGGTGCACGCGGACCACGATAAACTGATAAATTCATACCAAAACCGGCTCAAAAGAGTCGGTTTTTTTGTTGATTGTGGCGTTGAACCAGAAACTACGCTACCTATGAAACACAAGTACCTGATACTCGCCTTATGGCTTACACTGTCGGGGTCGGCGTTCGGCCAGTCCTCCGTCGATTCTGCCCGTATCGAAAACGCCACCCCAGCCAACCGATTGGCATTGATGGAGGAGTTAATTGCCCTGCCGTGTGGTATTGTGGCCGCCGATACAAAAGTCGATGTGTTGCGTAAAGTAAAAGGCTACCTCGACCGATATGTAGCGAATTCTGACTATCCTGAAGATCGTTATGCTAAAGCTGCCGTCGACTGGGCGTTGAAGGGCGTACTGGCGGGCGGCTACGGTATCGGTGCCGTACTGGTCGATAAAAGCGGGAACATCCTGCACGGAGCGTATAATCAGCAATTACAAACCAATCGCTCTGACCTACATGGTGAAATGGCCCTGCTCACCGAATTTGAGACGTTGCCCCAATTCAAAAAATACCAGTCGAGAGGCAATTTTACCGGGGGCGGCAACACCATCTACACCGAACAGCTTTTGCTCTACACCTCAGCCGAACCTTGCCCCATGTGCTTTGTCCGCGTCTCGATTGCCGGCGTCGAAACCCGTTACGTTACCACCGGCCCCGACGATGGCATGAACGCCCGCGCTCAATGTTTACCGCCGTTCTGGTATCAACTGAGCCAGAAACACAAAGTAGAACAGGCCAAAACCGCACCCGTATTGCGGCAAATTGCGCACTGTTTATTTTATTCGTTTATGTTGTGAAACTTTTTGTGACACAGAGAGGCACAAAAAATACACAGAGATACACTGAGGTTTCTACTGTTCTTTTCCAATAGTCAACCATACCTGCCCGACTCAATTACTTGCTTTTCAGCGAGCGGCCAGTTGTATACATACGTCCAGCATGTAAGCGGCTTCCCGGCAACTTCCACAGACACCGCGACCCGTATATACTCGTCGGCGGGGCGGGGTGGTTGGCTGACTCCCTCGTAGCGGTCAAGACGTGTTAAAATGGTCGGATTATTGCTTATGTCATACACGGCTCCGTGTACAAACGTCGGGCAATCGGGTTCGTAGGTGGCACCCGGATAGCTGCCGAGATTGAACAGCCGACCGGGCATTATCCCGTCGCCGATGTATCGACCGTGTTGGTGCAACAGCCGGGCGTATGCATTGGTGAAGCCGGGACGCAACGTGCCATAAACGAATAGATAAATCGGGGGCTTCTCCATTGACGATCAAAAAATTACAAGTAAACAGCGTGACGAATACCCTGCAAATTTCGTTACACACAAAACGGGTTGATACGATGAAAAAGACAACGTTATTTTTGATGGTTGCTGCCACGCTCGTGCTGGTCGAGGTACCGCTCGAAACCCAGGCATCAGCGGGCAAGGCTGCTACCGAGACATCTATTTTCAAACGCAAACGAAAAGGTTATAAACCGAAGCGGGGCGGTTTGTTCAACACCGGTTTGTTCCGCAAAAAAAATCCGTGCGGTTGTCCAAAGCATTAGCATCCAGCCCAAAAGTTGGGCCGCTATAAAACAAAAGTAAATTCAATCGGCTTGTTAGAGTAGCTATCACACGGTAGGTACTCAACGCCATGAATCGATTTGCTCATTTGTTGCTCCTGCTGCTGGCAGGTTCGGCAACCGCTCAAACCAAGCCTGGTCTGACCACGCCCCCCTCTGTCGTTTCGCTAATCAGCGGCATTACTACGAAGCAGTTTCAGCCCGACACAGCCTTTGCCGCGCTCAGCAAGGAAGACGAAACACTGCTCGCCAAAGAACCCGTAGCCAACTGGGGATTACCTCAAACGTCGGGCGATAACATGACGTATTATAATTTGGTTGTTGGCACCCGGTCTTACCAGTTAGTTGTGAAGCGATTGCCAAAATCTGATTATCCGACCGCGACACTGTTGCGGTACACAACGCCCCAATCCAAACCCGAACCTATTGCTCAGGGCGTGTTAAAGTCAGAAGAAGCGGGAAAAACGAAGCCATAAACCTGTCAGGCTGATTAGCGTAGTACCTATGCGGGCTTCTTTAACTGAATATTAATAAATTGTACTAAAAACAGGGAAAGCCGCATTTTAGGCTTTTTTCAATTCTACAATTTGTAAAATTCTGTGTTTCAGCGTAAAATTTTGTATCTTTGTGCGAACCAAAATTAATCATGATTAGCTGGATTGGACAAGATTTAAAAGCTACGCAGAAATAATCCAGTTTAATCCTGCAAATCTTGTAAAATCATGGTTCAGAATATATGCAATCAATCCGCAATATAGCCATTATCGCCCACGTCGACCACGGAAAAACGACGCTGGTTGACAAAATTATTCACGCGTCGAAGCTCTTTCGGGACAATCAGGAATTTGGCGACCTGATTCTCGATAACAACGACCTCGAACGCGAACGCGGTATCACCATCGTTTCCAAAAACGTATCGGTTCGTTACAAAGACGTTAAAATCAATATCATCGACACACCGGGCCACAGCGACTTTGGTGGAGAAGTAGAGCGCGTACTGAAAATGGCCGACGGCGTTTGCCTGCTGGTCGATGCTTTTGAAGGGCCGATGCCCCAAACGCGGTTCGTACTCGGGAAAGCCCTCGCGCTGGGCCTCAAGCCGATTGTAATTGTTAATAAGGTCGATAAGGAAAATTGCCGCCCCGACGAAGTACATGAGCAGGTGTTCGACCTGATGTTTAACCTCGGTGCTACCGAAGACCAACTCGACTTCCCAACCGTTTACGGTTCCTCGAAACAGGGCTGGATGGGGCCGGATTGGAAAACGCCAACCGCTGATATTACCTATTTGCTCGATACCGTTGTAGAAAGCATTCCGGAAGCCCCTCGCAACGAAGGCACCCCGCAGATGCAGATTACCTCGCTCGATTATTCGGCCTTTGTGGGCCGGATTGCCATTGGCCGCGTACATCGTGGCGCGTTAAAAGAAGGCGCGTTTATGGCCCTGGTGAAAGCGGACGGGTCGGTTAAAAAGGTACGCATCAAAGAGTTACACACGTTTGAAGGTCTGGGCCGACAGAAGGTTACAGACGTACAGTGTGGCGATATCTGCGCCGTAACGGGCCTCGAAGATTTTGAGATTGGCGATACGCTGACCGATATTGAAAACCCGGAAGCTCTTGACCGCATCGCTGTTGACGAGCCAACAATGAACATGTTGTTCACGATCAACAACTCGCCATTTTTCGGTAAAGAGGGTAAATTCGTAACTTCGCGTCACCTGCGCGACCGGCTTCTTAAAGAAACGGAGAAAAACCTCGCCCTCCGCGTTGAATCGACCGATAGCGAAGACCGATTCCTGGTATTTGGACGCGGTATTCTGCACTTGTCGGTGTTGATTGAAACCATGCGTCGCGAAGGCTACGAATTACAGGTTGGTCAGCCGCAGGTATTGTACAAAGAAGATGAGAACGGGCAGAAACTCGAACCCATCGAGACACTCGTGGTCGATGTACCCGAAGAAACCGCCGGGAAAGTAATTGAGCTTGCCACGCAGCGCAAAGGCGAACTGCTGATTATGGAGCCAAAAGGCGACTTGCAGCATTTGGAATTTGAAATTCCGTCGCGCGGGCTGATCGGGCTTCGGTCAAACGTGCTGACGGCTACGTTCGGCGAGGCTGTAATGTCGCACCGGTTCAAAGAGTATCAGGCGTATAAAGGGCCGATTCAGGAGCGTATCAATGGGTCGCTGATTTCAATGACAACCGGTCAGGCTACGGCCTATTCGATTGATAAACTTCAGGACCGGGGCGTGTTCTTCGTTGAACCGGGCGAAGAGATTTACACGGGTATGGTGGTTGGCGAACACAACCGGCAGAACGATATTGTAGTAAACCTGCAAACGGCCAAAAAACTGACCAACATGCGGGCGTCAGGTTCAGACGATAACGTGAAAATTGCGCCGAAAATCACGTTTTCGCTTGAAGAAGCAATGGAGTACATCCAGAAAGACGAATACCTTGAAGTAACGCCAAAGTCGATTCGGATGCGTAAGGTTTTCTTAGACGAGAACGAACGCAAGCGGAACGAAAATAAATTTGCGATGGCCTAATTCGGGTGCGTTGACATAGCGTGCGTCCGGTTCTGGAAACCGGACACCAATGAAACAGCCGGTCGGTTGGAGACACGTCTCTAACCGACCGGCTTAGTTTTTTACATGCGTACCAGACGATAAGCAAAGGTAGGTGCTGAGGCTGTTTGACTGGCAGGTATTGTCGGCTGAGCAACGGCTTGCGCTGATGCTGACTGCTCTTCGGCCTGACGGGCATTGAGCTTGTTGTTTTGCTGTCGCACAAGGGCGTAGCAGGCCGCGAACAAGACGAGACCAATTAGTGTAGTCGAGTATTTTTTCATAACGTTGTTAAAAACTAAATCCCATTCTAAAAAACAACCGGTTATACTGCCGGTATTCCACCTGCGATAATACTTGCACCCCGTCGACGTCGGCCACCTGCCGGGACCGCTGATGCCGGTAGCCCGCGCTCACTAAAAAGCCCGTGTTATTGCCTTTACTGATGCGCAACCCCACACCCGAACTCCACAGCCATCCGCCTTTCATCTGCTCATCGTGCGGGTTTGGCCCCCGAAAACCGTAGCCGGTTTCGAGTAGATAGAACGGCATAACGCGCCGGTCTAGCCCAAGTAAATCGCCCCGTACAGCCCCTGAAACGGGTATAATCGCCGAATTATTATAATAATCGACACCCGTTGCAACGCCTGTAACTACGTGTTTATTTAAAGTATAACCCATGAACGTATGAATTGTTAATCCTATACGATTACCCGCCTGTCGCTGCGGCACATAGCCGATGGGGGTATAATACCAGCCGCCACCGCCGTAGGTTGGTTGATCGGGCCGGACGCGCCCGCCCAGCACTCCCATTTCGATGGTTGTTTGCCAGCGTGCAGGAAGCTTCGGTGCATCGGTCTGCGCGAACGTCGGCGAGGTAATTACCGCCAGGCCGAACGTAAAAAGTAGCGATTTCATAACGGTCAGATGGGCGTTTTAACGGCAATACGGCTCAACATACGCAAGTCGCTGGGGTTCGAGTAATCGTACTGATACAGCCCGTCTTTACCAACCATCAGCAGCACTTTCGAGAGTGGAATAACGTCGAACGCATGAACGTTGGCAAACGTTTGGCGCGGTTCGGGGTTGGTTGGGTTGCTGATGTCGAATACAGCCAGTCCGTTATCGCCCTGGCAAACAAACAGCGTTGGAAAATCGACACCCAAACCATACGGTGTTTTAAGCGGATAACTTTTTACGAGCGACGGATTGGCCGGGTTGCTCACGTTTACAATGTCGAGAACGTCCCGCGCCTGAGCAGACCCGCAGGTGGTGGCCGAGCGTAAGGTTACATACGCATAGTTATCATGTACAACCACTGGATCGCAGGCGCGGGCGTGTGGGAAAGCCGCCAACTGCTTTGGTTCGGCGGGGTTGCTGGCATCGAAAATGTACATGCCCGTCGTGGTGCCGATATACAGGTTGTTGCGGTAGGGAAAAATAGTTTCGACGTTCCAGCTAAGCTGCGCTTTTTTACCCTTCAGGGGTTTGGCCGGTTCGCTAATATCGAACAGTTGCAGAGCCGACGTGCTGACTACGTAAAGCTGGTTGTTCTGAATGGCGAACCGTGCCATCGAACCGCCCACGCCCGTAGTGGGCGTAGTTGGTGCTGTTGATGCTTTACTCGCCAACTGACTATAGCCGAAAAAATCGCCCTGAAAATAATAGCGGCCAAACCACGGAATAGCCGCTATGTAGGGTAGTACGTTAAACGTGCCTTCGCAGTCGGTCTGGATGGTTTCGGTAGCTATTTCTTCTTTTGTATCCTGAATTTTCTGCTCCTGCGCATTATACCACCAGCTTGTGCGGCCAACAGTTCCGTTTGTAAAGCCGGTTTCGGTACGGTTCACCTCGCGCACTGCTGCCGGGTTGCTGATGTCTAACGCTACGAGGTCGGTATAGCTGTCGGCATATAAAATATTGTCGCGAACGGCCAGGTCTACGTTGCCGGGAATGTTCAGAAACGCAACATTGCGCGGATTGGCCGGGTTGCTGTTATCAAAAATATGTATGCCTTTCTTGACCTCGACAACAAACAGATATTGGTCTTTGACGTACAGTTTGCCCGGTTCTTCGAGTGGTTGCGGAGCACCCGACGATACGGCCTTGCGCAGATCGGCAAGTGTAATCTGAACGGGCGTGTATTTACGAAAGGTGCGTACCTGCTGGCAGTTGTCGGTGCAACCGGAGAGGTAGAGTAGTGCAGAAACCAGAATGAGGAGCGGGAGTAGGCTTCGTTTCATAACCGTTGTTGTTTCGGTATGATATAAAGATTCCGACCAGCCCGTAACGGTTGTAACCGTTTAAAAAATAAATTGCCCGGCTGTCTTGATTACTGCCGGGCAATATTGGTCTTACACAAAAAGTTAAAGCACTGATTAAGAGTCCAATCTGACGTTTCTTCTCATTTTATTTGATTCGTTCGTAAATGAGTGTTCCCGGTTGTGGATTGCCGAAATAGAGATACAGCCGGTCGTCTTCGGTGGTTTTGAACCGGGCAACTGATTTTAGATTGGCGAAGTACGTTTGCTCGAAGCGCATAGCTTCGGGCGAGCCGCCGATTTTCGTCTGCCCCAAACCCGTAACTACCATCATGCCATCCAAAGACGCCGATAGTCGCCCGTTATAGGTGTTGACCGACGCTTTACCGCTGGCTTTAAAGGGCGTTATGTCGAGGGGCGGATTCTCCGTATCCAGTTCAAATTGCAGCGTAGGCGCGTAGACCGTTGTGGAGTCGCGCAACTGCCAGGTACCTACCAACCGGGCTACGTTAGGAGCCATTTGGTAGTCGCTTTGCTGGCAGGCTCCCACCGTAAGCAGGGTTAGCAGGCAACCGATAAGTTGTTTCATACTACGGCGCGGTTTGGGTTGGGTCAGCAATTTTACCGACGAACAACACCGTTCCCGACGTTTTTTCGTGGATGATAAACGCAAACGGGCGGTCGCAAATATACGATGCGGGCATTGACGTGACCGATATACCGCCAGTAGTAACGGCGGCTGCTTCGGTGCCTTTTTCATCAACAGCCACAAATGTGTTCTGTTTCACAAAGCTTAAAAACAGCCGACCGTTCGGGTTGATTTTCGTGAAATCGGCGCGGTCGGTAAAGGCTGTGGGCATGCCCATTGCTTTGAGGGCGTCGTTCAGTTTAATTTCGTAGTTGAGCGTAAACTTAGGCAGGCCAATATCTATCGTGCCTTCTGCCATATCTTTCTGCAACTGCGTCCAGTCATTGCCCGACAGGCTTTGAATCAACGCGTCGGCGGTCGTTGTGGGCGTTGGCAGCAGCACCGTCATTGCGAATTTGTCGGAGCCGTAGGGGAGTTCAAACGCCGTGTAGTTTGCTTTAAACGCCCGGCGTAGTTTGGTATTCAGCCGCATCATACGCGCATTGACGGTTGCGCCCGATGCCAGCGTAAACGGCGTGTCAGTAGTTTCGTCGGGCTTGAACTGCGTTTTCCAGTCGCCCTTGAAATAGAGCGCGTTCATCAGAAACATGACGTTATCCGACGAAATCTGGTCGATTACCTTCGGAATTTTACCGTTGGTTTTCTGACTGGCCCAGCCGTTGATGTTGCCCACCGTAGCCGGGTCGTCAAAGTTTTGCGCCGAGATTTCGGCTTTAAACGATTCTCTCAGCAAATCCTGAAACGACGTTGCCACCTGAAACGTGTTGCGATACCAGACCGAATTTGCCAGTGCCAGCGTCACCTTTGGGTCAACGGCGGGCAGGTTGGTCATCAGGTTCTGATAGGTAGCGTTGGCATCGGCCAGCGTCTGCGCGTCGAGTTTCAGCGTCTTCTGAATTTCTTCCGCCGTTTGGCTATTGGCTCCGTTCAGAATCATGCCTAATGCCATATGCAGACTCAAGGGCGATACAAATGTGTTTTTCGCGATGCCTTCGCGTTGGCTCACCTGTTTAGCAAAGTCGAAGGCAAAATCAGTAGTCTGGCTGGCAAACGGAGCCGACACCCGCACTTGCCCAACCGGCTGGCCGGGGCCAACCAACTGATTCTGGCAACTGGCAGCCCCTAACAGGCTGGCAATTAATAGCGTGCTTGTGGTTAAAAAAGAGTTGGTCTTCATAACTGTATGTAGTGGTTTTGGAAAAGAAAAAAGTTGGATAAAGCGATTTATAACCCCAAACTATTTACATGAATCGAACGCTTCTCGTTGTTTTCGCAGTGCCTCCACCAATGGCTCGAAACCGGGGATGGTGCGGCCAAACTCAAACGTGATGCGATAAACACTATCGCCCCGTTGCAATTCTATGTACTCGGCTCCGCCATCGGCGCAGTCGGGGCAACCCAGCCGGCTGGGTTGTTTGGCGAACGAATCGAAGTTTGCTAACGACTGCAAAGCGTCCCAGTCTGCTGCACTGATGGTTTTATCGCACATTATCGGAGACGATTGCGGCTGTGGCCGTCCGCCTGCCTGTTGCGTTAGGGTTACGCTTGTTCCATTAAACGTATAATCTTTCCGGCAGGCAATGCCAAGGCACATGCCAAACGAAGTGCCCGTTCGGATAACGGCAGGCTTATCGCCATCGGGCGACGGTGAGCTACTGCCCGAACAATGCACGAACAGCAGCGAAGTGAGCAAAATAAACAGGGTTGCTTTCATGGCTCAAAAATGATAGTCAATACCAAAACTCATACCCGTAGTAGTGGGGCGGCTCTGCACCTGCGATTCGGGCCGGGTGGCTGCACCCAGCGTAGGCTGATACAGGCCCGCCAGCGATGCCGACCACCGGCGCGAAGGCCGATACCGGAACCGGGCACCTACCGAAGCCGCCCACGACAGAGGCCGGTAAACTCCATCTCCTGAGCGGATAACCAATTCATTATCAACCGTGTTCCGAACAAAAATATTCGTCAGAAAACCGCCAAGCAAAGCCATGCTTAACCGCTTTCGGGGGCGCAGTTGATAACCTACCTGCACCGGCACCTGCACAAACTGAAAATCGTTGCTCAGCGTTTGCCGGTTATATTGACTGTAGTTCGCCTGAATCCGGTTCTGATAAAAACTGCCTAAGCTATTAACCGCATCAGCCAAAACCACTTTGCCCGAACTGTTTTGCAGGGCATCGGCATACAAATTACGGTTTGCCGTATTTGCTCCTAAGAGAGCCGACTGCGTGTAATACCCCTGCGTTGGGCTTTCGACCGTTGACCGCCCCGCCAGATACCCCACCCCCGATTCGACCGACCAGCGTTCGGTCAGTTGAAGGCCCGCGCCAGCCTGATACGCTACCGAGAAGTTAGCCCGGCTCTGCACGGATGGCTGGCTCACAGAAGCTTGACTGTTCACGAACGACGTGTTAGCGGCAAAAACAGGTGCCTGAACCATTACCGACGGATTGAACGTACCCGGCATCAGGCTGACCGACGCCCAAAACTCCCGTTTTTCCGATTGCTGCTTCACCTCCGTCGGCTCCTGTTCGGCTTCAGCCGGTCGGAACCAGACAATCCGGTGAATAGGCATTGATTCGGTGGTGGCGAAGGTTCGGCTTTTCAGCAAGTCAATCTGTAAGGTGGCTGCTGACTCCGTTCGGTCACTATGTAAAGACGGCGTTTCGTCGCTTACGGCTAAATCGGGTACGGTCTCTATGCCTTCGCGCTGACGAACGATAGACGGAAAATACACGTCAGGCGTAAGAATGGCCCGTTGCCGCAGTGCTAAATCAGGAGCTACGGACAATGGCTGATTCTCCAACTTCATCCTCGACGGCATTTTCTTCTCAACTCGTTTGGGCGCAGCAGCCGCAACAGATGGCTCCGTTGGCGCATGGACGTCTGCCGATTTGAGCGGCACCGTAGCCGACGGTTCCTGTTGTGGTTTTTGTGGTTTTGCGGCAACCTGAGCGGGCTGTTGCTTCGGTACGACGGGCGTTTCATCGACAGACCGAACGGCCCACCAGCCGATGAGCAGCAGGGCAATAGCCGCAGCCGCCCGCATCCCCCAGCCAAACAGAGCCGACGATGCCACACCGCCTGCCCACAGAGGCAGCACCTTCGCCCCATCAGATTCGTCTAACCGGCGTTCAATAGCGTCCCACACACGGGGCGGGGGCGTCTCGGCAGCTTCATCAAATGCCTGTCGCCAGAAATCGTCCGGTATGTTTTGTTCTATATCACTCATTCTCAAGGTCTGTTCATCAGGTAGTACTGTTCACTCATCAATTACGGGTCGGCCTGTTGGGCGGCTGTCCGCTTTCAGTTTCTCCTGCAACAGGCTCCGCGCCCGTGCATACTGCGATTTTGAGGTCCCCTCGGCAATGTCGAGCATCGCGGCAATTTCGGGGTGATTATAGCCCTCAATGGCATACAGGTTAAATACCGTTCGGCAGCCGGGCGGCAGTTCCTGAATCAGCCCGAGCAAATACTGGTAGTTTAACGCGGGCAGACTTTCGTCGGCCTGTGGCAGCACGGGAGCCATCTCCTGCACGTCGGCAGGGTTTTCCCAGGGCTTGTGTTTTCGTATGTGCTTCAAAGCCGTGTTAATCACCACGCGCTTAAGCCAGGCTTCCAGCGGACACTCGAACCGAAACGTATCGATGTGCCGGTAAATCTTCACAAATGCATCCTGTAACACATCTTCGGCTTCGTCGGCATCTTTTATGTATCGTTTGCATACGACAAAGAGCTTTCCGGCAAACCGCTCATAGAGCTGTCGCTGTACGGTTCGGTCTTGCCGACGGCACCCGTCCACTAATCGGTATTCATCCTGCATAACGCGTTACAGACCAAAGACCCGGTCAATAGAGGAACGGTTGGAAGGCGGGTAAATTTTTTTCATTTGTCCTTTTTCAACAATAGCCTACACAAGCCGTATTATGAATCGTCGCGACCTCTTTCGGGCCACCCTCAGCCTAAGCGCGTTAACTGTTTTTCGTTCGCAGAGCCTGGCCCTCAGCCTTGCGCCCGCTACCCAACGGGCCTCCCGCTTCCAGATCGGGGCATGCGACTGGTCGATTGGTCCGGCGGGCGACATCAATACGTTTGCGGTAGCAAAACAAATCGGCTTAGACGGTGTTCAGATCAGCCTGAATACGATGGCCGATCAGGAACACCTCCGCCGGCCCGAAACCCGCCGACAATTTGCCGATGCAGCCCAAAAAGCAGGCGTTCAGATTGGTGGGTTAGCCATTGGGCTGCTCAATGAGGTGCCCTACAAGCTCGAATCGAAAACCGATGCGTGGGTGCAGGATAGCGTCGATGTAGCTAAAGACCTGGGCGTGGAGAACATTTTGCTGGCTTTTTTTGCTAAAAACGACTTGCGTAACGACAAAAAGGGTCAACAGGCGGTTATCGACAAACTGAAAGCTGTAGCCCCAAAAGCTGAAAAAGCGGGCATTACGCTGGGCATCGAATCGTGGTTGTCGGCCCCGGAGCACATGGCAATCATCGACGCCGTAGGGTCGCCTGCCGTGAAGGTGTATTACGACGTCTGCAATTCGACCGTGATGGGGTATGACATCTTTAAGGAAATGCGCGACCTCGGCAAAAACCAGATTTGCGAAATTCATATTAAGGAAAATGGTTCGCTGATTGGTAAAGGTCAGGTCGATTTAGCGAAAGTACGCCAAACCATCGACAACATCGGCTACAGGGGCTGGTTGGTAATCGAAGGGGCCGTGCCGTCGGGCAAACCCATGCTGGAAAGTTATATCGAAAACAACAAGACCGTTCGAAACGTGTTCGGTTGAAAGATACCCGGTTGGGCATGGTCTCTAACTATGCTCAGGGAACAATATTTATGAGAACAACACTGTCTATAACAGCCCCTTTCGCATTCACGACAGCCGCATTACTACTGCTGGCAATGCAGGCGTTTCAGCCAAAAACAACGCGGTCTGTTGCTCCTGCCGAACCACAACGACAGTATAGCATCGCGCTTGGCAGCGACTCGACCCGGCTGTATCTGCCCGACGACCTCGAAGCCGCGCTTTGGGCCGAAGCACCGATGTTCTTCAATCCAACGAATATCGATGTCGATGCACGCGGGCGGGTGTGGGTCACAGAGGCCGTAAACTACCGGAAATTCAACAATAAGGCCGAAACACGCCTGAATCACCCGGAGGGCGAACGTATTGTGATTCTGGAAGATACCAACGGCGACGGGCAGGCCGACGAGCGCAAAATTTTCGTGACCGACCCCGATCTGGTGTCGCCCCTCGGCATTGCGGTAATTGGCAACAAAGTGATTGTATCGTGTTCGCCCAATCTGGTGGTGTACACCGACGACAATGGCGACGACAAACCCGACCGTAAAGAGGTGATGCTCACGGGTTTTGGCGGTCTCGACCACGATCACTCCCTGCACGCATTAGTGGCCGGGCCAGATGGCAAGTACTACTTCAACACCGGTAACGCCGGGCCACACGTTGTGACCGACAAAGACGGCTGGACGCTGCGGTCGGGAAGCCTGTACGTAGGCGGAACGCCATACAACACTGTTAATCATGGCAAACAGGTCAGCGACGACGGGCGCGTGTGGGTCGGTGGCCTAGCGTTGCGCATCAACCCCGATGGGTCGGGTCTGAAGGTGATGGGCCACAATTTCCGTAACAACTACGAAACCGCGCTCGATTCGTATGGCAACATGTGGCAGAACGACAACGACGATCAGGTGGTGGCCTGCCGCACAAGCTGGCTCATGGAAGGCGGCAACGCGGGCTATTTCAGCAGCGATGGAACCCGTTACTGGCAAGCCGACCAACGCCCCGGTCAGACCATTCCAACAGCGCACTGGCACCAGGACGACCCCGGCGTTATGCCGGTTGGCGATATGACCGGCGCGGGTTCGCCGACGGGTGTAGTGGTGTACGAAGGCGACGAGCTCGGCATTCAGTACCGGGGAATGCTGCTCAGTGCCGAAGCGGGTCGTAACGTGATTTTTGGCTACAAACCCGAACTTTGGGGCGCAGGCTACCGAATGCCCCGTACCGACTTCATCAGCACGTTTCCGCAGGTCGACGAAAACTACAAGTGGGATAAAATTGAAAACGACGCCCGCAAATGGTTCCGGCCCAGCGACGTGGCCGTGGGCGCTGACGGTGCGCTATACATCGCCGACTGGTACGATCCGGTGGTGGGAGGTCATCAGATGAAAGATGGCAAAGGATACGGGCGCATTTACCGCATCACGCGCCGGGGCCAGAATCCACGCGTACCCCGCCTTGATCTGCGTACCGTGCAGGGACAAATCGAAGCCCTGAAAAATCCCGCCGTAAACGTTCGGATGCTGGGATTCGATTTGCTGCGGCAGCAGGGCGAAAAAGTGCTGGAGCCGGTAAAAGCCGTGCTGTCGTCACCAAATCCTTACCATCGGGCAAGGGCCATTTTTCTGATGGCGCACCTCGGAGCCGAAGGGCAGTTTGAGGTAGAACGACTACTGAAAGCGGGCGACGCCATGATGCGAATAACGGCGTTGCGGGCGTTGCGGAGCATCACCCCCGAAAACTCGAAAGCCAATTCGGGCCTGACCGATTCGCAGAAAGCACTGATGCCGCTGTTGGGCAACCTGAGCATCGACCCAAATGCTGCCGTTCGGCGCGAAGTTGCCATTGCCCTGCGCGACGTGCCTTATGCCGACTGCCGCAATATGCTGCTGAATCTCGTGAAAGGCTACGACGGGCAGGATCGCTATTACCTGACAGCACTGGGTATTGCTGCCGATGGTAAAGAAGAAAGCTTATTCGCCGACCTGCGCCCGGCTCTGCCCGCTGACCCCGCCGAGTGGGACCAGCGAACAGCGAATCTAATCTGGGAATTACACCCCAAAACGGCGGTCGATTTAGTAAAAAAACGCGTTGAAGCCCCTTCGCTTACTGCCGATGCCCGACAACAGGCCATGACAACGCTGGGGTTCATCAACACGCCCGCAGCGGCTAACGTTATGGTGGAACTGACCAGATCGGCGGATAAGAACGTAGCGGCTCAGGCGCAATACTGGACAGGTTTCCGACGCGGCAATGACTGGGCTACGCTCCTGAACTGGGACGAGGTGATGCCTATGAAAGTTTCATCGGCAGAACAGCAGATGCTGGCAAAACGGCAGATTCTGTTAGACGAATACAAGTCCGATACCGAAAAACGGCGTGTGGCTCTCGACATGGCACGCACCCCCGAAGGTGGTCAGATTCTGGTTGGGCTGGCGGCTGATAAAAAACTGCCTGATAACCTGTTACGAGCCGTAGGTCCGACTATTCTTAAAAACCCCGATCAGAGCGTTAGAACGATGGCGAAGGAGTATTTTGCCCCTCAAAGCGAAAAGCTGAGCGAAACGGGGACGGGCGAGTCGGGAAGTTCGGCATCGGCCAAAGCATCTGAGGCAGTTAGTAGTCCCGAAATTGCGCAGATTGCTATGCTGACAGGCAACGGAACCAATGGCCTGGGCGTGTTCAAAGCCAACTGCGCTACCTGCCACCGCCACGGTCGGGAGGGCAACGACGTAGGGCCGGAACTGACGCAGATTCACCAGAAATTCGACAAGAATGCCCTGCTCGATGCCATCATCAATCCCAGTGCGGGTATTGCGTTCGGTTATGAACCCTGGTTGATTACAACCAAAAAAGGGCAGACGTTTTACGGCTTCTTAGTCAGTGATGGCGATCAGTCGGTTATTGTAAAAGGCGTGACGGGACAGAAGCACACCATCCCCACAAAAGACGTGTTCTCACGGCGGCAATATAAAACCAGTCTCATGCCCACGCCCGATGCAATGGGTCTGACTAAACAGCAACTGGCCGACCTGACCGCATTTCTGCTGAAGCAGTAGCAAATGTGGAGGGCGCAAACAGCGCACGGCCTACGTGGCCTGGCCTGTTTGCGCCCTTTCTACTAACTTCGTACCTTTCCAGTAATCAACGACTCCAATTATGCTGTCAACGCTTGAAGCACTCCGAACGCTGCCTACCACGCTCCAGACCGTCGATGAGTTTGAGCAGTGGGAGCAGCAGCATCCGCACGAAGGCAGCTATGAATTTGTGCGGGGCCGAATTATTGAAAAGAATGACATGAAGCAAGCTGAATATCTGATTCTGAAGTTCCTAACCCGTCTTTTCGCGGCAACGGCTGCCTATCAGGCGGGCGACGAACTAACGCCCGAGATGGATTCTTACGTAGATAACACTCGTAAGCGTCGGCCTGATCTGGCTTATTTCTCGCTGGCGCAAATCAGAGCAACGGCAAACGGTGAGCGTCAGCGAACGCTTTTCCCCATCGAAATTCTTTCCGATTCCGAATTCTATGAAGATGTACTCGAAAAAATTCAGGATTATTTCGATGCAGGTGCGCGGCTGGTCTGGTATGTGATTCCCAAGCAGAAAAAAATCTACGTTTATACTTCGCCCGACGAGTCGAAAGCTTTTAAAGGCTCCGATGTAATTTCAGCCGCGCCGGTCATTCCTGATTTTCAGTTTACTGTAGCCGATTTGTTTGCCTAATGTAGAGCCGCCCCTCTGAATCGGCATTGGCAGGTAATACAAGACGTTATCTCTATATAATTAAACCCTTTCGCTCAAAACAGCATCATAGCCACAGCGCGTGTGGAAAAGTTGGCGTACTTGCATCCATGAGTACGCAGGCCACCGGCCCGCCCCCAGCTATGAACCATCTACTCACCATTCTGCTGTTTCTGACCGCATTGGCTACGTCTGCCCAACCCAATAAACCGCGCAACACCCCTCCCGACCTAACCTTTGCCCGCGAGTGGCAGCGAGCCGATTCGCTCGCCAAAAAAGGGTTGCCAAAGTCGGCACTGGAAGTTGTAAACGGCATTTACGCTAAGGCCAAAGCTACGCGAAACCACCCGCAGACGGTGAAAGCCGCTATGCATCGGTTAGTGTATCAACCCTACACTACCGAAGACACCTACGCCGAAATCATCGACCTGCTCCGGCGCGATATAGCCGATACGCCTGCTACCGGCGTGGATTCGCCCGCCCGGAATATTCTGCAATCGATTCTGGCCGAAACCTACTGGCATTATTACGAACAAAACCGCTGGAAGTTCGGGCAGCGCAATACCGATGATGCCGGGTCTGATGATCCGCGTACCTGGAACCTGCGCCGGTTGGTGGACGAAACCGTAGCGGCCTATGAAGCGTCGCTGAATGGGGCGGAACAACTCAAAAAAACGCCTGTCGAAGCGTTTGACGTGGTGGTGCAGAAAGGCGATGCCGATGCCCGACTGCTCCGGCCAACGCTTTATGACTTTCTGGCACATCGGGCACTGGGTTTTTATAAAAATACCGAACCCGACATCACCCGACCAGCCAATCGGTTTGAGTTAGACCAATCGGCGTATCTGGCTGATGCTGAGACGTTTTTAACCCAACCCCTGCGTAGTACGGATTCGCTGTCGCTGAAGTTTCGGGCATTGCGGCTGTATCAGGAACTAACCCTGTTTCACCGGACCAATGCCCTGCCAATGGCTGACGTCGACGCACAGCGGCTGGCGTTCGTGCATCAATACAGCACTGTTCCAAACAAAGACGACCTGTATCAACAAACGCTTGAACGGGCTATTCAGATCCATAAAAATCAACCTGCCGAGGTGTTCTATGGCCTTGCGTTGGGCGAGTTCTGGGCCGACCGGGGTGATCGTGCCAAAACAGGTGGCTGGCGACGAAAAGCCGCCGACCTCACCACCGACCTGCTGCGCCGTTTCCCGAAATCAGGCACCGAAACAACCAACCTGCGTAAACTGCTCGACCGGCTTAACGCTCGTTCGCTGCAACTGACCGTCGAAGAAGGCAATGCACCCGACCAGCCCATTCGCACGTCGGTCGCGTATCGCAACGTGCCAACGCTACACTATCGAATTGTGTCGGTTCATGTTGATGAATGGTTCCGAAATGAACGACGGTTGTATACAACTAATGACGCCCAGCAGCAGCCATTCCATGCGCAGTTGCTGAAGAGAGCAGCCGTAAAAACCGGGTCGGTACGTCTGCCCAACGACGGCGATTTGCAGGAACACCGCACCGAAATTGCGCTACCAGCCTTACCAACAGGACATTACATTGTGTTGGTTTCGCCATCGGCCCGGATCGCTGACACCACTACGCTGCTTTCATACACGCGCCTGACCGTAACAAATATCGGCTATCTGATTGGTCGTAAACCAGTTAGCCTTGCCAGCGAAAAGCCCGCCAAAAACGGGTACACGGATTATAACGAGTTTTTTCACGACCCAAAATTGTACGTCGTTAACCGGCAAACGGGGCAACCGATGGCAAACATTCGGGTCGATTTGCTGGAGAATAATAACCGCACTGGCAACCACGAACGCATCAGCACGTATCGAACAACGGCAACCGGGGGTCTGGAAGTACCGAACAAGGTTGTGACGAGCAACCACAACTATTGTTTTCGCATCAGCACTAAGCGCGATACGGTCTATACCGAATGGGTGTATTGGCCGGGTTATCAGCGCGGTTCATCGACCAACGAGGAGCAGATTCGGGGGTTGCTGTTCACCGACCGGGCCATTTACCGACCGGGGCAGACCATCTTCTTCAAAGCCGTACTCTACCGGGGTACGCCCGACTCGTTGCAGGTAGTTCCCAACGCACAAACCGAGGCCACGCTGACCGACGTAAACGGCGAAAAAGTGGCGTCGCTGAAACTGACAAGCAACGCGTTCGGCACAATTGACGGGCAGTTCACGGCTCCGGCAGGAAGACTGCTGGGAGTTATGACTATCCGTCTCGAAAATAACTCTACCAGTGTCCGGGTTGAAGAATACAAACGCCCGACGTTTGAGGTGAAGATCGATCCAGTAAAAGGCAGCTACAAGCTTGGTCAGGTGGTGTCTGTATCAGCTACGGCCAAAACTTTTGCAGGGGCAGCGGTCGACGGGGCGTCGGTACGCTACCGGGTAGTGCGTCGGCAGCGGCCCCGATGGATTTGGTGGGACTGGTATCGGCCCGGCGAGGGCCGGGGTGGGCGCAAAACCGAAATCATGAACGGCACCCTTGCAACCGATGTCAGCGGTGCGGTATCGCTTACGTTCACGGCCCAGCCTGATCTGACCGTTGACCGTGCCGATGATCCGTCGTTTATGTTTACCGTTACGTTCGACGTTACTGACCGAACGGGCGAAACCCGCTCCGCCGAACAGACGCTGACGATTGGCTATTCGGCCCTGACCGCTGCGCTCGACCTGCCCGCCGACCTCGACAATCGCGACCGTTCCCTGACTCTTCGCGTGACGAACGCCGGGGGCGAGCGCGTACCCGTGAAAGGTCAGTTAACCATCAGCCCGTTGCAAAAACCCAGCGAACCGTTGCGCAAACGCCTGTGGGAGAAACCCGACCGATTTGCCCTGAGCCGCAGCGAGTTCAAAAAACTGTTTCCAAACGATGTGTATGCCGATGAAGATCAACTGCCTGAATGGCCGAAAAGCGCGGCTGTTGACACCGTATCGATCAGCAACACGGATACACTGAAACTAACCGCGAGTCAATATCCTGCCGGTATATATGCCGCCGACCTGCGCGTGACGGATGCGGCTGGTGAGCGTGCTACACTGACACAGTATTTCACGGTTACGACCACCAATAACCCCATCGTCAACGCCCGGCCCGACGATTGGGTGAAAACGGTAACACCCGAAACCAAACCGGGCGAAAAAACCGTGTTTTGGGTCAATAACGGCGGAGTAGGTCCAGGCGGACACGCGCTCGTGCGGGTGGTGCAGAACGGCCAAATCCGCGAAGAACGCTGGGTTACGCTGGCAGCCGAGCCGGTGCGGGTCGAGATACCAGTGACAAAAGCGTTTGTAGGTGGCTTCGTCGTAGCGTTCACACGGGTGCAGGACGGGCGCGTGTACGACCTCTCAAAAACCATATCGGTGCCGCTACCCGACCGGAATCTGAAGATCGAAACACTTACGTTCCGCGATCACCTGAAGCCCGGCCAACCCGAACAATGGACGCTTCGCATCAGCGGACCGGGCAAAGACAAATTGATAGCCGAAACAGTAGCAACCCTGTACGATGCTTCGTTAGATGCGTTTGTACCGCTTAGTTGGCCCGGCTCGCCATATCAAAAGCCCGCTCAGCCAATGCCAGCCTGGTCGGCAATGGGTTTCAACACGTTGATGGGCAATCTGTTTCGGTACGATTACCGGGATATTCAGCCAGTGGCACGCAGATACGATGCGCTGTCGTGGGGTTCTGTCGGCGCACAAAGAGGCTTATTTATGGGCTTCGGTGGTGGCCTTGACGAAGTAGTTCGGGTTGGTTATGGAAGCCCCCGAAACAGATCTATCAATATGGCAATGGCTGCTGCACCGCCGGGTTCTCCGCGTGTGCTAAAAGGGGCCGTAGCTGAGGTGAGTGCTGATGGTGACGTACCTCAAGGAGTTGAAGAACTGCGAGAGGCTGTTGCCGCCGAAAAAACAAACGACCAGAACGATACAGCCCCAGACCAGCAGCCCAAAACCGACGCACCACCCGCCAACCCGCGCCGGAATTTCAACGAAACGGCGTTTTTCTTTCCCAAACTGCAAACCGACGAACAGGGCCGGGTGCTGCTCAGCTTCACCATGCCTGAAGCCCTCACGCGCTGGCGGCTACTGGCCTTCGCCCACACGCCTGACCTGAAAACCGGCTCGCTCGACCGCACCGTCATAACCCAAAAAGAGCTGATGATTTCGGCCAACGTGCCGCGTTTTCTGCGCGAAGGCGATACGCTCCGGCTCACGGCACGTATCAATAACCTGACCAACAAACCGCTGACTGGCACCGCTCAGCTTGACGCCTTTGACCCCGCCACCGGCCAGAACATAACAGCGAAGCTATTCAAACAGTCAGTTGCTCAATCATTCAACACGGCCCCTGCCCAAAGCACTGCCCTCGCCTGGACGATGGTGGTGCCCCAGACTATAGAAAACGTCACGTTTCGCGTATCAGCTACGTCCGGTGATTTCTCCGACGCCGAAGAACGTACCGTGCCTGTGCTGCCCAACCGGATGCTGGTGCTGGATAGTCAGCCGTTTTACGTAAATGGTCCGGGCAAAAAAGAGGTGCGGCTAAAAGCCCTCGTAAACCAGAATCCTGAACTACCGGCACAGCCCGAACGCCTGACGGTTGAGCTCACGGGCAATCCGGTCTGGACAGCCCTTCAATCACTGCCCTATTTGGCCGAGTTTCCATATGAATGCGCCGAGCAGTTGTTTAGTCGGTTCTACGCCAACGCGCTGGCGGGCCATATCATCAATGCCCGCCCTGAAATTCGTGGCCTGGCCGAAACCTGGGCCAAACAAGCCCCTGCCAACCCACTCGAAACCAACGCTGAACTTAAAAGCGTAACGCTCGACGAAACCCCCTGGCGACGCGACGCCCGCCACCAAAATCTGCAACTGGCACAATTGGGCCGGTTCTTACAGGACGACGCGCTGAGGGCCAGTCAGCAACAGGCTCTCGACAAACTGCAACAGTTACAAACTACCGAGGGCGGCTTCAGGTGGTTTTCGGGCATGCCCATCGACCGCACCATCTCAGTGCATCTGCTTACTGGCTTTGGGCATCTGGCAAAATTAGGCGTTAAACTGCCCGAGACGCAGCAAAACATGGCCCGAAACCTGCAAAACCGGGCCTTACGCTATGTCGACGCCGAAGCTAAACAGTGGGTCGACCGGCAAAAGCAGGAAAAGAAAACAGGTAGCAACACCAGCGATTTCTGGCCGGTGCAATACCTGTATGCCCGCTCGTTCTATACCGAATCGCCCATTACCGACAAAGCCACGCGCGACTACCTGCAAACGTATGTTGGTCAAAACTGGCAAACGCAACGCATTTACGGACAAGCTCTGGCCGCGCTGGCTCTGCACCGGCTTGGCGACCGTCAGACGCCTGCTTCTATCCTGAAATCACTGAACGAGCGGGCTGCCCAATCCGACGAACTCGGTATGTACTGGCCCGACAACCGGGCAGGCTACTACTGGCATCAGGCTCCCATTGAAACGCAGGCATTACTAATTGAAGCGTTCTCGGAAATTTTGACCGATCAGAAGGCCGTGAATGCTATGAAGCAGTGGCTACTGAGCCAGAAACGTACTACTGCGTGGCCCAGCACCAAAGCCACTACCGAGGCTATTTACGCGCTGCTACTCAACGGCGATGACTGGCTGGAAACGAAATCCACCACGGCATTGCAAGTAGGCGGAAAACCCGTTGAAACAGCGGCCAATGGCCCGACAGACTATCAGAAAATCACGTACCAACCTGCGGATATCAAGCCCGAACTTGGCATTATAACAGTAAGCAAAAGTAGCAGTGGCCCGGCCTGGGGCGGAATTTATTACCAGCATTTCGAACCGCTCGACCGGGTTATACCGTCGTCTGACGTAAAAGCTGCGATGGGCAACCTGACGCTTACCAAACAGTTGTTTGTTGAGCGCGACGGTCCGGCTGGCCCCGTCAGCACGCCTGTTACGGCCAAAACTCCGCTCAAACCCGGCGACCGGGTGCGCGTTCGGGTAGAGGTTCGCAACGACCGCGACATGCAATACGTGCATCTGAAAGATAGCCGTGCATCGGGCTTCGAGCCGATGAGCGCACTATCGGGCTACAAGTATCAGAACGGTCTCGGTTATTACGAAGCTCCGCGCGACGCCAGCACCGACTTTTACCTGCATTACCTGCCTGTCGGAACACACGTATTCGAGTACACCTTACGCGTTGTTCATACAGGCGATTTCTCATCGGGAGTGGCTACTGTTCAGTGCTTTTACGCGCCCGAGTTTTCGGCCCGGTCGGCGGGCGGGCGGGTGCGGGTTCCGTAGCAACTTCTTATGACCGGCTCAATAGCTCCTGCGCTACCCGCTCGCCCGACCGCACGGCTCCGTCGATATAGCCATTCCAGATGTCTGATGTTTCGGTTCCGGCCCAGTGAATGCGACCTACGGGTTGGCGCAGGGCCGGGCCAACGCTCGTCCAGAAACCGGGTTGTGGCACGGCGGCATAGCACCCCTTACTCCAGGGTTCGTTTAGAAAAGAATGATCAAGATAGCGTTGCGGGGTAGATGCCTGTGGGCCGAAAAACGTCGTGAATGAATGCATAGCCGACTTACGCCGTTCATCATCCGAAAGCGTAGCAAATTCGCGGGCTTTCTGGCCCAGTACAAAACCCATCAGAATACCCCGGCTGCCGTCTTTAGGTGAGTTGTCGAACGTGACCGTTACGTGTCCGTCGGGCGTGGCGGCAAGCCCGTTTAGCCCCTGTTCGCGCCAGAATGGACGGTCATAGATAGCGTAGCATTTCCAGACTGCGCCCATTGGTAGTTGCTGCATAAGTTGCTGCCGTTGCAGCGGCAGAGCCGGTTCAAACTGAATGGCAGCCTGCAAGACGGGCGGAATGGCTACAACAACGCGGTTGGCCGTATAGGTAGCGAAGTCGGTTATTACCTGTACGGCATCATCACGCTGAGAGATGGCCCGAACAGATGCGTTGAACACGATTCGGTCCCTGAACGTCTCGGCCATTCGGTCGGCAATGGTCTGCGCTCCGCCCACGAATCGTTCCTGCTGTGCTCCGTTTTTCACGTTCATGAGCGTTTCCAAATCCCGCCCGGAACGGATATAAAACAGGGCGTGAAGCAGTGAAAACTCAGCGGGATCAGCCGCCCAGATAGCTCCAACGGCGATGTTGAAAAACGTTTGAGCTGTTTCATAGCTCATCTGTCCCTGCATCCAGTCGGCCAGCGTCAGGTTGTCTAATTGCTGTGCGTTGGGCGTTTGCCACGGCTCGGCGAGGTTGACCGTTCTGGAAAGTTTGTTGATGCGCCTGATGGCAGCATCCAAACTTAGCAGCGAAAACAGGGGCAGGGGAGGAATAATCCCTTTGTAGCGTTTTACCTTTCCCCTAAAATATTGGGTACTCCGACCCGAATCGTAAGTCTTAAAGGTTTCAACGCCAAAAGCGTGGGCAAGGGCATAGAGCCGGTCCTGTGACGGCCCCACCCAGGCTGCGCCCAGATCAACATAAGTGCCATCGTCGAAGTGTTGCGTATGCACACGCCCGCCCACACGGTCGCGGGCTTCGAGCAGCAGCACGGTTTTTCCGGCTTTGACCAGTTCGTGCGTGGCGGTCAGGCCCGCATAGCCTGCACCAACGACAATGGCATCGTAGTGAATGGAGGGATTCATGGTAGGTTCGCCCCTACACAATGGCGTCGATCAACGCCGTGACAACAGACACCACAATACTGAACAGCAGCGCGGCAATAAAGCCGGAAACCGCGAAGCCGCTGACCAAATAAGCTGTCAGGTAAACCATCAATACGTTAAGTACCAGCAGGAAAAGACCCAGCGTAATGATAGTAATGGGAATGGTCAGAATCGTTAAAACGGGTTTGATGAACGCGTTCAAAAAACCCAGTACGATGGCAACGATCAGGTACGTGCCAATTCCCCCAGTTACGGTGACACCAGGAATAAAGCTACTGGCAACATAGACGGCTACAGCACTGATGAGGATGCGAATGATGAGACCCATGAGATAGTGGTTTGAGATTTAGAATGACAAACCTACCAAATAAACTATTGTTTCACGTGTCGGCTCTGCAATACGGCAACAATGTCGTCTAAATCCAGATTCTTCTGTTCGAGCAGCACCAGAAAATGGAATAGTAAATCGGCGGCTTCGCCTTTAAACAGGTCGTCGTTGTCGTCTTTGGCTTCAATAACTAACTCCACAGCCTCTTCGCCAACTTTCTGCGCAATTTTATTCACGCCCTTCGCAAACAACGATGCTGTATATGATTTTTCTGACGGGTTTGCTTTCCGTTCGCGGATAATATGCTGTAAGTAGTTGAGAAACTGACCCTTACCTGTGTTGATTTCCTGAAAACAAGTATCGTCGCCCGTATGGCAGGTTGGCCCGGCGGGCGCAACTTTAATCAGCAGCGTATCGCCATCACAATCGATAAGCGTTTCGCGGACATGCAGAAAGTTATTCGATGTTTCACCTTTTGTCCAGAGTCGGCTTTTGCTGCGGCTGAAGAACGTAACGATACCCTCAGCCACAGTTTTTTCGTAAGCCTCCTGGTTCATGTAGCCCAACATCAGCACCTTGCCCGTTTCGGCGTCCTGAATCACAGCAGGAATCAACCCGTCGGGCGATTTATCGAAGTTCAATTCTCGGTTCATTTCAGCAAAGGTACGTCCAGCAAAAGGAAATCGCTCAGGCTACGCCCGAATCGTTTGGACGAACGCCCGGATACCGTCGGCATCGGGACCGTGATGGGCGAGATGGCGGATAAACGCGCTGCCAACAATGGCCCCACTGGCATATTGGCAGGCTGTATCGAAAGTTTCGTGGTCATTGATACCAAAACCAATCAGGCGCGGATTGCGCAGGTTCATGGCTGCAACACGCTCAAAATAAGCCCGCATACCGTCGCTGATGCCTTTAGTTGACCCCGTAATACTGGCCGACGACACCATGTAAATAAACCCGTCTGATTCGGCATCGATATGCCGGATGCGTGCGTCGGTGGTTTGGGGTGTAATCAGATTTACGTTCACGATGCCGTATTCGCGGAATGTTTCAGCGTATTCAGCGAGGTATAAATCAAGCGGCAGATCAGGCAAAATCACTCCATCGACGCCCACTTCAGCACATTTTCGACAAAACGCTTCGATGCCATATTGCAGCACGGGGTTTATGTATCCCATCAGCAAAATCGGCAGACTGATTTCGTCGCGGCATTCGTCTAATTGAGCAAACAGCGTTTTCAGGCTCATACCGTTTTCGAGTGCCTGATTGTTACTTTGCTGAATGGTCTCACCATCGGCCACGGGGTCGGAGTAGGGCATGCCTATCTCAACCAGATCGACACCCGCCTGTTGAAGACCTCGCAAGATTGGTACCGTATCGTCTAAGGCCGGAAAGCCAGCCGTAAAATACACGTTCAGCAATCGTTCGCTTTTTTGGGCGAAGAGGTCGGTGATGCGGTTTTGGGTAATAGTCATCAGAGATACTTTGAATACGTTGCCAGATCTTTATCGCCCCGGCCCGATAGGCACACCACGACAACGTCTGTCGGTTGCAGATTCATTTTAGGCAGTGCCGCCAGTGCGTGGGCCGTTTCGATAGCCGGAATAATGCCTTCGAGTTTGGTCAGGTTAAACCCGGCCTGAATGGATTCGTCGTCGGTAATCGCGTAGAACTCGCCCCGACCCGAGTCGAACAGGTGGGCATGGAGCGGGCCGATACCAGGGTAATCTAATCCCGCCGAAATGCTGTAAGGTTCTGTTACCTGTCCATCTTCGGTTTGCATCAGAATGGTACGGCTACCGTGCAATACGCCCGGTTTACCGAGGGCCGTGGTGGCTGCTGAATGCCCCGACGACACGCCCAGTCCGGCAGCTTCGGCAGCTACCAGCCGGACCATTGGTTCGTGCAGGAAGTGGTAAAATGCACCAGCGGCATTGCTGCCCCCGCCCACGCAGGCCACTACGTAATCAGGATTTTCGCGGCCCGTTTTGGCGAATAACTGTTTTCGGATTTCTTCTGAAATAACCGACTGGAATCGGGCCACCATGTCGGGGTAGGGGTGCGGGCCAACCACCGAACCAATGATGTAATGCGTATCGACGGGGTTGTTGATCCAGTGGCGCATGGCCTCGTTGGTAGCATCTTTCAGCGTCTTGCTACCCGACGTAGCCGGGCGCACTTCCGCGCCGAGCATCCGCATCCGGTCGACGTTGGGTTTCTGCCGCTCCATGTCGATTTCGCCCATGTAAACAATGCATTCCAGCCCCATCAGGGCGCAAACCGTGGCTGTAGCCACGCCGTGCTGCCCTGCGCCGGTTTCGGCCACAATACGCTCTTTACCAAGTCGTTGCGCCACCAAAATCTGCCCAATGGTATTGTTGACTTTATGCGCTCCGGTGTGGCAAAGGTCTTCGCGTTTCAGATAAACCGTTGCACCAACCTGCGCCGACAACCGCTTGGCATGAAACAAAGGCGTTGGCCGCCCAACGTAGTCTTCGAGCAACTGCCAGAACTCGGCCTGAAACGCCGGATCGTCTATAATTTGGCGGTAATTCTGCCGCAATTCTTCGACGTTTGGGTAGAGCATCTCAGGAATAAATGCCCCACCGAAGCGACCGTAGAAACCGTTATCGTTGACCTCGAAAGAGGTTTGTGGTTCAAGAGTTGTTTGCATATTCGTTAATGCTTTACTAACCGTAATCCCAGTGTGGGCAAGTGGTCGAAGTCGTTGTTTGTAGTATGAAGTTCCATATCCAAATACATTGCGGTAGCTGCAATCCAGATGTCGTTTTTACCCATGTTGCGGGCAGACGTGCCGAGAGGTGCTATTTGAAGTTTGCCTTGACTAAAAGCGTCAACGGTTGCGTAAACAGAAGCGATGTCCCGTTCCATATCGGCAACAGGGTAGCGTTCCAGCAGGTAACGCATAAATTTTACCTTCTGAGTACCCCAATCAGTTTTCAGGGCAAAAGCTTCCAGCTCACCTACAGTAACAAAAGGAATAACAGTTTTGACTGGTGGAAGACTGTGTTCTCGAATGTGATAAATAAGAAGATTTGTGTCGTAGATCATACTGTACCTCGATCACCTTCCGCAAGGAGTTCATCCATACGCCGGTTCTCTTCATCTGTAAATTCCGGGAACTCTAACAAAAAAGGGTCATGAACAGCAGTAGCTTCCAGAAACCGCTCAACGCCCCAGCGTTTGATGTCGCTTGGCTTGTAAACATTAAGTTGCCCCTTCTTCATGGGCGGAATTTCATCCGCTACAGTCTTCGTCGTTTCCATCAGTTTTGCCGTTTTTATGAGTATAACATAAGAAGAAGGGTTCAAAGTTGCCCTAAACCTCTTCCTCCTCCTCTACAGGCCGCAACCGCGCTATCAACTCTTTTACCTGCGCCACGTCTTTCACGCCCGGCGCGGTTTCGACCTGACTATTCACGTCAACGCCGTAGAGTTTCATACCTTTCAGTGCGTTCAGTTGATCGAGGTTGTGCAGACCAATGCCACCACTGATGAAAAATGGCTTTTCGTTGTCGTACCGGCTCAGAATACTCCAGTCGAAGGTGTGTCCGTTGCCGCCGGGTTGGTCGCCTTTGGCATCGAACAGAAAAAAGTCGCAGTGGGCTTTGTAGTTGTTGAGCATCGAGAAGTTGAACGATGCATCGACCCGAAACGCTTTAATCAGGCTGATGCCCCGATTACGCAGGCTCCGGCAATATTCCGGCGTTTCGTTGCCATGAAGCTGAACATACTGAAAGTCATACTTCTTCACCATCCGTAAAATAAATTCCGGGCTGGCGTTCACAAATACACCTACCTTCCGAATCGAGCGGGGCAACTCCTTTACAACTGTTTCATCGAGCGATTCACCCACAAAGCGCGGTGACTGATCGTAGAAAATGAACCCAACGAAGTCGGGATTAAGGGCGGCAATCTCTCGCAGGTTGTCGGCATCACGCAAACCGCACACTTTGATTTTCATAGCAGAAACGAGTTAGATGGGTATGGGGTAAACCGGTGATTAGCTGGATTAAGCAGGTTGTGGATTTGTGGCTATATATTCGTTGACCAGCGCAGCCAATGCAGCCGCCGGATCAGGCGTTTTCATAAATGCTTCGCCAATCAGAAAGCCATCGAACCCAGCCCGGAACAGCGTTCGCATGGTTTGGGCATCGTGCAGGCCGCTTTCTGTGATTTTGGCAAACGTATCGGGAATGCGTTCGACCAACCGCAATGACGTTTCGACAGATGTTTCAAACGTTTTCAGATTGCGGTTATTCACACCCACCAAATCGACGGTATGCACCAGCGAGCGGTCGAGTTCGTCTTCGTCGTGTACTTCGAGCAACACCTGCAACCCAAGGTTTTGCGCCTGTTCGCTCAGGTCGCGCACTTCCTGTGGTGTCAGGCAGGCGGCAATAAGCAGCACCAGATCAGCACCCCACGCTTTGGCTTCGAGGAGCTGGTAGGTATCGATCACGAAATCTTTACGAAGAATCGGCGTATCAGGATTGGCTGTGCGGGCCACCTGTAAGTCGGCGGGCGTTCCGCCAAAAAATGGCTCGTCGGTCAGTACACTCAGCACGGCGGCACCTGCCCGCACGTAGCCCTGCGTGGTCTGGGCCACGTCGGCAGAGCCGTTGATTAGTCCTTTCGAGGGCGACCGGCGTTTAAACTCGGCAATGATACCCGTTGACCGAAAATCCTGCACAGCATCACGTGCGGAGCGGGCAGGCCGTTTGAAGTCGGGCATCTGTTCGAGAACCGACGCGGGCGTTTCAGCCTGCCGCCGGGCTACTTCGAGTCGTTTCTGGGCAATAATCTCGTCAAGAATGGTCATAACTCGTAGCGGTGGGCTTTAGCCCGTCGCCAATCTTGTACTTATGAATACAACGGGCGAAAGCTCGTTGTTACATGATTAATTTTTCAAAACAGGCTTTTGCCCTGCCACTCTCAAGCGATTCGCGAGCCATCAGCACCGCATCTTCGCGGGTATTGGCTTTGCCCGCCGTAAGCAATGCCATCGCCGAGTTTGCCAGAACGGCCTGCGTTTGGGCGGTCGTTCCCTCGTTGTTCAGAACGTTGAGAAAAATCTGCGCCGACTCGTCCAGCGTTTTGCCACCTGCCAGCGAAGCAGCCGTTAACGTACTCATTCCCAGATCATCTGGCTCCAAGACCTGCTCTGTCTGGTTACTAATGACTTTGAATGCGCCCGTTAGCGAAATTTCGTCGTAGCCATCGAGTGCGTGCAGGATTGTAAACCGCTTGTCTGTTTGCTGATAAAGGTACGCATAAAGTCGAGCCAATTCAAGACTATACACCCCTACAAGCTGTTTTCGGGGTTTTGCAGGGTTTACCATTGGGCCGAGCACATTGAAAAACGTTTTCACGCCGAGGTCTTTCCGAATCGGAGCAACGTTCTTCATGGCCGGATGGAACAGGGGCGCGTGCAGAAAGCAGATGCCCGCCGTTTCAATCTTTCGCTGCAACTCGCCCGTGTCATTGGTGAATGTGTAGCCAAGCCGCTCCATCACGGTCGAAGACCCCACAAGCGACGATACGCCATGATTGCCGTGTTTGGCTACCCGCTGCCCGGCTCCGGCCACAACGAAGGCCGAGAGCGTCGACATGTTGAAGGTATCTTTGCCATCGCCCCCGGTTCCGCAAAGGTCCATCGGATCATAAGCATTCAGATCGACCGGCAAACAGAGTTCGAGCATGGCGTCGCGGAAGCCCTCGAGTTCTTCTACGCGCAGGCTGCGCATCATGTAGACGGTCAGAAACGACGCAATCTGCGCCGTATTGTACTCGCCCCGCCCAATGCCGGTCAGCGTTTGCCGGGCCTGTTCTTTGGAGAGCGTTTTGTACTCGAAAAGGTGGTTGAGGATTGCTTTCATATTGTTTGTATTTGTGTAGAGACGCAAGATTTTGCGTCTTTATGACAAGATTTTGCGTCTTTATGTGCAGCAGCAAAAACCATCCGGTAGTGGAGACGCAAAATCTTGCGTCTTTACATGGCTATCCAATTCTGAATCATTTTAACTCCGTGCTGTGTCAATACTGATTCGGGGTGGAATTGCAGGCCGCGCACGTTGTAGCGGGTGTGGGCGAGGGCCATTACGCGGCCCGCTTCGTCAACGGCTGTGATGCGCAGGTCGGCGGGCATGGAGTCAGGAATTACCGTCCAGGAGTGGTAACGGCCTACAATCAGTTCCGTTGGCATGTTGGCGAAAAGCGGGTCGGTCGAGTCGGTGACGGTGGCAGGGTGCGCCACGCCGTGCAGTACGTCGCCGAGGTTTTCGAGCGATGCGCCATATACCTCGCCGATGCCCTGATGACCAAGACAAATGCCCAGAATGCTTTTCGATGGGCCATACTCACGAACTAAATCCTGCATAATACCGGCTTCTGACGGAATGCCCGGCCCCGGCGACAGCATGATTTTGTCGTATTGCCCGGCCTGCTCAACGGTCAGTTTATTATTCCGAATCACGTCGGGCCGATGCCCCAGCTCGCGCAGAATGTACACGAGGTTGTAGGTGAATGAATCGTAGTTGTCTAAGACGAGAAGTTTCATATCGTTTTTGCCTGCTCAATTGCCATCCGCAGGGCGGCTAATTTGTTGTGTACTTCCTGTAATTCACTTTCCACGACCGACTTGGCAACAATTCCCGCACCAGCCTGATAATACAGTGTATTGTCTTTGCTCATAAAGGTGCGAATCATGATCGCGTGGTTAAACTCGCCGTCGAAGCCCATGTAGCCGATGCTGCCCGAATAAAACGACCGGCTCAGGCTCTCATACCGGTCAATCAACTGCATTGCCATGTGTTTTGGTGCGCCCGACAGCGTACCCGCCGGGAAGGTTTCGGCCACAATTTGCAGCGGATCGGCGGTTTCCCTAAGCTGACCAACCACTTTGGAAACGAGGTGAATAACGTGCGAATAGTACTGGATTTCCTTAAACGTTTCCACGTTTACTACGTCGCAGTTGCGGCTCAAATCGTTGCGGGCCAAATCCACGAGCATGACGTGTTCGGCTGATTCTTTAGGGTCATCGTAAAGCTTCTGCGCCAATTCAGCATCGCGGGCGTCGTCGCCGGTGCGTCGGAAGGTTCCGGCAATGGGGTAGATCGTCGCTTGTCGGTTTTTAACCACGATTTGCGATTCGGGCGAGGAGCCGAACAATTTGTAGCTTCCGTAGTCGAAATAAAACAAATAGGGCGATGGATTCAGCGACCGCAATGCCCGATACACGTTGAACTCATCGCCCGCAAACGGCATCTCGAACCTCCGCGACAACACAATCTGGAACACGTCGCCCCGCTGACAGTGGTCTTTACCGCGCTGAATCACAGCCCGGTACTCATCGTCGGTAAAGTTCGACTGCTCCTGTCCGGCCACGCTGAACGAGTACGTGGGGTAGTTCCGGCCCGTAATCAGGTCGGCAATGCCGTTCAGCGTACTTTCCGGTTCAACGTCGCCATTGCGGAGGTAGCTGTGTTCAAACAGGTGCAGTTCGTCTTTGAAATGGTTGATAGCGATAACATACCGATAAACCGTGAATACTGCCGCTGGAATCTGGTTTTCGGTCGGAACGGGCGCATTCAGTTGAATGTCTTCAAAACTCTGCACGGCAGGATAGCCGAAGTAACCGAACAGGCCGTTTGTAATAAAGGAAAACGCCGGTTTTTCGTGCTGAAAACTATCTTTAAATGCCTGCAAAGCCACCAGCATCTCCTGTGGCTGCACCGTGCGGCTCTGTTCAGCTTCGCCGGGTAATTGCACTGTTAGCCGATTCTGATTATACGAAAACCGGGCAACAGGGTCGAAGGCGAGGTACGAAAAACTGTTGTCGTTTCCGTGATAGTCGGAGCTTTCGAGCAGGATACTGTTCAGAAAACGGTCGCGCAGGCGCAGGTAGATGCTCACCGGCGTGATGATGTCGGCCAGCATCCGCTTGTGTCGGGTTGTGACACGGTAGGAGGTAAGGGGTTGGGAAGTAGTCATGTTGCGCTTTTTTCAGGCTGGAAAATCGGACAAAAAATAAGGCTCACCGGGATGACGGTGAGCCTTGTAAAATTGTGTTGGTGTAAACACATAGCGGCAACCTTCATCCCGGATAGGAAGAGTGCCACCACCAAATGTTGCTTACACGTATCATAGTTGCTTTTTTCTATCTTGTCAACTGCTCGTTGATAGCTGTTCACTGAAAAAGTCGGGGTGGCGGGATTCGAACCCACGACCTCTACGTCCCGAACGTAGCGCGCTACCAGGCTGCGCTACACCCCGAATGGGTTGCAAAGATAATGGCATTGTGGACTTTCGTAAACGTTATGCCGTAACTTTTTTTGCGATGAATGCCGCCAGTTCGTCAGGAACCTCCCACGGCAGCAGGTGTCCGGCTCCGTTAAGTAGGTCGAGCGTAGCGGTTCTTAGGTAAGGCAAAACCAGTTTTGGCTGTACGTCGGGGGGTAAAGCGCGGTCGTCGGAGCCAACTATAATGTGTATCGGAATCGTGATGTCGGCCATGCGTTCGGAAATAGTCTCGCGGCTACCGTGCAACAGCCAGGCATCCCAGGCCGACCGGGCCGTGCGCAGGTCGTCGGCAACAATCTGGTTTTGTACGCTATCGGAAATAGGCTTTGCCGTTATGTTTTTGAGCCGTTTACGCGCTTCTGGCAAACTGCCGTAGCCGTTCAGGAGTTTTTCGCGCTCCGTGTCGGGAATAGGTTCAGGCACGGGTGGCGAGGGCGAAACCAGCACGAGAGCTTTCAGATTGGGCGGAGCTGGCCGATCTGGTGTTCCGGCGGCTACCGCCATCGCTATTTTGCCACTCATCGAATGACCGATCAAGACAAACGGGCCGGTTTGAAGCGTTTCGGCTAAAGCCGCGACCATCTCGGCTACGGTATCGACGGCATATCCCGGCACCGATTCGTCTGAATCGCCGTGGCCGGGCAGGTCGATAGCTATACAGCGGTAGCGGTCCGAAAGCTGGTTCATGACCGATTGCCACTCCAGCCCCGAACCGCCGAAGTAGTGCATGAATACCAATGTCGGAGAGCCGCTGCCGGTTTCGTGAATGTTGAGGTTGGTTTCGTTGATGAGGATTCGCATCATACATTCACTTTCAATCGGGCGGGCTGGTCGGTCATTTCGAGCATTTCGCCGTAAGGAACAATGGTAATCTGGCCGAATTCTTTCAGAATATCTTTGTATGCCTGCGCAACGGGGCGGGGCTTACGGTCGAGGTCGAACAAACCGCATTCGTTGACGTGGTTTTTGACCTCGGCCAGTTGAATGTCCCAGTCGATCTGATCGATCAGGCTGTACCACGTAAAACCCAGCACGGGCACACCATCCCGACGCATCCGCAAAATGCTAACCCACTGTTTATACAGCCATACCGGTGCCTGATCGGCCTCGAATACGTTGGTTTCGGTGTGCATCACAGGCATGTGGTAGCGTTCGTAATAATCGCGGGTAATTTCATACCAGCCCAGCACGTCCATCGACGTTTCGATGCGTCCATCGGGTAGTTTGATTCGCTCGTTCCGGCCATAATAATCGTTGCCCATGATTTGATAGCCCGGCGGTTTTCCGGCCATAAACCAATCATATTCGGCGCGGGTCAGGCCGTTGTCCATCATATACATCGCCACGGTCGAAGAGGGCGGATTGGCGTAGAGCAGATCGAGCGAGAGAAACCGAAGTTCGTTATTGAGGGTGGTTTCGGCAGAGGGCGTGGCGCAGAGTTCGTGGATATATTCGGCACTTTCGCTTTGCACAATCACGCAGTCGTTGCGGTGTTTGGCAATTTGCTGATTGCCCATGATACTGGCCGCCACACAGTGTTTAAGAGCCGTTATGAAGCCTTTGTCGGTCTTTAACTGCTCGTTCCAGACGCCATCTTTACCGCTGATGCGGGCCGTAACGTAGATTTCGTTGACGGGCGTATAGTAGCGCACCCACGGATAGCGTTTGGCTACGGCTTCGCAGAAGTCTGCAAAATGAACGGGCAGTTCAGGATTCTGAAAATTGCCGATCCAGTCGGGTACGCCGAAGTGTAGCAGGTCGAGAATGGGCGTGATGCCGAGCCGCTTGATTTCGGCCATCGCCAGGTCTGCAAATTCCCAGTCGAATTTACCGGGGCTTTTATGGATGCTATAATACGGCAACCCGTATCGCAGAACCTTCAGACCCATTTCTTTCACTAATCCCAAATCTTCTTTGTAGCGGTCGTAATGGCCGCACTCGCGCAGTTGGTCGCGCCGAACGGTGCCGTTCTGAATGGTCGGATACGAACACTCGATGCCTGTTGCAAACATAAAGTTGCCTGCATTACTGGTTGGCAGGCCGCTGCCGTTATGCCCACCGGCTCCGCCAAACTGATCGCCGTCGTAATTGCCGTCGCCAAAATGGCGTTTGATATGAGAGAGAAAAGTCATAAGCGAAAGAGTGAAAGAGTGGAAGAGTGAAAAATGAAAGAGTGGTTGACGCAAGCAGTGTGCCACGACCGCCACTCTTTCACTCTTTCGCTCTTTCACTCATTAAAAATTTGTCTGCTGTTCGCAGGGCCAGTGCCATGATGGTTAGGGCAGGGTTTACACTGAGCGCACTCGGAAACGTTGAATTATCGCTGATGTACAGATTCGGAATATCGTGCGCCCGTCCATCGGCGTTTACCACCGACGTATCGGGATCGTGGCCCATGCGGCAGGTGCCAATTACATGCGCATTGCGCGGAAATGCCCACACGTTTCTGGCTCCGGCAGCCTCCCAGATTTGCCGCATAATCTGATCGGCATGGGCAGTCATACGTTCTTCATTTTCGCCATTGGAAAAGTAAACGCGCGGCTTCGGAAGCCCACGGCTGTCTTTCTCGTCCGACAGTTCGATGTAGTTGTGGGCGTAGGGCAGGCAATCGCCCAGAATGTTTATACCCGCCACATGATTGTAGGCCGCAGCCGCTCGCTTCAGGTCGGCTCCCCACAGCCCACGCCCTCGTGCCAGTTGGCTTAGATACGTAACCGGCATAACACCAATAGACTGGAGCAGATAGCCTCCAACAAAGTCGGTCGGAACGCCGAACCGCTGAGCGGGCCGGTGCGTATCTTCTGATATGACCGCACCCGGAATGCCTTTAAATGGCTGTATATCGTCGTCAAATTCGCCCCAGATTTGAAGAGCCGTGTGTGCCATCAGGTTGCGGCCTACCTGCCCGCTGCTGTTGGCGATGCCGTTCAGGAGCAGGAGCCGGGGCGTTTCAATGGCTCCGGCGCACAGGAATACGTTCTTGCAATGCAACCGCTCTTCCTGACCGTTTCGCACGTAAATTACTTCGCTGATTTTGCCCGAAGCGTCTCTACGAAACTGGGTCACAAAACATTCCGGGCGAATCTCGGCCCCGTAGTGCATAGCCAGCGGAATGTACGTAACGTCCATACTGGCTTTGGCACCGTTGCGGCAACCAGCCTGGCAAAAACCCCGGTTGATACACGCGGGCCGATGTCCAACGCCATCCTGATAATAGCTTGCCGATAACGCTGCATTGGCGGCTGGCGAGGTTCGTATGCCCAGCGTCCGGCAACCTTGTTCCATGAGCCGCCCCGCCTTGTTGACGGGCAACGGCCCCAGTGCGTAACCCCGTTTGCGAACCGGTCCCCACGGGTATGGCGATGGTCCCGATACACCGAGAAACTGCTCTACTTCATCGTAATAGGGTTCGAGATCGGTAAAGTCGATAGGCCAGTCTTCGCCAACATCAAATTCGGAACGAATACGGAGGTCGTCGGGTTGGGCGCGGGGGGTGTAGGCCGTGTAATGCAGCGTAGATCCGCCTACGCCCGTGCCAGAGTTGTTGTTGCCAAATGCCAGCGCATCGTTGCCCGCCGTTAATCGTTCGTCGTTCCAGAACAGCTTGTCCTGTGCGCGTTCGTCGGTGGCGAAGTCCTGCGCTGGCTTCCAGAATTTTCCGGCTTCGAGGGCCACCACGCGCAACCCGGCCTTTGCCAGTCGAGCCAATAGGGGAGCACCTCCGGCTCCCGTTCCGATAACCACCGCGTCGTAGGTCATATAAGTGTACGTTACAGTTCCCAGCCCTTCGCATCGGCAAAACCAACGTAGTCGATTTCGGCCTGCGCCAGCGGGTGGCTGTAGTAGTTTTCAACGGCTTCCGCCAGTAATTCCTCAAAAAAACGGTCGGCGGGTAACGTTTGCCACGCGCTATCGGGCGAGTCCAATGCCTGAACTGCTTTCAGCACACTGTCTTGCTGCTCCGTTGACAGCGCTACAAATGGCTTACCGAATACTAATTCCGCGCTTTGGTTGATACCGCGCAGACCCAGTTGGTAGGCATCGCGGTCGGGGGGCATCTCGTCGTAACGCCAGCCGTTCGATTTGTTTTCGGTCAACCGCTCATCTATGCCACCGGCAATGTCGACGCGCTCAGCATCAGACCGGTCGTCCTGCGGAATCAGCCGGTCACAAATGGCCCGAAGCAGCGCGAATTCATCTGCCGTAAAAAACGCAGGCTGTCGCCGGGGTGCGTTTAACCGCTCGGTCAGAACATGCCGGGTAGGTTCGGTAACGAGGTCAGTCTGGAGAATGGCGCGAATGTCGGTCATGGATCAGCCCAGCTTTCCACCCGTGACTTCAACAATACTACCCGTCATGAAACTACCATCCGACGATGCCAGCAGCACATAAGCCGGTGCCAGTTCTTCGGGTTGGCCGGGTCGGGCAAGTGCTACTTCATGACCAAAATTTTCGACTTCGTCTTTGGGCATGGTGCCGGGAATGTTGGGCGTCCAGACGGGGCCGGGGGCTACACAGTTAACGCGTATTTTGCGTTCGCCCAACTGTATTGCCAACGATTTGGTGAAGGCATGAATGGCTCCCTTCGTAGCACAGTAGTCTACCAGAATTGGGTTGCCCACTATACCCACGATGCTACCTGTGTTCACAATAGCGTCGTTCTCATGCAGATGGGGCAAGGCGGCCTGCGCCATGAAGAAATACGCCAGAATATTGGTATCAAACGTTCGCCGGAGCTGTTCTTCCGAAATATCTTCTACGTTTTGCTGTGCCATCTGGTAGGCGGCATTGTTGACCAGAATATTCAGCTTACCAAACCGCTCAACCGTTTGCCGAACGGCGGATTCGCAGTTAGCTTTCTGCCGAAGGTCGGTTTGGATAACCAGGCATGGGCGACCTTTGCTTTCTACCAGCCGTTGCGTGTATTTGGCATCGTCGGTATTTTCGTTGTACACGATAGCCACGTTGGCCCCTTCCATCGCAAACGCAATAGCCACGGCGCGACCAATACCGGAGTCGGCACCGGTAATAATGGCGACCTGATCGGTAAGTTTACCTGCTGGTTTATAGTTCGAGAGGTCGGAGTCGGGCGCGGGGTTCATGTCCGACTGCCGGGCGGGGTAGGGGAGTTTCTGGCCCGGAATCTCTTCCGATTGGGGCCGAAATTCGGTTGTTTCCATAAAGCGTTGAGTAGCAAACGTGCGCATGAAATTGACGCACGAGGAAACAACCGGCTGTGCTGAGATTTTGTTAGGGATGGAACACGGATTTAACGGATGGCACGGATTTATACGGATAAAAAATGCTGTCAGCACCAGTAAAAAATCCGTGTTGATCTGTCCCATCCGTTAAATCCGCGTTCCATCTCACCGGGCCAGACCATCGCGCCGGGCGCGTTCGCGAATACGCTGGGCGCGGGTGCGGCTGTCGGGGTGGGTCGAGAGAAACGCCGGAACGTTGCCTCCGCCCTGTTTGGATAGTTTTTCAAACGCCGTTGCCAGTGGTATGACAGGATAGCCGTAGCGTTTCAGGAAAGCATAGCTATAATCGTCGGCTTCGGTTTCCTGATCGCGGCTGAATTTGGCCCCGGCGAAGTAGTCGGCTGCTGCGCCAATCTGCGACCGGGCCAACTCACCCACAGCCCCCGACCGCGACGCCAGCCCATTCCGAATGGCCGACCGACGCAAGGCCGCTTTCATGGCATCACGCGAGTCTTTGTTGGCTACGTGACCAATTTCATGCCCAATAACCGACAAAATCTCAGCATCGGTCATCAAGTCCATCAGCCCTTTAAACACCCGAACGCTGCCATCGGCGGTAGCGAAGGCATTAACGTCTTTTACGTTATAAACCTTGTAATTGATTGGGATACCACCCACGTTCCGGTGCCGGGCCACAATCCGGTTCAGGCGTTGTGTGTAAGGGTCGTTTGGCCCGGCTACAGGGTATTTGGCGTCCATTTGCCGAACGGCCTGCCGCGAATACTCGGCTATCTGTTTGTCGGTTATTGTTATCGAACTAATGGCGTCGATACCGGCCTGAATCAGCCGGGGGTCAATCTGGGCGGTGGTTAGCGTGGACATCCCGCACAGAATAAACAGTATGCTCGCGATGCGTTTCATAGTCATAGTTGGTTGGATAAGGATGGGCCACAAATAGCAAATCCATCAAACCTATTGACTATGAAACCCCCAAAAAGGTTTATTGAGAACGCAGACTACATCTCCATCAGACTGACTTCAATTGTCTTATTTTCGTTGAGGTCGAACGCGCTTTGGCCGAAGCTGGGTGGCCCCATCAGCATGGTAATGTTCGAGAAACCAAACGGCTCAGTAGGCATTGATCCATTATAGTCCATCTGGTTATTACCATTCAAATCCTGCATCATACGCACGGCATACCGCCCGGCAGGAAGGCCCTCAAACGTGACCTTCGCCCCACCCGACGCTGGTACTGCCACGACCTGCGATTTAAATGATTCGCCACTAAATGTTTGTTCGCTGTTGGCGATGCCTACGCGCAGATTACCGTTGCGGTGGTCAAAGCCGGGAATCACAACCGTCAGCGTGTAGGTCTTGCCGGTAACGGTTGAACTGGTCGTTTGACCGAAAGCAAATGAACTGGCGAAGAAAAAAGCAACAGCAATGAGATTTACGAGCGTTTTCATGATGTGTTTGATTTTGACTGGTTCGTGTTGACGTCAGCCGTTTGTGTCGACCAACGATGCAAACCTAACTGCCCAAAACCACCTCCTGCAAATTGAAGGGATGAACTGCATCATTTCGGGGTAAACTGCAAATACAGGGGCGAATGGAAAGCGGGGCGGGATATTCGGCAACCCAAATTGTTGCATTTCTCTGGTTTTTTCACGGTTCCGTAATCCCCCGTAACCGATAAGTGCCGTACTTTGCAGCGTCTTACCATTTCTCCGCAGAGCATATGATTACGGAGTCTCCAGTACTCGACAATCCAGACGGACAACCTTCGTCTGTGCTGCCCACTACCCCCGGCGGTGGCCCCCTACAATCGGCCATCACGTATGAAAAAATTCCGACACACATTTACGCCGACGCTAAAGCAGCCAGCCGGGCTGTTGCCGAGGAAATTGCCGACCTCATTCGCCAGAAGCAACGTGAAGGCAAACCCTGTGTGCTGGGATTAGCAACTGGCTCATCGCCCAAAACGGTTTATGCCGAACTGATTCGGATGCACCGCGAAGAAGGGCTGAGCTTCCGCAATGTGGTTACGTTCAATCTGGATGAATACTATCCGATGGAACCCGATTCCTTGCAGAGTTATTGGCGGTTCATGCGTGAACAGTTATTCGATCACGTTGATATTCCAGCCGGTAACTACCACGTTCCCGACGGTACGATTCGTACCGATAAAGTGGGCGAATTCTCCAAACAATACGAAGCTCAAATTGAAGCCGCTGGCGGACTTGATTTTCAGTTGCTCGGTATTGGTGGTAATGGCCACATCGGGTTCAACGAGCCAGGGTCGCTTATCAACTCGCACACCCGCCTGATGATGCTCGATAACTCGACGCGGGCGGCTGCATCGAACGATTTTGGTGGGTTGCCCAAAACCCCCCGCAAAGCCATCACAATGGGCGTTGCCAGTATTCTCAGTGCCCGACGCGTGGTGCTGCTGGCCTGGGGCGAACGCAAAGCCCCCGTTATTCGTGGAGCCGTAGAAGGCACCGTGACCGAGCAAAACCCGGCGTCGTACCTCCAAACGCACCCGAACGCGCTGTTCGTAATCGACGAAGCGGCTGCCTCAGAACTGACCCGCATGAAAACGCCGTGGTTGGTCGATTCGGTGGTATGGGATAATAAGATGAAGAAGAAGGCCGTCACGCACTTGTCGCTGACGCTGGGCAAACCGATTCTGAAACTGACCGACCGCGATTATAATGACAACGGGATGAGCGACCTGCTGGCGCAGTACGGGCAGTCGTATGATATTAACATCGACGTTTTCAATCAACTGCAACATACCATTACAGGCTGGCCAGGGGGCAAACCCAACGCCGATGACACCAATCGGCCCGAGCGTGCTTTACCCGCCCGAAAACGCTGCCTGATTTTCAGCCCACACCCTGACGATGACATCATCTCGATGGGCGGTACCTTCCAACGGTTGGTCGATCAGGGACACGAGGTTCACGTAGGCTACCAGACTTCCGGTAACATTGCCGTGGCCGACGACGAAGCCCTGCGCTTTGCTGATTACGTGGTTGATTTCAATACCCGATTCGGCATTGAAAGCCCCGAAGCTACCCGGATTTTCAACGATGCGGCTGCCTATCTGCGCGAGAAAAAGGACTCTGAAATGGACACTGCCGAGGTGCGCTATGTGAAGGGCCTGATTCGGATGGGCGAAGCAAAGTCGACTTGCCGATTTGTGGGCATACCCGTTGAGCAGGCGCATTTCATGAATCTGCCGTTCTACGAAACGGGTAAAGTCGAGAAAAAACCACTCGGTGAAGATGACGTCAGAATAACGATGGACCTCATCGAGAAAATCAAGCCGCACCAGATTTACGCAGCCGGCGATCTGGCCGACCCGCACGGTACGCACAAAGTTTGTTTAGACGCAGTACTGGAAGCCGTTCGGCGATTGAAACAGTCGGACGCGACCCCGGAAAACTTCATGAAAGACTGCTGGGTATGGCTCTATCGCGGAGCCTGGGCCGAATGGGACATTCACGAAATTGAAATGGCCGTGCCAATGTCGCCCGATCAGGTGATGAAAAAGCGGCTGGGAATTTTCAAGCATCAGTCGCAGAAAGATGGGGTTGTGTATCAGGGCACCGACTCGCGGGAGTTCTGGCAACGAGCCGAAGAGCGCAACCGCGCCACTGCCGGGCTGTATAACCGGCTTGGCCTGGCCGAGTATGAAGCAATGGAAGCTTTTGTACGCTGGCGGTTTTAACCAATAAATTTTCAGGAAAGCCATGCCACACGTGTGCATGGCTTTTTTTTGTTCCTAATTATTTTCCAAAAAATAAATCATTATAATATAAAAATTGAATATACTTGCGCTTTATATTATAGTTGTATCATAAAGTTGCCGCCATTTTTTTCAGCTTCTCTATGCTTCGTCCAACAAAACAGCGAACGGCCCGCCTGTTTGCCTTGCACGAGTTTATTCGTGAACGGTTTACCAAAGCCGATTGGTTTCGTATTGCTCACCTGACCAACTGCCTCGAACTGGTCGAAGATCATCCGCGTTTGTTGCGAAGTTTAGATTTTCGCGACGACGATTACGACGGTAATAGCTTACAGGTGCTGTCGAAAATCATAGGCGAAAGCAATACCAATCTCTATGAAATCGAGCGATACGTTGAACTGCGCAAGGCAACGATTAGACGTTCTGATCTAATTGCGCCCGCCTTTGTATCGACCGTACACACCACCCAGCCCGACCGCGCCATTACCTTTGCGCCCGACGTATTCCGAATTCCCGAGAAAGTAGTCGAACGAAATCGCCTGTCGGTTATGATGCCGTTCGAGAGTCGGTTTTCAGGCACATACACGGCCATTCGCAATGTTTGTTCCCGGCTCGGTATCGATTGCCGACGAGCCGACGATATTTGGGATAATAGTATCCTGATTCAGGATGTTTTCGACCTGATTTTTACCAGCCATGCCGTTATTACCGATTTCACAGACCGCAACCCAAATGTGTTTTATGAAACGGGCGTAGCGCACACGCTTGGCAAAATTGTGATTCCTATTACGCAATCGGTTGGCGATATTCCGTTCGACTTGCGTCACCACCGCGCCCTCACGTATCTGCCCAATGCCGAAGGTTTAGCGAAATTAGAGACAGACCTGGAGAAAAAACTGGCGCGGGTGTTTGATGATTAAGTGTCACAAAAATATGACGAACCCCTGCGTTTGTGAAACAATTTTCTCAAATTAAATGTATATACATCAAATGCATTTGTACGAAATAAACAGAACGGTTCCTAATTCACTTATAGCACCATGGAAACACTCATCAACGGTCTTCACCATGTAACAACATTGGCAGGTGATACCCAACGTAATGTCGATTTTTATACTGATCTTCTGGGCCTGCGGCTTGTGAAGAAGACCGTTAATTTCGACGCTCCCGATGTTTACCATCTCTATTACGGCGACGAAACAGGTTCGCCGGGCAGTATTCTGACGTTCTTCCCGTATGGCAGTGGATTGCCTCGTGGGCGCAAAGGTGTTGGGCAATTAACGTATACGGCCTTTTCTGTGCCAACTCATGCGCTGCAATACTGGATGGACCGACTCAACGAGCGCAGCATTCCGTATGCGGGACCTTACAAACGATTTTCGGAAACGTATCTACGTTTTGACGACAACGACGGTGCCGGTATTGAACTTGTTTTCAACGATGAAGATGAACGTATGGGCTGGAATACTGGTCGCATTCCGGCAGAGTACGTCATTCGCGGTTTTCACACGGTTACGTTAAATGAAGCCAATCCTGACCGCACCGTTAAACTCCTGACCGAAACCATGCAGCATACATTGGTAGGAGAGGAGCAGGGACGATTTCGGTTCAAGGCGGGTGCAGGTGGCCCCGGCAACTATGTTGATGTACAGGTGTCGCCAAACGATGTGCGGGCATTGCAGGGAGCAGGGTCGGTTCACCACGTCGCGTTCTCGACCAACTCCGATGAGACTCAGTTAGCCATCCGCGAACAGTTGATGGAGGCCGGTTTTCAGCCTACCACTGTTCTGGACCGAAACTATTTTCATAGCATTTATTTCCGTGAGCCGGGCGGTATTCTGTTCGAGATTGCTACCAACCCGCCAGGCTTCTCGGTTGATGAGCCGGTGGCCGAGTTAGGCAAAAATCTGAAATTACCTCCTCAGTACGAAGCACGTCGGACCGCGCTGGAGAAAGCACTTCCAGAGCTAATTGTTCGTTAGATGATACACAATCCAAACAACATTATTACTGCCGGGAAGCCGCTCGAAGAAGCGGGTAAAGTTATGATACTGGTGCATGGCCGGGGCAGTTCGGCGCGGGATATTTTGTCGTTATCGGAACATATTCGGGACAAGGATTTTGCTTTTGTAGCTCCCGAAGCAACTGGCAACACCTGGTATCCGTTTTCGTTTCTACGGCCCATGAATGAGAACGAACCGTACCTGTCGTCGGCTTTGCAGGTGCTAACAAGTTTACGCGCCCGCTTACAGTCCGATTTCAACGTCAGGCCCTCGCAAATGTATTGGTTAGGTTTCTCGCAGGGAGCTTGCCTGATGCTTGAGTTTGTAGCTCGTAATGCGATGGAATACGGCGGTATTTTCGGCCTGAGCGGTGGACTAATTGGCCCTGATGAAACGCCCCGTAATTATGAAGGAACGTTTGAGAATACCCCCGTTTTTCTGGGCTGTTCCGATACTGATTCGCACATACCGAAAGAGCGCGTTTTAGAAACCGAGGCTACGTTACGCCGAATGGGAGCAAACGTAACAGCGAAACTTTATCCAAATTTTCCACATTCTATCAATGAAGACGAACTAAACTTCGTTAATTTGCTGATAGCCGGAGACCGTTAATGTCTGCTCCACCACCGGCTATTTTAACAACATTGCTTATGAGCCAGTACATGGTAGAGTTTGATCTCCCCGCCGTGATGGACGAGAATTTCGCAAGCCGAATTCCGGCACAGCGGCTCAAAGTGGAGGAGATGATGGAGAGAGGTTTTTTGTTGTCGTATTCACTTTCTGTTGATCGGCAAAAGCTCTGGTGCATCTTTAAAGCCGATTCGGAGCTGGAGGTAATGGCGTCAATTTCGGAATTTCCGCTCATTAAATACATGACGCCAATGATTACCGAATTGATGTTTCACAATATGGTGGCTGCCCGAATACCGCTCTTCTCTTTAAACTGATTTTCCACGAAAGGCCCTTATTTTTGAGGGCTTTTTTCACGCCTAACCGTTGGGCGTTTGCTTTAGCATTTTGCTAAAAACCGCGTAGTAACCGGGATTTCACTGGTTACATAATATCGTAACTGTCTGAAAATCAGTTCCACGTGGAACAGTTGCCAGAGTCGGGAGTTTACTTAAATCGTACAGAGAATTTATGACGCCGAATATCCTGATTAGTAACTCAGAATATGATTTAGAGCAAAAATTTGGCCAGGAATTTATTGCCCATATCGATGGGATAAAAGCAACGACGCTAAGGCAATTTTACGAGGCCATTGCTGAGGTGCTGGAAATTCCTGACTTTGGTTTTTCACTTGAATCACTGAACGACGCCCTCAACGACTTGAGTTGGCTCGAAGACGAACGCATAGTTTTATACATCACCAATAGTGGTCAATTGCTCAGCAAAGAACGTGACCCTGCCAAATTGCTGAGCGTGCTGAACATGCTCGATGCAACCGCCGAAGACTGGAAGTGGGTCAACGATGAGGAACTTGATAACGCCAAAGAAATCATCGTCGTTTTTGACGATAGTCCGCGCATCAGGCAGTTGCTCGAACAGGAGTCAATCGATGTCAAACTGCTTAGTCAGATAACATCATAAAGCTTTTGCAGGGAGGTTAGAAACCTGCGTGCAAAAGGCCGGGAGTATTTGCAACTCCTGGCAACAAATCTGCCAAACCTGCTGTTACCCTAACGTGCCGTTGGAATATCCTTCCAGCGGCTTTTCGTGTTTGACCATACAACCTGAACGCTCGCTTGAAACCCGATGAATTGCTCGGTTTATATACCGATGAAAGCTTTATAAAATTGTTGACCGAACCGTTTGGCCGACGAACCGCCGACGAGCCGCAACGACTCCAGATTAAAGGTCTGTCCGGTAGCTTAGACGCCCTATTGGCTGCGTCGGTTTTTAAGTCGGTAGGTGGTAATCACCTATACGTTTTAACCGACCGCGATGAGGCTGCTTACTTTTTCAACGACTTGCAAAACTTGTTGAGTCGGGAAGTTCTGCTGTTTCCAATGTCGTACAAAAAACCGTACCAATACGAGGAAATTGAAAATGCCAATGTGTTGATGCGGGCTGAGGTACTGAACAAGCTGAATCCGGCACCAAAAAACGGACTGCTTATCGTGACGTATCCTGAAGCATTGTCCGAAAAAGTAATCAATAAGCGTTCGTTGCAGGCAAACACGCTGACCATTCGGGTAGGAGAGAAGTTAGACACAAATTTTGTGGCTGAACTTCTCCAGAACTATGAATTCGAGAAGACCGATTTTGTGTATGAAGCCGGTCAGTTTTCGGTGCGGGGTGGTATCATCGACGTGTTTTCTTTCGCGAGTGAATTCCCATTTCGGATCGATTTGTTCGGCGATGAGGTTGAAAGCATTCGTAAATTCAATCCTGAAACGCAACTTTCGACCGACGCCGTCGATTTCATTAACGTTATCCCCAATATTCAGACCAAACTTGTTGAGGAAACCCGTGAGCCATTTTTTGATTTTTTTCCCGATGGCACAACCGTTTGGGTAAAAGACGTAGAATTTACACTCGATATCATCGAGAAGTGTTACGAAAAAGCCGAGCAGCGTTTCGAGTCAACAGTGGCAGGTAGTGGCGGTATTCAGATTGTGTCTGACCCCGGTGAATTGTTCGAAACACGCCGTTCATTTTTGAACGAGCTAAAGAAATTCAGGACCGTAGAGTTTGGGCGCAAATTCTACTTCAAAACCGAAAGCAGGCAACAATACCCGTCGAAGCAGCAACCGTCGTTCAATAAAGATTTTAAACGATTGGTCGATACACTCGGCGATCTGCAGGCGAAGGGGTACACGAATATAATTGCCGCCGAATCGTTCAAGCAACTCGACCGGTTGCAGACGATTTTTGAAGAATTAGATCCCTTCGTGAAATTCCAGCCGCTGAACATCGGCATCCGCGAAGGCTTCCTCGACGATGCGCTGAAGATAGCCGTTTTCACAGACCATCAGATTTTTGACCGTTTCTACAAATACCGCGTTCAGGACAAGTTCTCGAAGTCGAAAGCGTTGACCCTGCGCGAACTGAAAACGTTACAACCGGGCGACTATGTAACGCACGTCGACCACGGCATCGGGCGGTTCGCGGGCTTGGAAAAAGTTGATAACAATGGCAACGAACAGGAAGCTATCCGGTTGATTTATCGCGATAACGACATGCTGTTAGTGAGCATTCACAGCCTGCACAAGATTGCCAAATACAGTGGCAAGGAAGGCGGACCGCCCACGATGAACAAGCTCGGTTCGCAGGAGTGGGAGAACAAAAAGTCGCGGATTCGCAAACAGGTTAAAGACATTGCCCGCGAACTGATTGCGCTCTACGCCAAACGCCGAACTGCCCCCGGCTACGCCTACAGCCGCGACAGCTTTTTACAGGTTGAACTCGAATCGTCGTTCCTGTACGAAGACACGCCCGATCAGGCAAAAGCGACCAACGACGTGAAAGACGACATGGAGCGTCCGCACCCGATGGACCGGCTCGTGTGTGGCGACGTGGGGTTTGGCAAAACAGAAGTGGCAATACGGGCTGCGTTTAAGGCCGTAACCGATAACAAGCAGGTAGCTGTGCTGGTGCCAACTACGATTCTCGCCATGCAGCATTTTAAAACGTTCTCAGAGCGAATGGCCGATTTTCCTGTTAAGATCGAGTACATCAATCGCTTTCGCTCGTCGGCGCAAATAAAAGAGATTCTGAAAGGCACCGCATCTGGCGAAATCGGCATCCTGATTGGCACGCACCGAATCGTGAATAAAGATGTGAAGTTCAAAGATTTAGGATTGCTGGTGATTGACGAAGAGCAGAAGTTTGGCGTAAAAACAAAAGACCGGCTCAAAGAAATGCGGGTAGAAGTCGACGTACTTACGCTCACGGCCACGCCTATTCCACGCACCCTGCATTTCTCGCTCATGGGCGCACGCGACCTCTCGGTAATTGCTACGCCCCCACCAAACCGCCAGCCGGTTACGACCGAAGTACATGCGTTTAATGAGGCCGTTATCCGCGATGCCATCAGCTACGAAATCCGACGCGGAGGGCAGGTGTTCTTTGTGCATAACCGCGTTAACGACATCGAATCTATCGGCAACCTCATCATGCGGCTCGTGCCTGATGCCCGTATTGGCGTGGCACACGGACAAATGGAAGGCGATAAGCTCGAACGGACGATGACGCGCTTTATTGAGGGTGATTACGATGTACTGGTATCTACCAATATTATTGAATCTGGTCTGGATATTTCGAATGCCAATACCATTCTCATCAACAACGCGCACTTCTTCGGCTTGTCAGACCTGCACCAAATGCGGGGTAGGGTAGGCCGGTCTAATCGCAAGGCGTTCTGTTATTTACTGACACCCCCGCCAACCGTGCTGACCGCCGATGCTCGGAAACGTTTGCAAACCCTTGAAGACTTTTCGGATTTGGGAGAAGGTTTCAAAATAGCAATGCGCGACCTCGACATTCGGGGAGCGGGCAATCTCCTTGGAGCCGAGCAAAGCGGCTTCATCAACGATCTGGGTTTCGAGATGTATCACAAGATACTGGATGAAACAGTACAGGAACTTCGCGAAAATGAGTTCAAAGATCTGTTCGAGACTAAGCCCGGCGACTTAAAACTTGCCCTGCCAGATACGATCATTGAAACTGATTTGACGATTGTAATCCCAGAGCGGTATGTACAGAATATCTCGGAGCGATTGGCGTTATACACCCGCTTAGACAGTATTCAGACTGAAGAGGAACTACGGGCCTTTCGGCAGGAAATACTCGACCGCTTCGGGCCGCTACCCGAAGAAGTCGAAAACCTGATTCAGATGGTGAACGTTCGCTGGAAAGCAGAGCGGTTATACCTTGAAAAACTGACCCTTAAGAATACTATACTGAAAGGCTACTTCGTTTCTAACGGGAATGACGCTTTCTTTACGGGCGAACAATTTGGCAAGGTAATTGAGTACATCAAACAAAATCCCGGCCAATGTTCTCTGAAAGAGTCTAAAGGGAGACCTATTTTCACCCATACCGATGTCCATTCGGTTGAACAACTGGACGAAATTCTAAAAGCAATGACGGAATGAGCAACTATTTCTTTGCTCTGCGGTCTACTGCCTTTTGTCTAATTTTGCACCTACGTTTTTACACAAGATAAAGCAATGATTCAAAAGTATCACCTGCAACGAGCCGCATATGTGCTGCTGGCAACTTTGGCTCTGGCATCGTGTAAGTCTAAGCACCCGACCAGTGTGAAGCCCGGTAAGAAAAGCACGGCAACGGGAATTGCTTATAACCAGAAAGACGGTTTTCAGGTAAAGAAATTTGCCGGGCAGAAAGCAGGTCCTAATCTGGTGTTTGTAGAAGGTGGCCGGTTCACGATGGGTGCGCTTGAGGAAGATGTGATGAACACCCGCGACAACCGCGAACGCACGGTTTCGATTCAATCCTTCTACATGGATGAGACCGAAATTGCGAACGTTCACTATCTGGAATATCTGAACGCCATCTCGCGCGATTCGTCGGAAGAGGTGGTCAAAGCAGCCCTTCCTGATACAACAGTTTGGGCTAATCCGCTGTCATTCAATGATTCTTACGTAACGCAATACCTGCGCTATCCTGCCTTTCGCTATTATCCGGTAGTGGGTGTGTCGTGGGTGCAGGCCAGCGATTATGCCGCCTGGCGTTCGGCGGCTGTAAACAATGAATTAGCCAAAGGTGGTGCTAAGACAGGCAAGAAAGGTGGCGGTTTCTCGCTGAAGCGGAAATCGAAAAAAGAAGCCGAGCCAGCGTTGGCCGAAGCGACTCCAACTGGTGCGACCAAACCAAGTTTGGAAAGCGGTTTAGTTTTGCCCGATTACCGCCTACCAACCGAAGCAGAATGGGAATATGCTGCTAAGGCGTTGATTGGCACGCAATACATGGACGAAAACCAGGTAAATCAGCGGATATATCCGTGGGATGGCTCGTCGGTACGGAATCCCAAGAAAGGCCGTAAGCAAGGCCAAATGCTGGCAAACTTCAAACGTGGTCGCGGTGACTACGCCGGTATTGCCGGTCGCTCGAACGACGGTGCCATTATTACATCTGAAATCTACGCTTATCCTGCCAACGACTTCGGTTTATACAACATGGCTGGCAACGTAAATGAGTGGGTATATGATGTGTATCGTCCACTGTCGTATCAGGACGTTAATGATCTGAACCCAATTCGCCGGAACGGTTATCTGGACGATGCTAAAAACTACGATACAAAGAACCGCAATTCGCTCGTTGACGACCGTTTGCGCGTGTACAAAGGCGGTTCGTGGAACGACGTAGCCTACTGGCTTTCGCCCGGAACACGCCGGTTCTTAGATCAGGATTCGGCAACGGCCATGATTGGTTTCCGATGCGCCATGATCGGTGTTGGCCGGAATAAGTAATTTGAAAATAACTGTATAGGAGATTGGTCATTCGGAGACGGATGACCAATTTTTGTTTATTGTGTGGCTGCCAACGTTATAACGCCAACCGATTTACAGCCTTTTTGGAGCAATTCGGTGGCGCAGGCTCCGAGAGTTGCTCCCGTCGTTAGCACATCATCAATCAAAATAATATTCTTTCCGGCGATAGCTGTCGGGTCTGTAACTGCGAAAACGGTTTTAACATTCTCCCAACGCTCAACCCGATTCTTTTTTGTTTGCGACGTTTTGAATTGTTCACGGATTAGAATATCCGTTCGTGCAGGTATACCGAGCGACTCGGCAAAACCTTCGGCAATCCAGTCTGCCTGATTATAGCCGCGTTGATTCAGCCGGCTTCTATGTAGTGGTACGCCGATTATGAGATCGAAGTTTTCTGATACAATACTTTCCTGCTTTAGTTGATAGCCGTACCAGCCTGCAACTTCTCTGGCGGCTTCTTTTTGCCCGCCATACTTTATTTTGTGAATTAGCTTTTGCACTGTCCCGCCTTTCTGAAAATGTAAGTACGACAATGCAAAGGCAACAGGTACTTTTCCGGCAAACTTATTGATGGAGACTGACAGGTCGGGATTCCGGTGCTGACCTGTTTCGGGCAGACGAATACGGCAATGGGCGCATAATACCCGTTCGGTAGGCTGGAGCGACCGCGAACAACCTAAGCAAAGGGTAGGGTAGAGGGTATCGATAAAATCATTCAGCAGCCCGTATATAAACCGAAACATGGTCAGTATTCGTTAGTTAGATAAAAACCTCGTAATTTAGAGAGAACCGTTAAGCAACAATCTCAAGTGAACGAAAATTTGATAGATACAGAATGGGAGCTACTGCTCGATCAACTTCAACAGTTGGTTGGGAAACGTCCGGCAGATCTTAACGCTGTGCTGTTTTTAATTGGTGTGCAGGAGTTGGGGCGCGGTCCGCGCCGGTTCTCAAAAGAGGCTAAACAAGACCTCATGCATATTGCGGTGTGCCGTGTTTTGAGTCAATCAGACTATTACGAGTTCGATGGCTATGATAAGGATGGATGGCCCCAATGGAAGCTTCTCAAGCCAATTCCTCACGCTGATTTGTTGGGGCAGGAATCTTTTTTAAAACGACATGTGATTCTTTACTTTCAACGTATTCTGGTTTAACCGCTCAACATGTACGCACATGCAATCAACCAATTCTTACGCAACCCTACTTCAGCGAATCGAAGAATACAAAAAGCGGTATTTCCAGAACCAGTTAGTTAAAGGAAGTCTATTTTTTGTAGCTCTTACAGGAACAGGATATCTCCTGATAAATACTGCTGAGTTTATTGGGCGATTCAATTCTGTTGGACGCGGCTTCCTGTTATTCAGCTTTCTGATTATGGCTGTAGTGGGGCTGTATCTCTTCATTTTGCGGCCCTTATTCAGCCTATACGGTTTAAACAAACCCTTGTCTAACGATGAAGCTGCACGTCAGATTGGGCAGTATTTTCCTGAAGTGGGCGATAAGTTGCTGAATACACTCCAGCTTCAGCGTATCTTGTCGGATCAGAGTGATCTTCTTCAGGCAAGTTTGCAGCAACGCTCACAACAGTTACTAATTAACCGCTTTGCCAACGCTATCCAGATTAGCCGCAACCGCCGATTCTTGAAATATGCCATTCCTCCATTGGCGTTGATTTTGGGAATTTTGTTAGTGAACCCTACTTTCTTCACTAAGTCATCTACTCGCTTGGTCAACTACAATAAGGAGTTCGTTGAAGAAGCTCCGTTTCAGTTTATTGTACAAAACAAGAGTATGAAAGCCTTTCGCAACGAAGACTTTCCATTGTCAGTGAAACTAAAGGGAGATGCACTGCCCCAGTCGGTATACGTTGTTACGGCGAATGGGACTCGTTTTAAACTGGATCAGGCGGGACAGCAGTTTACCTATACGTTCGATAATATACAGCGTGATTTAGATTTTCATCTGGAAGCTGCTGGCTTTAATTCGCAGACGTATACAGTTGCTTTAATCGACCGACCAGCCGTTTTATCATTTAATGTCCGGCTCGATTATCCGGCTTATTTGCAAAAGCCCAGTGAGCAATTGGCAAACGTGGGTAATCTGCTTGTGCCGCAGGGAACAGTAGTGAACTGGGAATTTGCTGCCGACCATACAGATTCGCTTTCTCTTCGGTTCAACACCGATACCCGGTCTACGCCTGCTCGTTTAATTGACGACAATACATTTGCTGTTAGCCGCCGTTTGATGCAAAATGCGCAATATACCGTGTCGCTGAAGAACGCGCAGATTGCCTCTCCGTCGAGTATTCAATATAATGTTCAGGTTATTCCTGACCGGTTTCCGCAAATTTCTGTGGATCGCATTCAGGATACTGTTACCTATAATTTCATATCTCTATCGGGTCTGGTTTCTGATGATTACGGTTTTTCTAAACTGCGGCTGAATTATAAAATAATTCGCGACGGTAAAGAAACGCCCCTGCGTAGCAAAGACATCCCGGTTAATCGGTCGACTACTTCACAGAACTTCGTTTATAACTGGTCGCTCGACAGCCTGCAATTACAACAGGGCGATAAGTTAGACTACTATGTTCAGGTCTGGGATAACGATGGTGTAAGCGGCCCCAAATCGAGTCGCTCAAATCAATTAAACTTTGCCATTCCGACGCAGTTGGAAGTGCAAAAGCAAGTTGACAAATCTGCTGAGAAAACCGAGCAACAGATTGACAATGCCCTGAGTAAAACGCAGGAGATCAAGCGTGAACTGAATCAGATGGAAGATCGGATGCGTACCAAGAAATCATCTGACTTCCAGGATAAAAAACAGTTACAGGATATTCTAAAAAAACGCGAAGAACTTCTGCGTGAGGTTCAAAAGTTGCAGGAGCAGTTTCAGAAGACGAATGAGATGCAACAACGTTTCTCCCAGAATGATCAGGCAGTGAAAGAGAAACTGGAGCAGCTACAGAAGCTTTTTAACGAGCTATTAGACCCTGAAGCCAAGCAACTGTATGAACAATTGAAACAACTTCTCGAAAAGAAGCAGGATGAGAAGGCGTCTGATTTGCTTGATCGTTTGAGTCGTAAAGAGCGGAATATGGAACGTGATCTTGATCGGGCCTTGAAGCTTTTCAAGCAGATGCAATTGGAGCAGAAAGTTGAGAACCTGGCGAAAGAACTCGAAAAGCAGGCTGATCGATTAGACGAACAGGCGCAGGAAAACGAGAAGACCAACGAACCAAACGCCGATCAGATGCAGCAACAGCAACAGTCGGAGGAGGATTTTAAAAAGCTTCAGGAACAACTCGAAGAGATGATCAAGCAGGCTGAAAAAGACGGCCTAAATAAACCTGATCCTTCTGAAAAAGACCAGAAAGATGCGGAGAGTGCTATGCAGGAAGCAATGAAGCAAATGAAGCAGAAGCAGGGTAAAAAAGCGGCTTCATCACAAAGCAAAGCGTCGAAGTCCATGCGGTCTATGAAACAGTCGATGGAGGAATCGATGGAATCAGCCGAGATGGAGGAGCTTCAGGAGAACATGGATGATTTGCGTAATATTCTTGAAAACCTAATTACGCTGTCATTTGGACAAGAGCGTGTGATGAAAGATTTCCGGGGTATGAGTTTGCAGGATCCACGCGTGACAAAGCTTTCTCAGGAACAGTTAAAGCTTCAGGATGACGCCAAAATTATTGAAGACAGTCTGAATGCATTGGCGAGCCGGGTAGTTCAAATTCAATCGTTCGTGACGCGTGAGCTGACAAACATGAAATTTTACATGGATGAAAGTGTGCTGCAACTACGAGAACGTCGGTTGAGTATGGCCTCGTCAAAGCAGCAATTTGCCATGACGTCGATGAACAATCTGGCTCTCATGTTGAGTGATGTTCTGAAGAATATGAAGCAGCAGATGCAGGCAATGGCAATGCCGGGGGCTGGAGCAAGTGGGAAGAAAGGGAAGAAGCAAGGCGGAGAGGAGGGGCTTGGCAAGATGCAAAAGGAGATGAACAGCCGCATGGAGAAACTTGCCAAGTCTGGAAAATCGGGCCGTGGTTTATCAGAAGAACTTTCTCAATTAGCGGCTCAGCAGGCGATGATTCGGAATATGCTGAGGCAGTTAGAGGAGAGGGCGAAAGGAACAGAGGTAGGCAAGCAGCAGCAACAACAGGTTGACGAGCTGATAAAAAAAATGGATGAAACCGAAACGGACCTGGTTAATAAGCGATTAAATCAAAACACGCTTAACCGGCAGAATGAGATTATGACCCGCTTACTTGAATCGGAGAAAGCATTGAAGCAGCAGGAGGAAGACCCGAAACGTCAGGCCGAAACGGCCAAATCGCTCAAGCAAAGTCAGCCTTCTTTCTTCGACTCTGCTACTATGCAGCAGAAGGTAAAACAGGTTGAGGTTTTACGCTCGGTTACGCCCAATTATAATCAGTTCTACAAGAAAGAGGCCAATCAGTATTTGCAACGGCTTGGTAATTAACACTTGCCTGAAAGAAATGAGAAACGTCGGCTGGCACTTAGGCCGACGTTTTTTTGTTCCACTTAGAACTGTTTTAGAGTCAATCTTCTCATTAATCTAAATTTTATCAATTTTGCGAAAAGTTTCCACGTGAAACATTTTTCAAAATTTACACAGCCATGTTTTCATCATACGATGTTATTGTAGTTGGTGCCGGGCACGCCGGCTGTGAAGCTGCACACGCAGCCGCCACAATGGGGTCAACGGTTTTACTGATTACAATGAATATGCAAACTATCGCACAAATGTCGTGCAATCCAGCTATGGGCGGGGTGGCAAAAGGACAAATTGTGCGTGAGGTAGATGCTTTGGGTGGCATGTCGGGAATCATAAGCGACAAGAGCATGATTCAATTTCGAATGCTAAACCGCTCGAAAGGTCCCGCTATGTGGAGTCCACGTTGCCAAAGCGACCGCAATATGTTTGCCTGGGAATGGCGAAAAACGCTTGAAGCAAATAAACTGATCGACTTCTGGCAAGACACTGTCAACGAAGTGTTAGTGAAAGATGGGCGAATTACGGGTGTAAAAACAACCTTAGGCGTTACGTTTTCAGCTAAAGCTGTTGTACTCACGAATGGCACATTTCTGAATGGGCAGATGTTCATTGGCGAGAAAGTTTTTGGCGGGGGACGAACGGCTGAACGCTCAGCCACAGGGTTGACCGAACAGTTAGCAACACTCGGTTTCGAAGCAGGTAGAATGAAGACAGGCACTCCTCCGCGTGTAGACGGCCGGAGTCTGAACTACGGCCTGATGGAAGAGCAGTTGGGAGATGAAAAACCGGGTAAGTTTTCTTATACCGATACACCCTCGCTAACGCAACAACGCTCATGCTGGATTACCTACACAAACGAAAGTGTACACGATGAACTGAAAACGGGCTTCGAAAAGTCGCCTATGTTTACGGGTCGAATAAAGGGGTTAGGTCCGCGCTATTGCCCATCCATCGAAGATAAAATCAATCGATTTGCCGATAAAGACCGTCACCAGATTTTCGTGGAGCCAGAAGGTTGGGATACGGTAGAAGTTTACGTAAATGGTTTTTCGACATCATTACCTGAATCGGTTCAGTATGATGCCTTACGGAAAATTCCCGGTTTTGAGCAAGTACGCATGTTTCGACCCGGTTATGCTGTAGAATACGATTACTTCCCGCCAACACAGTTAAAGTCTACTTTGGAGACTCGTTTAATAAACAATCTGTTCTTTGCCGGTCAGATAAACGGTACAACAGGTTATGAAGAAGCTGCATGTCAAGGTTTGATTGCTGGTATCAACGCGCATAGAAATGTTCATGAAGAAGCTGAATTCACCATTAAACGGTCAGAAGGCTACATTGGGGTCTTAATCGATGATTTGATCACGAAAGGTACTGAGGAGCCTTATCGTATGTTTACCTCGCGGGCCGAGTACCGAACATTGTTGCGACAGGATAACGCTGACATCCGGTTGACAGAAAAGGGGTACGCGATAGGGTTAGCCTCACAGGAACGCTATGAAAAAATGATTCAAAAGCGTGACGGGGTAGCAACGCTAACCGAAGTTATTCGGAGTACGAAAATCAAGCCCGAAGATGTAAATAACTGGCTGTTGTCTATGAACAGCTCACCGCTTCGTGAGAAAGGTAGTTTATACACACTACTGAAACGGCCTGAAATAGATCAGGAAAATATATATGGATTGCTGGCCTTAGTACCCAACTTGCCTGCAATAGGAGAGGAGGTACTCGAGCAAACCATTATTGAAATCAAGTACGAAGACTATTTATCCCGTGAAAAACAGAACGCCGAAAAGTTAGACAGGTGGGAAAATTTAACAATCCATCCCACCTTCGACTACGACCGATTGGGCGCGTTATCGTTTGAAGGACGTGAAAAATTGAAGCGATTACGACCCGGTACTATCGGTCAGGCATCACGGATTAGTGGCGTTAGCCCCTCCGATGTATCGATCCTGTTAGTATATATGGGTCGCTGATTTATAAATACTCAATGGTTGGCAGGCTATTTGGGACATGCCTGCCAGCCGCATTTTTAACGTGACAAATACTTTGGAAACTGTACTTGCCTGCCCCCTTTGCAATACCACCAGGTTTAGCCCTTTTCTTGTTTGCCGTGATTACTTGGTCAGCCAACAAGACTTCGCCATACAACAGTGCGATAATTGCGGATTAAGATTAACCAATCCGCGCCCGGATTTGTCTGAAATAGGTAACTATTATAAATCCTATGCATACGTTTCTCACAATGACCAGGGTGGAGGATTAATTAATTCAATTTACCGGACAGTGCGTTCGTACACCCTAAAATCAAAATTATCGCTTCTGAACAAGTTGAATGCAGGGGTTGGTAGTTTGTTGGATGTTGGCTGCGGCACAGGTGCCTTTTTAGAGACCTGCCAGAACGGGGGTTGGAAAATTGCCGGTATGGAACCGGATGCTGACGCTCGTGAGGTTGCTGAGAAAAAGCTGAATCTGTCTATTGCGCCCTCGCTCGATTCAATTAGTAGCGAGCTGAAACAGTTTGATAGTATTACGCTTTGGCATGTACTGGAACACATTCCAAATTTGGGGGAGACCTTAGAGCAATTACGGCAGTTATTAACTGAACAGGGAACGCTCATCATTGCCGTACCAAATTCAGACTCATACGATGCAACCCACTATGGTCGGTATTGGGCAGCCTACGATGTACCCCGGCACCTCTACCATTTTACGCCAGCTACGATGAAACAGTTGGTTGAAAAACACGGAATGCGAATACAAAAACAAATACCTATGAATTTCGATGCATTCTACATAGCTCTGCTTAGTACAAAATATCGCAAGGGCAATACAGATTATATAAACAGTGGGTGGACAGGTTTAGTATCTAATCTGAAAGCGTCAACAAGCGGTCATTCTTCCAGCATAACGTATATCATCAAAAAAATGTAGGCTAATTTGCCGCCTTCACATCTCTGCGCTTTCTCTGGAAAAGAGGTCAATTCAATATTAAAAATGTTAAATTTTTATGTGCATAAGTGTGTGCATAAACGGCTATTCTATGTGGAAAACTTGTCAATAAATAGGTTTGTCTCTGTGGAATACGTAGCGAGTTTTCCACATACATCAAAATAGGCCGTTTAGTTGTGGAGAAGTCGACACTTATCAACCTGAAACCGGGGTACTTTTCCTCACTGTAAACTGTGCAAAACTTTTTTCCACAAATCCACAGGCAGTGGCAGAGAATTTGTGGAAAAAAATGTTATTTATCAAATTGTCAATGGGTTAAACGTGGATAACTTTTGGTTAAAGGCTGACAAATGCACTTTATTTATCCACATTTTTGATAAGATTGTGTGGGAAAAGTATTTGTCAACATGTCCACACACCTAATAAGAATAATAACGTTTACTTTAAAAGACTCTTTTATAAAATGTTAATAAGGTCAATTGCTGTTGTTATGCTTTTGTTGCTGACCTGTCTGGCGTGGGGTCAGGAGGGCGGGGCTACATTGGCCGAAGAATATTACAAAGCTGGCGAGTTCGAAAAAGCAGCTAATGAGTACAGCCGCTTGTTGAAAGGCGATGTGACCTGGACGCGCTTGTCTCGCTATGTGGGAAGCTTGCAGCGAACAAACAAAACGGACGATGCGCTGAAGTATTTGCGAAAGCAACAACGAAGCGATGAGACGAATAAACCTTATTATGAATTGCTCATCGGGCAAATTGCCGCACAGCAGGGCGACACAGTAACGGCCAACACGCAGTACACAGCGGCTGTGCAGCATAGTAAATCAAATACAACCCGGTTAGAAAAGATTGCTACAGCGTTCTCCGAGTCAGGAGAAGCCCGCTGGGCGATTCGAGCCTTGGAAACGGCCCGTGAGGTCAGCAGAGAACAAACGGCCTACAGCGAGGATTTAATGGCCCTGTACAGGGCAACGGGTCAAACCCAAAAAGCTATCGATGAAACCATCCTGACGAGCAAACAGCCAGATAAAAAGGAAAAAGTCATAGCTACGTTGCAGAGTTTCATTAATACAAAAGAAGAACCCTTAGTAGAGTCAGCGTTGTACGCAAAAATTCAACAGGAGCCGGGCGAACTGGCTTACAACGAATTGCTGGTGTGGTTCTTTGTTCAAAAACAGAAATTTAGCCGGGCTTTGTTACAGGAGAAAGCAACCGATAAACGCATGAAGCTAAATGGGGGCAGGGTGTATGACCTCGGTATGCTGGCAATGAACAACAAAGAGTACAAAGCGGCTGCCGACGCCTTCGAGTATATTGCTACAACGTACCCACAGGGACAGTTATACCCATTTGCCCGCCGGTTAGTGATTAACGCCCGTGAAGAGCAGGTTAAGAATACATACCCGGTAGATAAATATGAAATCAGAAAACTCATCGCCGATTATCAGCGGATGTTGCAGGAAATTGGTACAAACGTAAAAACGCTGGAAGCACTGCGAAGCACGGCTAATTTGTATGGAAATTATTTAGACAGTCGCGATACGGCTTTGTCTGTGCTTGATTTAGCCATTGATCTGGGGAAAAATGATCGAAATTTTGTGGATAAGTGCAAAATTGACAAAGGCGATATCTACCTGTTGAAGGGCGAACCCTGGGAATCGACCTTGTTATACTCGCAGGTTGAAAAGTCGCAGAAAGAAGAACTACTTGGGTATGAGGCTAAGCTTAAAAATGCCAAATTACACTACTACAAGGGCGATTTTGCGGTGGCGAAAGACGTACTCGATGTATTAAAACTGGCTACCTCGCGCGAAATCGCCAATGATGCTGAGCAGCTAAGTCTGTTAATTGTGGATAACACAGGCGAAGACAGCACCGAATCTGCCATGCGGGCATACGCTGCAATTGACCTGTTACTTTTTCAAAATAAAACAGATGAGGCTGTGGATAAACTCAACGACATGTGGATAAAACATGGCGAAAGTAGTTTAGCCGACGAAATTCTGTGGCTTAGAGCAAATACGTATCTGAAACAGGGTAAAAGCAAAGAAGCCCTTGATGACCTGAAAGCAATAATGGCCAAGTATCCTAACGATATATTGGGCGACGATGCGCTCTTTACTCAAGGAAAAGTTCTCGAGGAGCGACTCAAAGATAAACCGGCTGCTATGGCTATTTATCAACAGCTATTGACCCAGTATCCCGGCAGTATTTATGTGGCTGAAGCCCGAAAACGATTCCGGTCTCTACGGGGCGATACAGTGAATTAATGGACATGCTGTAGAAAAGTCAACCTTACCCGCCTTCTACACGGTTTGCAGAAATGACTCTCTAAAGGCCATGTATTCTGCCGGAATACGAGTGCTTTTTTTAGGTTGGTCGGCTAATACGGCTAATCGGTCGGGTACTTCTACAGGTTGCTTCAATACGTCTTCAACTAATGGCTTAAACTTCGCCGGGTGCGCCGTAGCCAATGCAATACCGACTGCATCCTGTTGATTATCAGCTAAATATTGATTTATGCCCATAATCCCAATAGCTGTATGCGGACAGGCTACGTAGCCATGCTGGTCGCGAATCTGAACCATACCCGCACGGGTTTCATCATCTGTGTAGAAATAACCGGTTACGTGCTGGCTTACAGTAGAATAATCATCGCCGTATAGATGGAGCAGTCGCACAAAATTGCTGGGGCTACCAACGTCCATCGCATTCGATATGGTAGCGACAGAATCGCCCGGCTCGTAGTTTCCTGAAGCTAAGTAGGAAGGAACCACATGGTTTAAGTTTGTTGCAGCTACAAAATGGCTGATGGGCAGGCCCATCTGCTGGACCATCACCCCTGCACTAAGGTTGCCAAAATTGCCACTCGGTGTCGAAAAGACAACTGGCTTGCCATGATGTCGAACCTGACCGTAGGCCCGCACATAATAAAATCCTTGTGGAATGAGTCGGAAAATATTAATCGAATTTGCTGACGACAACGCCAATGCCTGATTCAACTCGACATCGACAAACGCCTGTTTCACAATAGCCTGGCACTCGTCAAATGAGCCATCTACTTCAAATGCCCGCACGTTGCCGCCCAGCGTAGTAAGCTGCTTTTCCTGCAAATCGCTGACCCGCCCGCTCGGATACAGAATAGATACCCGAACGCCCGGTACATTATGAAACCCCATTGCTACAGCCCCGCCCGTATCGCCCGACGTAGCCACTAAAATGTTGATTTCCTTGTCGTTGCGCGCTGAAAAATGTGCCATCAAAGCCGCCATGTATCGTGCACCAACGTCTTTAAACGCCAGTGATGGACCATGAAACAATTCTAATATGCCAACCCGACCCGGTTCCAGTTCAACAACCGGCGTATCGAACGGAAAAGCCTGTGCTGTTAACTCTTCCAGATCCTGTTTGGCAATCTCATCACCAAACAGGGCCTGGCTGAGAGCAAATCCAATATCGGCTAACGATAAACCAGCAATGTCATTAAAGAACTTGGCACCTAAACGAGGCAAGGGAGTGGGCATATACAGCCCTTTGTCAGTCGGCATACTATGAAACAGAGCCTGTTCGATAGATACTGTCGATTGTGGGCTATTGGTACTGTAGAAGCGCATAGGTCACGTCAGGAAAGATGACAAAGTTCGGAAAACCAGCCGAATCTGCCGAAATCATTCAAAGAAATGTGGAAAAGTATGTCTCGTTGTGGATAAGTTGGGAGATGCGTACCTTTGAAAGCCAAAAATCGTGATCTCTTATGTCGTTTGGACAATTCAATGTGCCTGTTCCGGCCAACGAGCCAGTCAAAGAGTATCGTCCTGGTTCGCCCGAACGGGAAGCTGTAAAGCAAGCTATCGCTGATTTCCGGTCGC